>JARIAU010000019.1 GCA_029257695.1 Oscillospiraceae bacterium
TTCGATTCCGATCGGAGGCACCATCTCGCAGAAGTTTCTGCGAGAATTTTGCGGGAGTAGCTCATCTGGTAGAGCGCCACCTTGCCAAGGTGGAGGTAGCGAGTTCGAGCCTCGTCTTCCGCTCCAAACGAAACTGGAGCAACACTTCTTGCTCCAGTTTTCCATATGGCACCATAGCCAAGCGGTAAGGCACGGGTCTGCAAAACCTTGAGCCCCGGTTCGATTCCGGGTGGTGCCTCCAAAGAACACCTGTTTCGGCGGGTGTTCTTTTTTTGTGTTGTTTCATGATTTGAAATAAAACTTAAGAACCGTAAAAAAGACTATACCTTGCGAAGAAAGTTTTAATATGATAAAATAATTTGTCATATTAGCTCTGACGTGACTGATATTGAAAAGAAAGAAGTGCTCAAAAGTGAAATGCACCAATGAAATGAAGGGGAAACAGCACCGTGTGGCGAGTGCGCATATGGTCCCCGTCGCACTCGCAGTCTTTGATGTGTTTGCGATCAATCTGGCATATCTTTTTGCGTTGTGGTTTCGTTTTGATTGTAAAGCGTCGCAGATCCCATCCTATTTCCTTGATGGCTGGGTTCGGGGTGTGCCGGGCTTTACAGTTGTTACGATCTTGATCTTTGTCTTCATGCGCCTGTACAGCAGTCTGTGGCAGTTTGCGGGCAGCAATGAGTTGGTGCGGTGTGTCATCGCCTGTTTTCTTTCAACGATGGCGCATATTGCGACCTCTCGCTTGGCATTGATCCATGCACCGGTCATTTGGCGTATGCCGGTGTCCTATTTTGCCATCGGCGCCGTATTGCAAACATTTGCGATTGTAGGAATTCGCTTTTCGTACCGTCTGGTGCGGCTTTTGTTCCATGATATGGATTTGTCCAATACCGTGCAGCCGGTCAAAGTGATGATTATTGGCGGCGGTGATGCCGGGCGCATGATCGTCAATGAACTGAATCATTCCCGTCAGATTCGCCGCCGTGTCTGCTGTGTGATTGATGATGACGCAAAGAAAAAGGGCAAGTTCCTGTGCGGAGTTCCGGTGGTTGGCGGGCGAGACGATATCATGGGTGCGGTCGAGCGTTACCATATCGAGCAGATTATTTTTGCCATTCCGACGGCATCTCCGGAGGAAAAACGGGATATCCTGCACATTTGCAAGGAAACCTGCTGCGAACTGAAGATTTTGCCTGGTATTTATCAGCTGGTCAGCGGAGAAGTCACGACCAACGATCTGAAGGATGTAGCGGTGGAGGACTTGTTGGGGCGTGCACCCATTCAGGTCAACGCCAAGGAAATTATGGGATATGTGCAGAACAAGGTGGTTCTTGTCACCGGCGGCGGTGGTTCGATTGGCTCGGAACTGTGCCGACAGATTGCGGCAAACCATCCCAAACAGCTCATCATCTTTGATATTTATGAGAATAATGCTTACGACATTCAGCAGGAGTTGCTTCGGAACGACCCGAGTTTGAATCTGCTGGTTTTAATAGGTTCCGTTCGTGATTCGGAGAAGTTAGAGCAGGTGTTTGGCCGGTATCGTCCGGATATTGTTTACCATGCAGCAGCGCACAAGCATGTGCCGTTGATGGAGACCAGCCCATGCGAGGCAATCAAGAACAATGTGTTCGGCACTTATAAAACGGCACTGGCGGCAAGTAAATATGGCTGCAGCAAATTTGTGATGATCAGTACGGACAAGGCGGTGAATCCCACGAACATCATGGGCGCCACCAAGCGTCTGTGCGAAATGATTGTACAGACCATGAACAAAACCAGTAAGACAGACTTTGTTGCCGTACGTTTTGGCAATGTTCTGGGCAGCAATGGTTCGGTAATCCCGCTCTTTAAAAAGCAGATTGCGGAAGGCGGTCCGGTGACCGTCACACACCCGGACATCATCCGGTACTTTATGACCATACCGGAGGCAGTTGGTTTGGTGCTTCAGGCGGGCGCTTATGCCAAGGGCGGCGAGATTTTTGTTCTGGATATGGGAGATCCGGTTCGTATTGATGATTTGGCTCGAAACCTCATCAAGTTGTCCGGGCATGTGCCGGATACGGAGATCAAGGTGGAGTACACTGGACTGCGTCCCGGTGAAAAGTTGTACGAAGAAAAGTTGATGATGGAAGAGGGACTGCAGCGTACCCCCAACCGAAAGATTCTAATTGGGACCCCCATCGAAATGGATGAGGGAACCTTCTGGAAACAGTTGGGTGAGCTGGAAGCAGCCTGTCATCGCACCAATGATGATTACCTCGAGCTGATGTTCCGGTTGGTTCCGACCTATCATCCGGAAAAGAGTGAGGCCTGCATCACTGATTTTGGAAATACGGAAGCGTAAGCTCTGTGGAGGATTGTATGGAATTCATTCGAAAGTATCGAAAATATGGGATCGCAACAGCGGTTGCTCTGGTGTTGAGTATCGCTGTTGGGCTGATTTCTCTGGCAACTTTGCCGGACTTCTACATACTGGAAGAGCCGGAGGAGAGTGTCAGTGTGTTGGATCAGGTGACTATCAGTAATTATGACAGTATCAAGGACGAAACGGGAACGATTATTCCGAACGGAATTGATCCGCAGATTGTGATCAGCGGTGTCAAACATACGGTCAGCAGTCTGATCGTCGAGATGGCAGAGCCGGTGACACCCGGCATTCGCTATCAGCTGTTTTTTGCACAGGATGGTGCCGAATTTACCGAAGGCTACTCGATGTTTGGTTATTCTGGAGTTGATCAGAAGGAATTGGTGTTTGATCTGCCGGATGCAGAGTATACCTCGTTCCGGTTGGACTTGGACACGGCATTCCGAGTAGAGGATATTCGTATTTCTGATCTGGACCCTATTGCGGTGAAAACAGACCGCATGGGGCAGCTGTTTGACGGGAATATCCGCATTCTGAACGGGCGGCAGATGGTAGTGGCTTTTGCTGTTTTGTGGATGCTGTGCGTTTTTGTGGCATGGAAAAAGACGCAGATCAAGGAGTGGTTCCGGAAGAAGTGGGAGCACTATCAGGAGGACCCCAAGGGGTTCTGGATCGGCGTTGCGGTGTTCGTTGGCTGTGTGCTGTTAGGCGTGCTGTTCTGGCTGGTTCTTAGCCTTGCGAATGTGGTGGTTCCGTCCTTCTATTCCGGTGTCTATTTTGTTCTGGCCGGTGCGACACTGGGTGGTTTGCTTGTGTTTGCCCGTGGGGCGGAACAGCGACCGGAGCGGATGATGGCGGTTTTGATTCTGTGTGTTGGCTTGTTGGTTGCCCTGATGATGCCAAGAACTACGGTGGTCAGCTGGGATGACGAAAGTCATTATCGCAGTGCTTTGGATCTGTCCTATGGCGGTGAAAGCTGGATTACTCCGGCGGATGAATTGATGCGCCCCTTCTTGCTGGACAACAATCCGGATTTGGAAACAGCACTTGCAGAAACAAAGATGCTCAATGACCTTTATGACGGAGGTTCGCCTGGACCGGTGGGCGGAGATGTGTTCCACATCCTTTACATCGCTTATATGCCGGCAGCTGCCGGTATTTGGATTGCTCGTGCACTTGGTTTGTCCTTTACGGCTACTTTTGTGGCAGGACGCGTGGCAACTGTGCTGATGTATGTGGTTGTGCTGTATTTCGCAATGAAGCGCTTGCGGAGCAGCAGTATGCTCATTGGACTGTATGCGCTGATTCCGACGCTGATTTTTATTGCAGGTAACTACTGCTATGACAGTTGGTGCACAGCTTTTCTGGCGTTGGGCACAGCCATTTTCCTAGACGAGTATCGGCATCCGGAGCGAAAATTGAGCTTGCAGGATACGATTTTGATGTTGGGAAGCTTGATGCTGGGCTGTGTGCCTAAGGCGATTTATTTCCCGGTGTTCCTGATGTGTCTGTTCATGCCAAAAGAGAAGTTTGCAAGCAAGCGTTCTCTCGTGTGGTATCGAATTGCTGTGGTTGGTGCTGCGTTGCTCATGGCATTTACCTTTATTGGCCCGCTGGTGTTCACTTCCGGTGCTCGCTATGGAGACACCCGAGGTGGCAGCGATGTCAGCGGAGAGGGGCAGCTCAGCTATATCCTGGGTGATCCGCTCAACTACACCCGTGTGCTGTTGACCTTCCTGTTCGGCACCTATTTCCGGCCGGATGTTGTGATGAACAACGCGATCGGCCTGTTGGCGTATAAGGGTCTATTCCCGACGGCCATGGCCACACTGGTGCTGTTCCTGATCGTGTTTGTGGCAGAGCGTCCCAAAGAGGAATTGGCCCGGACGGAACTCCGCAAAACCGGCATTTGGGTCAAGCTGGCCTCGGTGCTGTCATTCTTCTGCGCCGTCTGTATGGCGGCCAGTGCGATGTATATTGCGTTTACGCCAGTGGGAGCGGATACCATTGCCGGCTGTCAGGAGCGGTACATGATGCCGGTGCTGCTGCCTATGTTGATGCAGGTACGGCTCAATAAAACCTGGATGCCGATTCCCCAGAAGTATTTCCGAGTGGGCATAGCTCTGACGGAGGGCGTGCTGCTCTTTGCCGGATTCTGGCCGCTGATGATGAGTTATGTGTGAGGTTGATCAAGTGCAAGAACATTCCTTTGTGATTTGTGCGTACAAAGAAAGCCCGTTTTTGGAGGACTGCATTCGCTCTCTGAAAGAGCAGACGGTGACCTCGGAACTCCTGATGGTGACTTCAACGCCTAATGATTATATTTCCAAACTTGCAGAAAAACATGAAATTCCCCTGTATGTCAATCCCGGAGAGGGGGGGATTACGCAGGATTGGAATTTTGGTTATTCCATGTGCAAGACTCCGTATATTACCATTGCCCATCAGGATGATATTTATCGCCCGGAGTATGCGGAAACGGTACTGGAACGGATGAAGCGGGCGAAGCAGCCGCTCATCTGCTTTACGGACTACGGAGAGCTGCGCAACGGGAAAGAGGTGCTGGAGAATTCTCTGCTGAAGGTGAAACGGCTGATGCTGCTGCCGCTGCGTGGTGGTCTGTTTTCCAACAGCCGGTGGATGCGCCGCCGGGTGCTGTCGATGGGCTGCCCCATCTGCTGCCCTTCGGTGACATTTGCACGAGAAAATCTGCCGGAGCAGGTGTTTGTCAAGGGATTCCGCAGCTGTGAGGATTGGGAAGCTTGGGAAAAGCTGTCCAAGCGGAAGGGTGCGTTCCTGTATTGCCATCATGTGCTGATGCTCCATCGGATCCATGAGGGGTCGGAGACCTCTGCCATCATTGGGGACAATGCCCGTAGTGATGAGGAATATCAGATGTTCCGCAAATTTTGGCCGGAATGGATTGCCCGCAAGTTGGTGCGTGTGTATTCCAAGGGTCAGGAATCCAATACTTTGTGAGGGAAACGATGAAAAAGCTTGTCATAATTCCTGCATACAACGAAGAAAAGAGCATTTGCACAACGGTGCAGGATGTGCTGGAAAATGCTCCCGGATTTGATTATGTGGTTATCAACGATTGTTCCAAGGATGCCACGCTGCAGGTTTGCAGAGCGCATGGCCTGAATGTGGTGAATCTGCCCATCAATCTGGGCATCGGCGGGGCCATCCAGACCGGCTATCGCTATGCGGTGGAGAACGGGTACGATCTGGCGGTTCAGTTTGACGGAGATGGTCAGCACGATGCCAAGTTCCTTCAGTTGATGGCCGACCGGATGGAGTCCGATCAGTTGGATATGGTGATTGGTTCTCGTTTTATCGAAAACGAAGGCTTTCAGTCTACCGGCCTCCGGCGTATGGGAATTCGGTTCTTCCAGGGTTTGCTTCGAATGCTCTTCGGCGTTCGTATCACGGATGCCACTTCCGGTATGCGCATGTGCAACCGTCAGGTGTTTGAGCAGTTCAGCCTGGAGTATCCGCAGGACTATCCGGAACCGGAAACCATTGCCTGCCTGCTTCGGCAAAAGCGAAAGGTGGCTGAGATTCCGGTGGTTATGCGGGAGCGTAAGGCCGGCGTGTCTTCCATCAATCCCTTGAAGTCCATTTATTACATGATCAAAGTCAGTATGGCGATTTTGATTGAACGAATGAGGTAACACAATGAGTCTGAGAGCACAAATTATTATTTTGGTGGTTTTGATTCTGGCACTGGCGGTGGTACTCAATGCCGTTCGGAAAAAGTCCATGCGGCTGAAATATGCCTTGCCTTGGTTTGGTTGTCTGATTGTTCTGCTGATCGTTTCGGCCATTCCAAACGGATTGGTGGGGTTGTCCAATCTGCTGGGCATTTACAGCCCGGTGAACATGGTGTTCTTCTTGGGGTTCCTGTTCAGCCTTGCCATCATTTTTGTCTTGACGCTGGTGGTGTCCCGGTTGGCTGAGCGCATCCGCAAACTGACACAAGCCATGGCTTTGATGGAAAAGCGATTGATGCAAGAGCAAAAGGAAGGCAATAAGCTTTGATTTTTTTAGCGCAGGTTCCTCGGAACCTGCGCTTTCCTTTTGTCGGAATAAAGGTTGAGAAATAAACGAATCAGTGCTATAATATGCTAATTGCTTATAAACTAAAATTCAACTTTGAGAGGAGTTTGAATGAGATGAATATTGTTGTTTTGGCTGGAGGCTTGAGTGGAGAGCGCAATGTTGCCCTGTCCTCTGGCACTATGGTGGCACAGGCACTGCGGGAGCGGGGCCATCGTGTGGCCCTTTGCGATCTGTTCTTTGGATTGGAAGGCTATGAGGGAACGCTGGAATCCTGCTATGATGCCCCCATTCCGGAAGAGTGGAAGAAGGTGTCCCGTAAAGCTCCGGATTTGGCAGAGGTCCGTGCGGCCCGCAAGGATCAGAGTCCCAGTCTGTTTGGTGAGCGGGTGATCGATCTTTGCCGCACAGCGGATGTGGTGTTTCTTGCACTGCATGGAGACTGCGGTGAGGATGGCCGTGTGCAGGCGGCGCTCAATATGCATGGCATTCCTTACACGGGTTCGGACTACATCAGCAGTGCGATTGCCATGGATAAGGATCTGACCAAGAAAATCGTGGCTGCCGCCGGTGTTATCACGCCGGAGTGGAACAGCGTTTCCTATACGGCGGAGGCGATTGACCGACTGGTGGCCGAGACTCCGGTGCCCTGCGTGGTAAAACCCAACGCCAGCGGCTCCTCCATCGGTGTTTCCATTGCTAAGACGAAGGATGAGCTCCGTGAAGCGCTGGAAGTTGGATTGGCTTTTGGCGGCAAGTGTGTCCTGGAGCAGTACATCGAGGGTCGTGAGATCCAGGTTGCTATTCTGGAAGACAAGGCACTTCCTTCCATTGAAATCATCCCCAAAGTGGGATTCTATGATTACGAGAATAAGTACCAGCCCGGTGCGGCGATTGAGGTCTGTCCGGCAGAGATTCCCGCATCTTGGGAAAAAATGCTTGGTGAGGCGGCGGAGAAGGTGTTCCGCACTTTGGGCTTGAGCGTCTATTCCCGTGCGGACTTTATTGTCACAACGGATGGCACACCTTATTTCCTGGAAATCAACAACCTGCCGGGTATGACTCCTACCAGTCTGGTGCCCCAGGAGGCGGCAGCGGTCGGTATTTCTTATGGAGAACTCTGTGAGCGAATCGTGAATGCATCTTTGAAAGCGAGAAGAGGGGAATAAAATGGATCTTTTGTCTCTGAATCAGATTTTGATGGGCGTCCATGGCCAGTTGCTGGGTGAAGCAGATTTGGGCACCAATGTGGAGGCTGTCTGTACAGACAGCCGGAATGTGGAAGAGGGGAGCCTCTTCATCCCGTTGGTGGGAGAGAATTTTGATGGCCATGATTATATCACGATGGCACTGACATCTGGTGCTGTGGGCTGCGTGACGGCCCGAGATATTCCGGAGGAGGCACGGATTCCCGGCAAGTTTTATATCCGAGTGGAGGATACGCAGCAGGCATTGGGAGAGTTGGCTGCATATTATCGCAGCTGCTTCCATATCCCTGTGATTGCAGTTACCGGCAGCGTGGGAAAGACTACCACCAAGGATATGGTGGCTGCGGTGTTGGGACAGAAGTACAATGTTCTGAAAACAGATGGCAATTTCAACAACAACATCGGCCTCCCGATGACGATTTTCCGCCTGAATCACACGCATGAAATTGCTGTGTTGGAAATGGGCATGAACCATCCCGGTGAGATCGATTATCTGACCAAGATTGCCCGGCCTGATGTGGCACTGATTACCAACATCGGTGACGCACACATTGAGAATCTCGGCAGCCGGGAAAATACGCTGAAAGCCAAGGCGGAGATTTTCCATGGCATGACCGCCGCCGGAGAGGCGGTGCTGAATGGAGATGATCCGCTGCTGCGAACCCTGTCCGGGACCATCCGGCAGCATATCACTTGGTGTGGCTGCGGCACGAACTGCACCTGGCATGTGACGGATCTGGCGGAGCATTGGCAGGATCATGTGGAGTGTGTTCTCCATTCGCCCAGTTCGTTCTGGCTGCAGGAAATTCCCGGTCTGGGCGGACATATGATTTATCCTGCCACCATGGCAGCTGCCGTGGGCCGGATGTACGATGTGTCGGATGAGATGATTCGCCGGGGCATTCTGGAGTTTGAGCCGACCAAGATGCGCATGGCGATTCTCCATCGCAAGGATGACATCACCATCCTGAATGACACCTACAACGCCAACCCCCAGTCGATGCGTGCGGCCATTGAGATCCTGTCCAAACAGGAATGCAAGCGCCGTGTGGCGGTTCTGGGCGATATGATGGAGTTGGGCGAGTTGGGTCCCGGTCTACATGCCGGAGTAGGCAAGTTTTTGGCCAAAGCGGGAATTGACTGCCTGATTACCGTGGGCAGCTTGGGTGCCTGTATTGCGGATGGTGCAGAGGACGGTTCGGTAGAGATCCATCGCTGCGCCAATCAGGCCGAGGCGCAGGTGGTCCTTGCACAGGCGGTCCATCCCGGCAGCACGGTCTTGGTGAAGGCCAGCCGTGGTATGAAATTTGAACACCTGGTGGATTATCTGGTGGAACTGACGGCGGAGACGGACGCATGATCGATATTTCCGTCAATGGCATTGTCAAATCCTTTCAGATTGGTGAAACGGTACTGAATGGCGTTTCCTTTCAAATCAACGAGGGGGAGCGGGTCGGCATTCTGGGGAAGAATGGCTCCGGAAAAACGACGCTGTTTCGCATCCTGACAGGGGAATATTTTGCAGATGAAGGCGAGGTCATGATTGCTCCGGGCAAGCGGATCGGCCTGATTTCTCAGATTCCGGTTTATCCGGAGGAATACACCGTGGAAGATGTGCTGGATACGGCGTTTGAGCACATTCATGCCATGGAAGCGGAACTTTTGTCCATCACGGAACGAATGGCGGCCGGAGAGCAGGAGGAGGCTCTGCTGCATCGCTATGACCGACTGACCAGTGGCTTGGAGTTGGCGGGTGGTTATGATCTGGAAGTGCGGGTCAATAAGGTCTGCAATGGTTTGGGGGTCACGCAGGAAATGCGGATGCGCCCCTTTTCCGCTCTGTCTGGCGGAGAAAAGACTCGGATCAACCTGTGCCGTTTGATTTTGGAGGATACGGATATCCTCTTGTTGGACGAGCCCACGAACCATTTGGATCTGCATGCCGTAGAGTGGTTGGAAGACTACGTGTCCAGCTTCCGTGGCACTGTGCTGACGATTTCCCATGACCGCTATTTCCTGGACCGCTGTGTGGATCGCATCGTGGCACTGAACGAAGGAAAAGCGGAGTTCTATTCCGGCAATTACAGCTTTTATGTGGTGGAAAAAGAGCGTCGTTACCAGGAAAGACTGAAGCAGTATGAAAAGGAACAGGCAGAGCTGGAGCGACTGTCCGAAACCGTGCGTAAGATGCATGAACACAACACGGAGCATCTCCACAAGCGTGCCTTCTCCATTGAGAAGCGCATGGCAAAAATGCAGACCACCAACCGCCCCAAGCAGGAACGAAATCTGCATACAGCCTTCCGGTCCAGGGAATTCCATGGAGACCTTTTGTTTTCTGTGGAGGGGCTCAGCAAGGGCTATGGCGGACGCACGCTGTTTTCGGATCTGGAGTTGAGTGTGACCGGAGGAGAGCGCATTGCCCTTTTGGGGGATAACGGCACCGGAAAATCTACCTTTTTGAAGCTGCTGCTCAAAGAGGAGCAGCCGGATCGTGGGTCCCTTCGATTTGGACCGACGGTCAAGGTGGGGTATCTGCCCCAGATCGTACAGTTTGACCATCCGGAGCGCAGTTTGGTGGATACCATGATCTACGAAAAGGATTGCTCTGCACAGGAGGCGAGAGATCAGCTGGGGAAATTCCGCTTTCAGGGCGAGGATGTGTTCAAGCCGGTATCTGCCCTGTCTGGCGGTGAGTTGTCCCGATTGAAGCTCTGCATGCTGATGATGGAGAGCATCAATTTGCTGGTTTTGGATGAACCGACCAACCATTTGGATGTGGCAAGTCGGGAGTGGATCGAAGAGGCTGTGGAATCCTTTGATGGTGCATTGCTTTTTGTGTCCCATGACCGTTATTTTATCCGTCGTTTTGCCACCCGCATCTGGACCTTGCAGCAAGGACAGATCACGGATTTTAAGGGGGATTACGAAGCGTGGAAGGCCAAGCAGGCACGAGAGGAAGAACTGCGCAGTGTCCTCAAACCAGCCGCACAAAAACCGAAGACGCAAAAGCCTAAGGGTGGCGGAACCAAACCGCTGGAAAAGCAGCTGCGTGCGGTAGAACGGGAGATTTCCAAGGCAGAAGAAACGATTGCCGGCTTGGATGCAGATATGGAGGCCAACGCCACCGATTATCAGAAGCTTCAGGACTTGGTGATGGAAAAAAGTCAGGCGGAGGATCATCTTGCTGTGCTCTATGAGCAGTGGGAGGAGCTTTCGCTTTCCTTGGAGGAATTGAGCGAATGAAATATGTGGTTCGGGTGCTGGTGATTTTGCTGGCGGCGGCAGTGGCGCTGTTTGTTGGATTGGAAGCCATCATATGGATGGGTGGAAAGGACGATGCCCACCGGGATGCTCCAGTGGTGATTGTGCTGGGAGCTAAAGTTTGGCCCGGTGGTCCGTCTCCTGCGATGGTGCGGCGGCTGGAAAAGGCACTGGACTATCGGAATGCCCATCCGGACGCAGTGTTGATTGTGTCTGGTGGACAAGGGAGCGATGAGCCAACCAGTGAAGCACAGGCCATGCGGGATTATTTGATAGAAGCCGGAGTGCCGGACTCGCAGATCGTGATGGAAGACCGGTCCACCAGTACGGCGGAAAATCTCCGTTTTTCCATGGAGTTGATGCGGGAGCATGGCTATGATCCGGATACGACTCCGGTGGTGATTGTGAGCAATTCGTTCCATCTGACCCGGGTCCGGATGCTGGCAAAGCGCTATGGTCTGGATGCGGATACGCTGGGAGCTCCGATGCCGGATCGACATTCGGCGATTTATTCCTATGTCCGGGAAGTGCCGGCCCTGATCAATTCGTTTTTATTTAATTGAGGATGATTATGAAGGAACGATTGGAACAACTGAATCAACGCTACGATGAGTTGTCCGCACGGCTCTCTGCACCGGAAACCTATGCCGACCCGGCATTGGTGGCTCGATTAAACCAAGAGCAGCGGGAACTGGAGCCCATTGTGGTCTGCTATCAGCAGCTGCGCTCGGTGCAGCGGGTGGCAGAGGATCTGCTCCAGCTGATGCATGACGGCGATCCCTCGCTTCAGGAGATGGCGAAGGAAGAGTATGCCGATCACAAGTATCAGATCGATGTCTTGCAGAAGAAACTGAGCCTGTTACTGCTGCCGAAGGACCCGGACGACGATAAAGATGTCATCATGGAGATCCGTGCCGGTGTCGGTGGGGAAGAGGCAGCCTTATTTGCTCACTCACTTCATCGGATGTACACCATGTATGCTGCCTCGGTTGGATTTACCACGGAGGTGGTCAGTCTCAATGCCACAGAGCTTGGCGGAGTCAAGGAAGTGGTGTTTCTTGTCTCCGGGCCGGGCGCCTATGCACGGCTGAAGTATGAAAGCGGCGTGCATCGGGTGCAGCGCGTTCCGGAAACGGAGTCCGGCGGCCGGATTCATACATCTACGGTCACGGTGGCTGTGCTGCCCCAAGTGGATGAAGTGGAGTTTGAACTGGATAAAAATGATTTGCGAATCGACACTTTCCGTTCGTCCGGAGCCGGTGGACAGCACATCAATAAGACAGAATCTGCCATTCGCATCACGCATCTCCCCACAGGAACCGTGGTGGAGTGTCAGGATGAGCGAAGCCAGCATAAAAATAAAGCTCGGGCACTCGGTATTCTGCGGTCTAAGCTGTACGAGGCGAAGCGGATGGAGCAGGAAAGCTCGATTTCTGAGCAGCGGCGCAGTCAGGTCGGAAGTGGAATGCGGAATGAGCGAATCCGCACCTACAATTTCCCGCAGGGGCGTGTGACGGATCATCGCATTGGCTTGACCATCTACCAAATTGAGTCGGTTATGGATGGCAACTTGAATTCCATTGTGGAGGCGCTGGCGAATGCCGACCGGGCAGAGCAGCTGAGCCGACAGGGAGAAGGCGGTATGGAATGACGACAGTATGTTATAATATGACGGGGACGGAGTTGGATCGGGAAGCGATTGCGTATGCCGCCCAGGTCATTCGGAGCGGAGGGTTGGTTGCCATCCCGACGGAAACCGTGTACGGATTGGGAGCCAACGGATTGGACCCGGATGCGGTCAAGCGGATTTATGAGGCGAAAGGCCGCCCTTCGGACAATCCATTGATTCTTCATGTACCCACCGCAGCTTGGCTGGAGCGCTATTGCCGGAGTATTCCGGAGAGTGCCTATCGTTTGGCGAAGGAATTCTGGCCTGGGCCGCTGACGATGATCCTGCCCAGAAAGGAACTGGTTCCGGACCAAACCACCGGTGGATTGGATACCGTTGGAATTCGCTGTCCGAATCACCCGGTTACTTTGGCCCTGATTGAAGCGGCCGATTTGCCCATTGCCGCCCCCAGTGCCAATACCTCCGGCCGCCCCAGCTGTACGGCAGCAGAGCATGTGCTGGAAGATATGAATGGAAAAATCGAATGTATCTTGGATGGCGGGCCTTGTACCGTTGGTGTGGAATCTACTATCGTTGATTTGACCTGTGAGCCGCCCAGATTGCTCCGCCCCGGCGGACTTCCGCTGGAAGAACTGGAGCGTGTGCTGGGTACGGTGGAAGTGGATGCTGTGGTGACCCGCCAGATGGGGGAGGGGGAAAAGCCTCGCGCCCCTGGAATGAAGTACCGCCATTACGCACCGCACGCACCGGTTACAGTGGTCACCGGTACGCCGGCGGCCTCTGCCCAGTACCTTTTGGAGCACATCGAGGACGGAGACGGAGTCATTTGCTATGACGAATTTGCCCCCTTGTTTCCGTGTGCCGAGGTGCAGCGCATTGGTTCGCTGCAAAATAAAGGAGAGCAAGCCCGGCGGGTATTTGACGCTCTGCGCAGTTTTGACCATACACAGGTGCGGCGGATTTTGGCCCAGTGTCCGGACTCTGCCGGCTTAGGTCTGGCTATCGGAAACCGCCTTAAAAAAGCGGCGGGATTTCATGTGGTGGATGTCACCGGTGCAGATCGTTCGACGGAAAGCTTTCGTGTCATTGGACTGACCGGTGGCAGCGGAACGGGAAAGACCACTGCGCTGCAAGTGCTTGGAGCCATGGGGATTGCAGTCATTGATTGCGATCAAGTTTATCACGAGCTGCTCGTCAGCACACCGGAACTGCGGCAGGAGCTGATGGCTGCGTTCGGTGATGTCTTTGATGGTGTGCACCTAAAGCGAAAGACATTGGGAGCCGTTGTGTACCACAATGCAGAACAGCGTGAGCGGTTGAATCAAATAACCCATCGCTATGTTGTTGCAGAGGTGAAAACACAGATCGAGGACGCTAAGCGCGCCGGTATGCGTGGAGTAGCTGTGGATGCCATTTTGCTGTTGGAAAGCGGTCTGGGGGAGCTCTGTGATGTGACCGTCGGAATCACAGCACCTCGGGAGGAACGAATCCGCCGACTGATGGAACGGGATCAAATTACCCGAACTTATGCGTGCTCCCGTATTGACGCACAGCAGCCGGAGCGGTATTATAGAGAAAATTGCACCTTTCTACTGGAGAATGCGAGCTCCCGGGAGGCGTTTGCAGAACAATCTGAAACACTGTTTCAGAAGATCATGGAGGTAAACGAACATGAGTGAACAGAAAAAAGCATGGGAAGAGCGCAAGCAGGCGCTGTTTCTGGATAAGAAGTCTGGTTATGATGTCATTGATGAGAAGACCATCGATGCCATGAATAGCTATTGCGAAGGCTATAAGAAGTTTTTGGATGAAGCAAAGATCGAGCGCGAGGCAGTGACTGCTTCCATCGCTCTGGCTGAGGCACAGGGGTTTGTTCCCTTTGTCCGTGGCATGGAACTGAAGGCCGGCGACAAGGTTTACTACAACAACCGCAATAAGAGCCTGATGCTGGCCGTTATTGGTGAGGCCTCTCTGGCCGAGGGTGTGCAGATCGGTGCCGCCCACATTGATTCGCCCCGTCTGGATCTGAAACCCTATCCCTGCTATGAGGACGGCGATTTCGCTTTGATGAAGACCCACTACTACGGCGGTATCCGTAAGTATCAGTGGCTGTCCACCCCTCTGGCGCTGCACGGCGTTGTGATCCGCAAGGATGGTACTTCGGTGCAGATCAACATCGGCGATAAGCCCGGTGATCCTGTGCTGGTCATCCCCGACTTGCTGCCTCACCTGGCTGCAGAGCAGACCAGCAAGCCCGTGGCCACTGCCTTTGAGGGCGAAAATCTGAACCTGTTTGTGGGTTCTCGTCCCTATCCCGAATCCGAAGGCGCCGGCCGCTTCAAGCTGTATGTGCTGGATCTGCTGAACCGAGAGTACGGTATCACGGAGGCTGACTTCCTGTCCGCTGAAATCTGTGCCGTGCCTGCGGGCAATGCGGTGGATGTGGGTCTGGATCGCTCCATGGTGGGTGCTTATGGTCAGGATGACCATGTCTGTGCGTACGCATCCCTGATGGGTCTGATGGACGCAGAAAAACGCCACAAGACCGGTGTTTGCATTTTGGCAGACAAGGAGGAGATCGGTTCCATGGGTGTCACCGGTATGCAGTCGGATGCCTTTGATACCTTTATCTCTGACCTGTGCGATGCGCAGGGGGTCAGCCTGAAGGAGTGCTTCGAGCATTCGTTCTGCCTGTCTTCGGATGTGACGGCCTGCTATGATCCTAACTATCCCGGTGTGTATGATCCCCGCAACAGCAGCTTCATCAATCAGGGCGTCAGCCTGTGCAAGTATACCGGCTCTCGTGGCAAGGGCGGCTGCAATGATGCCTCTGCCGAAGTGATGAGCTATGCCCGTCGCATTTTTGAGGAGAACGGCGTGCTGTGGAGTGTGGCAGAGCTGGGCAAGGTGGATGCCGGCGGCGGCGGAACCGTGGCACTCTACATGGCGAACCGAAACATTGATACGGTGGATGCCGGCGTACCTGTGCTGGGTATGCATGCTCCCTTTGAGGTCACTGGCAAGTTGGATTGCTACATGACCTATCGTGCAATGAAGGCTATCTTTGAGCAGTAAAAAATTGTTTTTTAGCGGCACTCTGGTTTCAGAGTGCCGCTTTTTTGCCTCATCTGGAAAAAGAGTGGAAATACATTCTCTTTTATGTTAATATATATCAGTATTCTTATGCGATTATGGAGGGTATGCTATGTTTTTCCTTTATGCTGCATTTTTAGGACTGGTACAGGGCATTGCTGAATTTTTACCCATTTCCAGTTCAGGTCATCTGTCGCTGTTCCAGAATTTTCTGGGGCTGAAAACAGCGGAGGAAACCAATCTCTTTTTGGATGTCCTGCTGCATTTCGGCACCTTGATTTCGATTTTGGTCTACTATCGGCATGATGTCTGGAATATGATTCAGGAGTTTTTCCGTGGCTGCAAGGCGTTGGTTCATCCGGACCCGAAGGAAACTAAGGTGCCAGAGGCCCGCCGCATGGTTTTGCTGATTATTGTCGGCACACTTCCTTTGTTTGTGATTCTGCCGCTGAAGAAGTACATCGACAACCTGTATACCAATACATGGGTCATTGGTGGCGCACTTCTGGTGACCGGCTGCCTGCTGTTTCTCTCGGATCGGCTTGGAAAGGGCAAAAAGACGGTGCGCAGCGTGACTCTGCGTGATATTGTTGTGATCGGTTTTGCGCAGGGATTGGCCACCATTCCCGGCCTGTCCCGCTCCGGATCCACTATTTCTACGGCCATGCTGTTGGGATGCCGCCGTGACTTTGCTGTGCGCTATTCCTTCCTGATGTCCATTCCTGCTGTTTTGGGAGCAAATATTCTGGCGATGGTGGACGCTGTGCAGGCCGGAATTGATTGGAGCATGATGCCCGCTATTCTGCTGGGTGTTGCGGTTTCTGCGGTCTCCGGCTACTTTGCCATTGGTCTGGTGAATATGCTGTCCAATAAGGGGAAATTTGGAAACTTTGCTTACTATTGTTGGGGTGTTGGCATTCTGGCGCTGGTTCTCAGTGCGGTACTTTGATGCAACTGCCCGTTTGGAGAGAGGATAATCAATTATGGCTACCAAAGATCCAAAAACGAAGCGTTCTGCTTCCGGTGCACGCAGCGCCGGAAGCAGAACTGCACAAAAGCGGACCACGGGCGCTGGTGTAAATCGCAGCTCCTCTGCGGCACGGAGCCGATCCGCCGCCAAAGGAAAGGGGAAGGGCGGAAGCAGAAGCAGCAGCAAGAGTAAAAACAAGAGTAAGAGCAAGGCAAAGTCCAAGCAGGCTGTACCAATGCGCCGGGAGATCACGGCGCTGATTCTGTTTTTGTTGGCGATTTTCGCTTCTTTCGGCTATTTTTCGATTGATGCGGTCTTTATCACCTTTTTCTGTAATCTGTTGAAGGGACTATTTGGCTTCGGCTTCTATTTTGCCCCTCCGGCCCTGTTGGTTGCCAGTGTGCTGATGATGTTCCATCGAGGCCGTCCAGTCTGCCGTCGTGTGGTCTGCACTCTGCTCATGCCCATGTTGTTCGGTGCCATGGGGCATTTGATGTTCAGTCATGCTATGTATGGCTACCATTTTCAGGATATGCCTGCTCTGTGGGCAGATGGATTAACCCTGCGTTGCGGTGGTGCAGTGAGCGGCTGGATTGCCGTTGCTTTCACGCAGGTGTTCAGCCGTATCGGTGCAGCCGTACTGATTGTGTTGGCAATGCTTTTGTGCAGCATGATTATTACAAGAAAGACACCGGTGGATCTCTGGGATGGCCTTTGCCACTGGGTTGCATCCATTCGGAGCTATATGGAAAATCGTCCTGCTTACGAGGAACAGGAGGAACAGCCGAAAGCACGCAGAACCAGAGAAGAGCCGGCAGTTCCAGCCGTCCGCAAGGGGAAAAATCGGGAGTACGAAATCCCCACCTCACGCAGCAAGGTGCGCTCGTCCATTGATATTGCACTGGATGATGAGCCTTTTTCCGGAGGAAAGTCGGATGACTCGGAGTCTCTGTTTGACAGCACTCCCGGGGTGCGTCCGCCTCATGAATTCCTGGAGCAAAAGGCAGTCCCGGCGGAACAGGCAGTGCAGGCGGAGGTTCAGGAGCGGAAGGCAGCTGTGCTCGATCGAGAGAAGGCATTTATGGATGCGTTGGAGGCTCAGATGCCTGCGCCAAAGCCAAGCGAAGAAAGTACAGAGCCACCGAAGGTTGCCGAACCCGTGGCCGCATCCGAGCCGGTGAAGTCGGAGCCGGAGCGGACTCCGGCTGTACCGAGTGCAGCACCGGTGATCGCACCGGCAGCTGCCGTAGTGCGTCCTGCTCCGACGGCGGCACCTGCTGTCCAGAAAAAAGAGGCGACCCCGGTTGTGGCTGCAACGGCAGCCCCCAAGGCTTCTGCCGAAGCCGAGGTTTATCAGTATCCTCCGGTGGAT
>JARIAU010000031.1 GCA_029257695.1 Oscillospiraceae bacterium
GGGACTTCCGTCCGCCCGGATCAGATGCCCGCCGCCGCCAAAGGCACCGAAGGGCCGTAGATGGACAGGGCGCCGTAATGGCGCAGGGAATTGTTCATGACCACCTGCACCAGCAGGAAGGTCAGCTGATTGAAGCAGGTGGCGGCCCCCAGCGAAGCCACCTTGCCCAGCTTGGCGAGATCCGGCCGCAGGTGCTGCCCTTCCATCGGCCCGGCATGGAACCGGAAGCGGAAATACCAGATGACCTGACCGGCGGAAAACAGCTGGCCCAAAATGGTGGCAAGCGCTGCCCCCGTCATCCCCATGTCCAGAACCGCCACAAAGAGGGCATCCAAAGCCACATTGATGACCGCACCGGAGATGGAGCAGAGCATGGTCATGCGGGGACTTCCGTCCGCCCGGATCAGATGCCCGCCGCCGGTGGTCAGCACCAGGGCCGGAAAGCCCAGTGCCGTGACGGACACATACGCCCGGGCATAGGGCATAACATCCGGCGGTGCGCCGAACAGGCGAAGCATGGGCGTCATAAACAGCAAGGTCACCACCGACAGCACCACGCCGGACACCACCAGAGCCGTCAGGGCCACGCCCACATAGTGAGGGGCCTGCTCCCGCTGCCCCTGCCCCATGGTCAGGTTGAAGGCCGACGCACCGCCGATGCCGAACATCAGCGCCAGTGCCAGACAGCAGGTGGTCAACGGAAAGGCCACATTGGTGGCACTGTTGCCCAAAATCCCCACATAATGACCGATAAAGAACTGGTCTACAATGTTATAAATGGAGCCCACCAACATGGCAATGATGCTGGGCACCGCAAAGTGAAACATCAGCCTGCCCACCGGCGCCTCTCCCAGGGACAGGGCTCGCTTGCGTTTTTCTTCCACAGGATCCTCTCTTTTCTCTTGTTGCAGCATTTGATTTTTAACACTTTAGTTTAACACTTTTCTCCACAAAAAACCACCTTCTCTTTCCAAACGAGAAGGTGGTTTTTGCATTCAACAGGACAGATGGATCATCAGCGCCGCAATGTCCGCCGGAGATACGCCGGAAATACGGCTGGCCTGTCCCAAATTCAGGGGACGGATGGCCGCCAGCTTTTCTCTGGCCTCCAGTCGCAGCCCCTCCAGTGCGGAGTAGTCGATGTCCTCCGGCAGCAGACGGCCTTCCAGACGGCGGAATTCCTCCACCTGCCGCATCTGACGGGCAATGTAGCCCTCATACTTCATCGAGATCTCCACCTGCTCCCAGACCTCTTTCGGCAGGTCGGGACGCTGGGGATCAAAGGGGGCCAAATCGAGGTAGCCCACCTTGGGCCGGCGCAGCAGGTCGGCCAGCTTGGAGCTGCCGCCCTTGGGCACGGTTTCCCCCTTCTGCTCCAGCATGGCAGTCAGCGCCTCGGTCGCCGGAGTGCCGGTATGCTCCAGACGCTCCATTTCCGCTGCCACGGCGGCATACTTTTCCTCCACCCGACGGAGGGTCTCGCTGCTGACCAGTCCGATGCGGTGGCCCGCCTCCGCCAACCGGCGGTCGGCGTTGTCCTGCCGATGCAGCAGGCGGTACTCGGTGCGGGAGGTCATCATGCGGTAAGGCTCCTCCGTCCCCTTGGTCACCAGATCGTCGATCAGCACACCGATATAGCCCTGATCCCGCCGCAGGATGAAGGGGTCTTCCCCCTTGAGCCGCAATGCCGCATTGACACCGGCCACAAAGCCCTGCACGGCGGCCTCCTCATAGCCGGAAGAGCCGTTGAACTGTCCGGCCCCGTACAGTCCACACACCGACTTACATTCCAGCGTCGGCTTCAGATGGGTGGGGTCCACGCAGTCATACTCAATGGCATAGCCGGGGCGGGTCATCTCGGCCCGTTCCAGTCCACGGCAGGAATGGAGCATCTCCACCTGCACATCCTCCGGCAGAGAGGTGGACAGGCCCTGAATGTACAGCTCCTCCGTGTGGTATCCCATCGGCTCGATGAACAGCTGATGCCGCTCCTTTTCCGGAAATCGGACGATCTTGGTCTCAATGGACGGGCAGTATCGGGGGCCGGTGGAGGCGATGGTGCCGTCATAGAGGGGGCTGCGGTCCAGATTGTCCCGAATGATCCGGTGGGTATGCTCATTGGTATAGGTGAGGTAGCACACCGCCTGATTGTCCGGCGGCTCGGTGGTGGAGAAGGAGAAGGGCACGACCTCCTCATCTCCGGGCTGCACCTCCATGCAGGAGAAATCCACGCTGCGGCGGTTGACTCTGGGGGGCGTTCCGGTTTTGAACCGACGGATGGGCAGCCCCAAGGCCATCAGGTTGGCCGTCAGCTCGTTGGCCGCCTGCAAGCCGTCGGGGCCGGAGGAGCGGATACAGTCCCCCACGATGGTGCGTCCGCCCAAATAGGTCCCGCTGGCGATGACACAGGCCTTCACCCGATAGACCGCCCCCACGCCGGTGACCACACCGGACACGGCTCCGTCCTCGGTCAGCACCTCCACCACCTCCGCCTGCTTCAGCGTCAGGTTGGGCTCCAGCTCCAGGGTGTGCTTCATCACTTCCTGATACTTCCTGCGGTCGGCCTGCGCCCGGAGAGAGTGGACGGCCGGGCCCTTGCCCCGATTGAGCAGGCGGTACTGGATGCAGGCCTTGTCCGCTGCCTTGGCCATTTCGCCGCCCAGTGCATCCAATTCCCGCACCAGATGGCCTTTGCCCGTGCCGCCGATGGCCGGATTGCAGGGCATATTGCCCACCGCATCCAGATTCACCGTAAAGCAGAGGGTCTTGCACCCCATTCTGGCCGCCGCCAGTGCCGCTTCGATTCCGGCATGACCGGCGCCGATGACCGCAACATCATAAGTTCCCGCTTCATATCTCATAAAAAGGCTTCCTCTTTTTTGCAAAGTTTACCCTTTAGTGTACCATGATTTTTTCCGCTTCACAAGAGGACAGACCGCCGCAGCCCCGTCCTCCCCATGCGATTCGGCAAATCAGGCAAAAAAAGCGGAGCGCACCCAATCCAATGCACTCCGCTCGGTTCATTTACACCTTCAGATAGCCGCCCAGCACCTTCAGCGTGTTGTACACGCCGTCGATATGGCTGCGCTCATAGCCGTGGCTGGCATACACACCCGCACCGATCAGGCCGTGCCGCAGATCAGCGCCGGCACCGAGGGTCGCCTCCACATCGGAGCCGTAATGGGGGTAGACATCCACCGCATAATCGGCGCCGGTCTGTTTGGCCGCCTCGATCAGCTTGCCCACCACATCATAGCTGTACGGGCCGCCGGAATCCTTGGCGCAGATGCTGACCTGCCGCTCGGTGCAGCGCAGTCCGTCGCCCACGCAGCCCATATCCACGCTGATGGCTTCCGTGACTCCGGCCGGCACAGAGGCCGCTCCGCCGTGGCCCACTTCCTCATAGACCGTGATATGCAGCCAGACCCGGCGCTCCGGCACAATGTGGTGGTCGCTTAGGTACTTGGCAAAGCCCATGAGGATGCCCACGGACAGCTTGTCATCCAGAAACCGACTCTTCAGATAGCCGGACTCGGTGCGGCGGGTGCGGGTCTCGAAGCAGACAATGTCGCCCACCTCGATGCCCAAGGCCCGGGTGTCCTCCGCAGAGGCGGTGTCCTCGTCCAGCACGATCTCCACTGTGTCAAAGGTGCGCTTGGTGGAGGAATAGTCTCCGTTCACATGGACGGAGGCATTGCACAGCTGGCAGGTGCCTTCGATCACCCTGCCGTCCCGAGTGCGGACCCGGACATTCTCCGCCTCGGCGTTGTTGGCGTTCATGCCGCCCAGCGGAGTGATCCGCAGCCGGCCGTTCCCCTTCACTTCCGCCACCATGGCACCCAAGGTATCGCAGTGGGCCGCCAGCAGCAATCCGTCCTCGGCATGGCTGCCCCCCAGATCCACCAGCACGCCACCCTTGGTGGTCAATTCTGCGTGGAAGCCCATCGCTCCAAAGGTCTCCTTCACCCAGTTGGCTGCCGTGGCCGTGTAGCCGGTGGGGGAGTCAATGGCCATCAGCTCCGCCACCCGTTCCCATGCGTAATCCGCATACATTCGTTCCATCAATCCTTACCTCCCAGACTGCCCCGGCCGGATGCCAAGGCTTATTTGTGCGTGTTTTGCTCTATTATACACACATTTCCCTCGTTTGGCTATGTTTAAGACCCTAATGCAGGATCTTTTCCACTTCTCATTGCCCCTTTTCCCCGTTTATGGTAAGATACCATCAGAATTCTCTTGGAGGTGTCGCTATGAAACGACTGCTGCCCCTGTTTTTGGCTCTGGCCTTCTGCTTTGGACTGACCGGATGCCTTTCCGCCGAAGAACAACAAGACCGAAAGCTGGCTTTGGAGCTGGTCAACGGCACTTCCTCGGCCACCTACGCCCTTTCCACCGGAACCGCACTGGAAGGGCAGCCCATTTACGAGGACAACTCCGGCCTTATCGTCTATCTGGCCGGAATCACAGGCACCCCCCGGGCACCCCAACTGGTGTTGGCCGTCAAAAACGGCACCCGGCACGATCTGTCCCTTTCGGTGGACAATCTGATTTACGACAACTGGGCCGCCGACGGCTGGATCGACTCCTACACCATCCACTCCCACAGCGCCGCCATGACCACCATTTCCTGCGACCGCTCCTTTGGGATGTTGAACCTTTCCGATCTGCACACGGTCTCCTTTGACCTGCGGATCTATGACGATCACTCCTACGACACCTTGGCTACCGTGCATGTGGATCAATTTTTCGGCGATCCGGACTGGGCCGATGAAACTACCCTCACCGGACGGCCCCTTTTGGACTCCCACGATGTGCAGATAGCGGCAGACAGCCTGCAGATGAAGGAGGACCGAGCGGCACTGGACCTCACCGTGTTCAACCAGTCCGACCGTATGATCCGGGTGACCTCCACCAATGTGACCCTGAACGGCACCCCCGTAGAGATGCTCTTCTGGAGCTCCGTCAGTCCCCATTCCCGCCGCCGTATTTCGGAATCCATCTTGGAGGAGGACTCCTACAAGTCCATTCCTCTGGCCCCGGAGGATGAACTGGCCTTCCGCCTGCAAATCGTGGAGGACGAATATCTGTCCACACTGGCCGAGGTGGATGTGGTGCTTCACGGCACCGATTTCACCGCCGCCCCGAGTGCAGACACCCCGGAGGATGCGGCAGATCCCGCCGGCAGTGCTGCCGCCGCACCTTCCGAGGCCGATGCCGCTGCGTAATCCCACACGCACAAGAAACCATCGCACCCCCGCTCCGAAAAACATCGGAGCGGGGGTGTTTTTCTCTTATTTGCAAAAACCGAGCCGTTTCCCATCGTGGGAAGCGGCTCGGCTGCTTCAGTTCCAAGGTTCAGGGCCAAAGCGGGGACGGATACAGCCCGGACTCGGCCTTTGCGGCCATGGCTTCCACCACGGTGGCCTTGTCCTCCTGATAGGTGACGCCATACCACTTGTCGGCGCTGGACAGCACCTGAACGGTAACTTCGCCTCGATCCAGCATCTCGCCCACCACCTGCGGCAGCAGATACTCGCCCTTCAAGGGGTTGACCGGCAGCGTTTCGTTCAGGAAGGCGGGGAAGCCCTTCCACAGCACATCCACCAGCTCCGGCTGGAAGCCCCACATATTCATGCTGACCAGCGTGTCGGGATCCAACGGGGTCCAGCTCGCCCCGTCATCCTCCGTGAAGCGGATGCCGTCGGCATAGGTTTCGATGCGGGTGCGCTCGTGGATCTCGGTCAGGCAGCCCTTGTCATCCATGGCGCAGATGCCACGGGCCACACTGCCGTTTTCCGTGACCGTATTTTTGAGCAGGTAGCCCACCATGCAGTACTCCTGTGCGCTGCGGGGCTGGGACAGATAGGCATACAGCTGACGGAAGCAGTCCACACCGTAGTAGTCATCCGCATTGATGACTGCAAAGGGTGCGTCGATCACGCCACGGCCGGCGGCGATGGCCTGACCGGTGCCCCAAGGCTTGACCCGATCCTCCGGCACGGCATAGCCCTCCGGCAGATCCGCCAGCTCCTGCAGCACATAGCGCACCTCCATATACTTCTCGATCCGGCTGCCCACCCGGGCCTTGAACTCCGCTTCGATGGCGTGCTTGATGATGAACACCACCGTTTCAAATCCGGCACGGCGGGCATCGAAGACGGAGTAATCCAAAATCACTTCGCCGTTCTTTCCCACCGGGTCCATCTGCTTCAATCCACCGTAACGGCTGCCCATACCGGCAGCCATAACAACCAAAATAGGCTTGTTCATGTTTGTTCCTCCATGCGGCGCATACGGCGCTTATGTCCCATGCATTCTACTCCATCCGATTCGAAAAGTCAATTTTTCGTCAAAAAACGCCGGAGCGCATCCGCTCCGGCGTTTTTTACGGCGATTTTTCTTATTCGCACTCGATGCGATTGTCCCAAGTAGGCACATCGATCCCCACCACCTCGGAGGTGAAGCGGGTGCCGTCCTTGGCCTCAAAGTGCTTCCATGCCCGCAGCACATAGCGGAAGCCCAGATACAGCAGCGGCAGGTTGCAGTAGACCATCAAAATGTTGGCAAAGTCACTCAGATTCCACAGGGCGCTCAGGTCCATGCCGGAGATGTTGGTGATCACGCCGAAGGAGATGACCAGCAGGCAGACCACACGGATGCAGGAAATGAACACCCGATTATCGGAAATGCGCTTGGCGCAGATCTCGGTGAAGGACATGAAGCCCAGCAGGCAGGTGAAGGCAAACAGACCGAAACAAAGGCTGATGAGCAGGGTCACTGCATTGGCGAAGAACCCGCCGCCGGCCATGGCACCGGCCGAAGTGAGGAACTTATCCAGCTTGCCCAGCGCAAACCATGCCTCCGTGTCGCCGGTCATCCAGCGCTGCCCCATGACCACCACAAAGCCGGTGAGGGTGCAGATGACAATGGTGTCCAGAAACACACCCAGTGCCTGCACACAGCCCTGATCGCAGGGGTGCTTGGTGTCGGCAGCGGCGGCCGGCATGGTGATGGTACCCTGACCGGCTTCGTTGCTCATCAGACCACGCTTGATGCCCTGCACCAAAGCCACACCGAAGGCGCCGCCGAACACGGCCTCCGGCCGGAAGGCCTGCGAAAACACCGTGCCGAAGAACCAGGGCAGATTGGTGATGTTCACCAGCACCAGCACGATCACCGTCACCACATAAATGACCGCCATCACCGGCACCATGAGGTCGGTGACCTTCGTGACCTTCTTGATGCCGCCGAAGCTGACCACGGCAGTAAAGAGGATGAGGGCCGCAAAGGCGATCCAATAAAGGGCGGAATTGGTGGGGATCTCCCGGCCGGTCACCAGCGAGGCAATGGCACCCACGGCGGAGATGGTGTTAAAGCCCTGTGCCGGGAAGCAGAGGAAGGCATACACGATGTACAGCACACTCAATGCCACGCCGACCCAAGCCATCCCCTTCAGGATACGGCGGCCGTAGTAAGGCATACCGCCCACATATTCGTCCCCCTTCTTCTCTTTGAAGATCTGGGACAGAGTGGCCTCCACGAAGGCCACCGCCATGCCGAAGAAGGCGGAAATCCACATCCAGAACAGGGCCCCCGGGCCGCCGATGGAGATGGCGCCGGTGACGCCCAGAATATTGCCCGGCCCCACCCGCATGGCGGTGGACAGCAGGAAGGCCGTCAGGGACGAAATGCCGGTGCAGGCCCGGTTCTTGCCGGACAGCAGCTTCAATCCATAACGGAACTGCCGCACCTGCACAAAGCGCAGCCGGAAGGTGAAAAACAGCCCGCTGCCCAGCAGCAGAAGAATGGCCAGGCTGAAATTGCCCAAGATCGGGATGGATGCGTACCAGTCCAGATTGGTGGGAAACTCCCAAAACAGGTCGGACACGATCTGAATTTTGCCGCAAATGGCATTTACGGCATCAAACAGTGCTTGCATAAAACTAAGTTCCTCCTTCGTAACTCTCTCTTGTGCGGCAGGAGTCGCCGCAAATACTTACTGTCATTATAGACCGTAGTTTTAGAATTGTATAGGGCACATTTCCCTTGATATATTGCAAAAAGTGCTGTATTCTGTAAACAAGGAGGGATGTTCCATGCTGTTGAACTCCGAACCCGTGCATCATGCCGACCCACGGGGCTATCTGCGGGAGCCCATGCGGCTGTTCCATCTGAACAACTGCGAATCCGAGTCCATCCCGTATCATTACCACGAATTCCATAAAATCATCCTGTTTCTCTCCGGCACCCTCTCCTATCGGGTGGAGGGCCGCAGCTATGCGCTGGCTCCGGAGGATCTGCTGCTGATCCCCGCCCATGCCATTCATCAACCCATCATCGGCACGGAGTCTTATGAGCGCATCATCCTCTGGATGCGCCCGGAGCCGTTGGCCGAGCAGGGTCTGGACGACTGCTTCCGGCGCTGCCGGGAGGAAAACCGCTTTCTGCTCCACCGAAACCAGTATGACAAGGCCCATCTGCTGCCCCTGCTGCAAGAGTTGGAGCGCTGCCGCACCGATGACCACTTCGGGGCCGACCTGCTGGCCCAAAGCTTCTTTTTGCAGCTGATGGTGTATCTGAACCGCTCGGTGCAGCGGCATTTCTGCGGAGAGCTGCCGGAGGAAGCCGCCCGCTCCGACCCCAAAATCGACGAAATCCTGGCCTATATCAATGCCGATCTGACCCGGGATCTCAGCGTCAATGCCCTGTCGGCCCGGTTCTACCTCAGCCGCAGCTGGCTGATGCACCGCTTCAAATCCATCACCGGCTGCCCCATCCACCAGTATGTGCTGCAAAAACGACTCATTCTGGCCTCTCAACTGCTGCGTGGGGGCGAATCGGTGAGCAACGCCGCACGGCAGAGCGGATTTTCCGACTACTCCGCCTTCCTCCGCTCCTTCCGGAAGGCCTACGGCATTTCTCCCAGAGAATTCCAGCAGTGACTCTGTCGGTTCCTCCGGCGGGGCTGTGCGGGCGTCCAGTGTTTATATTTTCCTTAAGTTCCCTGCCTCCTGCAAAAAACACCGAACATTTGTAGTATACTGAACCTACCCCATCCCCTTATGAGGAGGTGCACCCGCATGAAACGCAAAAAATGGCTGGCTCCCGTGGTGCTGCTGGGCCTTCTGGCGGCACTGATCCTGTGGATCATCTGGGGCAATGTCACCATCAAAACCACCGTCTATCACATCTACGATGCCAACCTGCCTCAAGGCTTCCGCGGCACCCGTATTGCCCAGATCTCGGATCTGCACAATGCCGAGTTCGGGGCGGACAACGAACCCCTTCTCTCCATCCTGACCCGTGAGAAACCCGACCTGATCCTGTTCACCGGAGATATGGTGGACTCCGACCACACCGATGTGAACTCCGCCCTGTCCTTTGCCGCCAAGGCGGTGGACATCGCCCCCTGCTACTATGTCCCCGGCAACCATGAGGCATGGCTGGGGCACACCTACACCGAGTTTGAAGCCCAGCTTCGGACCTTGGGGGTCACGGTGCTGCGCAACGAAGCCACCCCCTTCCAGCGCAACGGCGACACGGTGCAGCTGGTGGGCATCGACGACCCGGATTTTGTCGAGTCCGCCTCCGGACTGTTTGACCTGTCCAGTGCCATTGTGGACAAAGAAATTACCGATGCCGGCCATGCGGAGGAATACCGCATCCTGCTCTCTCACCGTCCGGAGACCTTCCCCACCTACGCAGCGCAGGGCATCAACCTCACCTTTGCCGGACACGCTCACGGCGGGCAGTTCCGTCTGCCCTTGGTGGGCGGTCTGGTGGCCCCAAATCAGGGCATCTTTCCCAAGTATGACGGCGGCATGTACACCAACGGCACTTCCACCATGGTGGTGAGCCGTGGTCTGGGCAACAGCATCATCCCCGTCCGCATCAACAACCGTCCGGAAGTGGTGGTTGCCGTGCTCCACAGCAGCTCCGGCCCGAACCGTTGACCCGGCAGAGGTCCCGTTTCCTATCCTCTGGCCCTCTGTTTGTCCGTAGCCTGCCTCCGGCACTCCTTCCACCCCCATTGACCGCATTCCGACAGGAGGGATGTTCATGAAACGCAGCTTGAAACTGATCCTTGGCATCGTGGCCGCTCTGCTGGCACTTGCACTCGTCGCTCTGGGCTATCTGGTGCACACCCGGCAGGCCCGTCTGGCACTGGAGCACAGCATTCTGACCAACGGCCCCTGGGGCGGTGCCGCCGTGTGGGTCTCCGCCGACGGCAGCAGCTATCTGGTGGGCGAACTGGAAGAAGACCAAAGCCCGCCCGCCGTGGTGACCGCCTATTTTCAGGACGGAACCGACTGGCACGCCTTTGAGCTCAACTGCATCGGCTCCATCGCCTATCTGAATTCCATTGATCCGGAGCCCATTGTGGAAACCACGGAGGGGCGCATCAAATTTGACGGCACCACCTTCCGGCTCCGGGTGGACGACTGGCAGCAGGAGTTCCGCTATACCCGGACGGAGGAAGCCTTTTCCCCCGACTGAACGCAAAACACGGCAGACCGAAGAAATTCGGTCTGCCGTGTCGTCCTTTTATGACTGGTTTGCCGCCGAACCCGTTAGGCCAGTGCGGCGGTGATGAGGGCCATTTTATAGACCTCGTCCGCATCGCAGCCACGGGACAGGTCGTTGATGGGCGCATTCAAGCCCTGCAGAATGGGGCCGTAAGCGGCGAAGCCGCCCAGACGCTGGGCGATCTTGTAGCCGATGTTGCCGGACTGGATCTCCGGGAAGATAAAGGTGTTTGCCTGACCGGCCACGGGAGAGCCGGGGAACTTCAGCTGACCCACCTCCGGGGACACGGCAGCGTCAAACTGCATTTCGCCGTCCACCTTCATCTCGGGATACTGCTCCTTCAGCTTGGCGGTGGCGTTGGCCACCTTGGTCACATCCTCGCCCTTGCCGGAGCCCTTGGTGGAGTAGCTCAACATAGCCACCTTGGGGTCAATGCCGAAGATTGCGGCCGTCTTTGCGGTCTCATAGGCGGTTTCCACCAGTGCGTCCTCATCGGGAGCGATCTGGATGGCGCAGTCACCCATGGCAATGCGCTCTTCCTCGCCGTCCTTCTGCCGAATCATGATGAAGCAGGAGCTGACGCTCTTGCTGCCGGGACGGCACTTGATGAGCTGCAGCGCCGGACGGACGGTATCGGCGGTGGAGTAGGTGGCGCCGCCCAGCAGGGCATCGGCCAGACCCATTTTCACCAGCATGGTGCCGAAGTAGTTGCTCTTGTGCAGATTGTCCCGGCACTGCTCGGCCGTCATCTTGCCCTTACGCAGCTCCACCATCTTCTCCACCATGGCATCCATCTCGGGATAGGTGTCGGGGTCGATGATCTCGGCACCGTCGATGCAGAACCCACCCTGTGCGGCGGCGGCCTTCACATCCGCTTCCTTGCCCACCAGAACGGGAACCAGATAATCGCCGTCGGCCACCAAACGGGCAGCAGCGGACAGGATACGGGCATCGGTGCCCTCGGGCAGCACGATCTTCTTGGGATTTTTCTTCAGGGTCTCCACCAGCGTGTCAAACAGATTCATGGGTATCATCCTCCAAAGCTCATTCTTTTCCGGCGCATCGGTCGGCATACTTATATTATAATTTACCACCTTCTTCCTGTTTTTTCAAGCAACCGGAGGAATTCGACGGACTTGGAAGGATTGTTGTCAGTTTGTAGCAACTTCTTAAGGATTTTTTCTGTCTTTAGGTGTTGTTTGGACAGGCCCTTTTCGATATAATGAGACTAAAGATCAATACATATGGGAGAATCAAAATGAAACGCTTACTTAGCTTTACCTTGGCACTGACGATGCTCTGCTCGATCGTGCTCACCGGCTGCGGAAGCCATCCCGGCACCACCGTGCCGAAATCCGACGCCATCACCATTCTGGGCGGTGCTTCCACCTCCACTTCTCCGGAAGCGACCCCGCTGCCCCAGCCCATCGCTCGGGTGCAGCAGTATGGCAGCGCCACCAGCATGGTGACGCTGGATGCCCCTCTGAATGTCCGGGTCAACTACCCCAAGGGGGACATCG
>JARIAU010000048.1 GCA_029257695.1 Oscillospiraceae bacterium
TGATTAACAACAGTGATTTTGATAAACGCAGAGTTGCCATATATGCTCGTGTTTCAACCAAACACGAAGCACAGCTTTCGGCACTGGAAAATCAGCTTGATTGGTACAAGCCTATTTTAGATGCAAGACCGAACTGGACACTGGCAGCCCAATATATCGACGAGGGCATTACCGGCACATCAGCCGAGAAACGCCCACAGTTTTTGCAGATGATCCGAGATGCAAAAAAGAACAAGTTCGATATGATCATTACTCGTGAGGTTTCCCGTTTTGCCCGAAACACAGTAGATACCCTGCAATACACCCGATTGCTGAAGGATTATAAGGTAGAGGTGTTTTTTATCAATGATAATATCAAAACCTTTGACAGCGACGGCGAACTTCGCCTGACCATTATGGCAACGCTTGCACAGGACGAAAGCAGAAAGACCTCTGTTCGTGTGAAAAGTGGTCAAGAAATCTCAATGAAAAACGGCGTTTTGTACGGGAATGGAAATATTTTGGGCTATGATCGTGTGGGTAAAGAATTACTTATTAACCCAGAGCAAGCCAAGACAGTGCGTATGATTTTTGATATGTATCTGGACGGATATGGACTTTCAAAAATTCAAGATGAACTGGAAAAGCGTGGACGGCTCACATCTCAGGGAAAATCAAGATGGTTTCCGACTGTTATCTCCAATATTCTCAAAAACAGCTTTTACTGTGGCATCATTACCTATCACAAGGAATATACCCCGGACTATCTCAAACAGAAGAAAATCAAAAATTACGGCGATATTGAGTTACTGACTGTGCAGGGAACTCACGAAACGATCGTTACTATCGAAGAATACGAAAGGGTGCAAAAGATTATGAACAGCAAAAGAAGTCAATGCAAAAATCTCAATTCCGGGCGAAGGACAACAGGTAAAAAGCCAAGAACAACCGTATGGGGAAAGCTCCTTGTCTGCTCCTGTGGACACCGTTTCAGCAAACGGGTTTGGACAAGGCAAGGCGGAACAGTCAATGCAGCCTATCAATGTTACAACTCTGTACACACCGGTTCTTACGAGAGCCGGAAGAAAAAAGGGTTATCATTGGATGGGATATGCAAAACACCGATGATCCCAGAATGGAAGCTGCAAATGATGGCAAACCATATTTTCAGGAATTATCTTGCGGATAAGGAGAAAGTGCTTGCCCTTGCAAATTCTATGCTGGAAGCCCATATAGGTGATGTGGAAGAGAAAGAAGATACAGAAGAACTTCTGCAACAGAAAACCGCAGAATATGAAAGGCTCAGCAAAAAACTGGACACCTATGTGGAAATGCGGGCAGATGGAGAAATCAGTCGGGAACTGTTTAAGCAGAAAAGTGAGGATCTGGAACCGAAGCTAAACATACTCAAAAAGGAGATTGCTGAGCTTTCAGCTGCGCAGGACGAGCCGCAGATCGAAGACTATCGGGAGAAAATTACGGTTTTGGAATACGCCTTGGAGCAGTACACCCATTACGATGAAAACGAGGATATTCCTGACAGCGTAATTGAGGCATTTGTGGAAAAAATCGTAGCATCAGAAAACGGTTTTGACTGGTATCTCCGCTTTGACGGCGATCCAAACGACCCGCTTCACTGTTCTGTGGATGGTAAACGAAGAAAAAGTGCAGCGGTAATTGATGCAGGGGAACACTCCCCTGCTATACATAGTGGCAGGACAGGCTGCCATCAAGAACCCCCGCTGATTGCGGCTCCGGATCGGAGCGCCTGATATAGGGTCGGTTGTGACCCAAACCATTGTCCAAACGAGTGAACGCCCCTTCGGCTGTGCCGAAGGGGCGTTTTTTGCGTGGTTGTTGGATTATACAAGAAAAATGAGATGTTTGGTTTGGTGTAAAGCACATAATGGAAAATAATGATGCTGTAAAATTAGTGCAGAATACACAAGAAAGAAAAATAAATTTGGGTCTTTTGCAAATGGAAATATTTATGAAATGAATTATAATGGCACATAATGGGAAGACGCTTTTCCCTGAATCGGAAATCATCAGAGAAAGGATGAAGTATGTGAAACAGAAACAAAGTTACGGGAGCAGAGTGCTCAGCCTGTTCCTGACTGTGTTGATGGCCGTACAGCTGGTGCTTCCGGCGGCTGCGGTACAGGCACAGCCACAGCCTGTGGAGACGGAAGGTCTCGTCACAGAGCAGGTCTTGCCGGAGGAGGGCTCCGAACTCCCGGCAGAAGAGAAACTGCCGATGGAAGAAGTGCTGCCCACGGAGGAGGAACGGACCGAAGTGGCTCCTCCTGTGGAGGAGGCACCCTCTGCGGAAGAGCCAGGGCAGGAGACGGCTGCCCTTCTGACCGCAGATGCGGCACCGGAGGCCGCAGCACAGGTGGCAGAGGCACCGAGCCTTCCCGGCTATACCCGACTGACCAAGGCAGATGAGCTGGTGCCGGGCAAGTATTATCTGTTGGTCAGCCGTGACAGCAACGGCGGACTGTATGCCTTCTATCCCAATGAAGCCTTCAAGGATGCCCCTTCCGGTGATGCGGTGGTGCAGCAGTATGCCGGTGCCTTTGTGGCCGACCTGACCGTAGACGGTCAGAAGGTGTCTGCAAAACTGGATCGGGATCAATCCACTCTTTCGATGGATGCCCTTCGCTTTACGGTGGAGCCAAAGGGGAATCAGGTGGCACTGCTGGGCAGCAATGGTCTATATCTGGCAATGGGCAGCACTATGCTGTCGGACCACTCTACCCTCTTGGGCGTGGCCGTAGGCGATAAGGGATTCCGCATCACCAACGGTGTGCGCTTCTTGGATTTCAACAAGCAAAACGATCCGATGTCCTTCAATCCCGGTGCGTTCTTTACGAACTTCTGGGGCCCGAAGGGGCAGAATTTCCCGCTTTACATTTATGCTCAGGACGGTGCAGTGGCACCGACCGTGGTCAAGGGTGCCCTTCGCACTGCACTGGCTGCGGCAGAGGCCATGCTGGACGCCGTCAGTGACCAGAGCAGAACCGAACTGGAACAAGCCATCGCCAACGGCAAAAAGGCAATGGGTTCGGATGACCAGAAGCAGATCGATGCAGCCACCGAACAGCTGAAGAAAGCAACGCTGGAAGCACAGCCCAGAGAGGACATGATCGCAAAGCCTGCACCTCAAACGGGTACGACCGTGGGTCAGCCTTTCCCGGCGGAAACCGGCAGCGATAATGTTCGTATTCCTGCCATCATTACCCTGAAGGACGGAACCCTGGTGGCAGCAGCAGATGCCCGCTGGGATCACAGATTCGATGGCGATAATATCGACACCATGGTTTCCGTGTCAAAGGACAATGGCGCAACCTGGAATTACAGCTTCCCCAACTACTTCAACGACAGCTGCCGTCCCTCGGACAAAAAGTCCACTGTGTTTATCGATCCGGTTCTGCTGGAAGGTAAGGACGGCACCATTTATATGATGGTGGATGCATATTCCGGCGGCAACTGGACGATGACGCTGCACAAGAGCACGGGTTATGAGGAAATCAACGGCAAGATGCGGATGGTTCTGTACAAGGAAGTGCTGAACAATCAGGTGGATTCGAACTGGAGTTTCTATGTCGGTGATTTTGCTCCGGAGGGGAACAAGTCCTATGCCCCTGTTTATGCAAGGGATGACGATAAGACCCCGGTTGCATATGTGGATGCGTATTACTACCTGTACAGCGCAGACAAGAAGCCGCTGTATTGCCCGCAGCTGGGCAGCGACAAGTTTGTCCAGCAGAATGTGTTCTTCTACAATGCCAGCTATCATGTGGCAAATGCCTGCTTCCTCTGGCTGATCAGCTCCAAGGATCATGGCCAGACTTGGTCTGCTCCCACCATTCTGAATCCGATGGTGCGCCGCAATCCGGCCAAGCACATCTTTTATGGTGTGGGCCCCGGTTCCGGTCTGTGCCTGTCGGACGGCACCCTCATGCTGCCGGTCTATGAGCATGAACCGGAGCGAGCCGCATTTGTTTACAGCAACGACAACGGAACGACCTGGCACCGTTCGGAAGGAGCCACGACTGCGGATTGGTCCAGCGAGAGCTTCCTGGTGGAGCTGGATGTGAACACCGTCCGCCACTTCTATCGTGACGGGCACAATGTCCTGCGTTACACGGATCATACCCGTAATCCTGACAATACATGGAGTGCCGGGCAGCCGGTCCGTGTAGACGGTGCGATCAAGACCACCGGCTGCCAGATTTCCGGCGTCAAGTATACCACCCAGCTGGACGGCAGAGATGTCATCCTGGTGTCCACGGCGGCCTCCGGCAGCCACGCCAGACAGCACGGCCGTGTGTATACCTTTGCCGTCAATCACGACAAAGACCACACCATGGAGCTGATTGGCACATATGAGGTCAACGCACCCAACGAATATTATGCGTATTCCAGCATTACGGTGCAGAAGGACGGTACCGTCGGTCTGCTGTACGAGGACGGACCGGCCAAAATCACCTATCGCAACATCACCCTGAAGGAACTCCTGAATGTGCAGGAGGTGGATGTGCCGCTTGACACAGCAACCAATCCGGAGCAGCGTTTCCCGGCGGCAGATGCATCCAAGCAGCCGTCCAACAGCAATCCCGGCGTGGTGAATGCGGAAGTCAAGACCACGGCACTGCCGGAGGGAATGGGCCGCACCGGTGAAAACAAGAACTATGACGGTGCAATTGAATCCCTTGCCACGGCACTTTACACCTTCCGGAAGGACGGCGGCAAGTGGCAGGCCTCTGCTGTTACGGCGGACGGCACACAGGTGTGGCTGAACGCCGCCGGCGAAGTGGGGTATCCCTTTGCAACAACGGCAGTTGGCAATACCTTTGATGCAAAAGATAAGGCAGGAGTGTATGCCATTCATACACCCAATGCCGGAGGCCAGGAGCGCTATCTGGCCTTTACCATGAGCGATACCCACAGCACCTGTGCATTTGACGGCGGCATGAAGGATATGGGCGAGATCTGCAACTTCAAGCTGTATGCTCCGGTCGAAAACGGGCAGCCCTCCAGTAAGGAAGTGCCCGGGTATCGTCCTGTGGAAACCATTCAGGACGGCGGCCGCTATCTGGTGGTTTACACCTATGGGGATCAGAGCTTTGTTCTGCGGCCCTCGGTGGATACGGCAAATCGCTATGCCCATGTTCTGAAGGTGGTCACAAGCAAAACCGAGTTGGTTCTGACGGCGGTGTCGGCCGGTACGGCAGATGTGTCTCTGGGGAATGTGGTTTACCATGTCACCGTCACCGATGGTCAGGAGCATACCCACGCCTTTGGCACCGAGTGGCAGCACGATGAAACCGGCCATTGGCACGGATGCAGCTGCGGAGCCAAGCAGGATGAGGCTGCCCACACCTTTGGGGATTGGACCGTCACCAAGGAGGCTACCGAGCGTGAGGCCGGACAGAAGGTGCATCGCTGCACGGTATGCGGATACGAGGAAACCGTGGAGATCCCGGCACTCTCTGCCGATCCCAATGCGCCTGTGGACCCCTCCGCACCGACCAAACCTTCGAACCCCAATGGCCCGACGCAGGGTAAACTCCCTGCTACCGGCGACAGCAGTCCTGTGCTGCTGTGGGTCGTGGTGCTGACCGTCAGCACGCTGTGTCTTGCAGCTGTGGTGGTTTACGAAAAGAAAAAGCAGCACCTCCAATAAAAACAGATCAGAAACGCCCCTTCGGCTGTGCCGAAGGGGCGTTTTTTGGTATGCAACGGGGTGCCATGGGCCGCACAACGGGAGAAACGGAGAATTCCACAACGGGCTGTGGAATCTTTGGAGAAGCAGAGCCAAACGGGGCCGGTTTTGTTGCCAGGATGCAGAAAAAACGGGTGTTGTACAAGGAGATTGTGGAAACATATGTGCGCCGCAAGACTGCGGCGCGCGTAGCTGCCGGAGGTGTGTGGAAAAACAGCGGACATGAACCGCGAAACACCCCCCATCGGTTCTGCCGATGGGGGGTGAACAATCGGTGAAGTTATGGCACCCAGACACCGGAGCCGTTCACATAGCTGCCGTTGATCCAGGTATTGGTGGCCATGTAGCCACTGGGATAGAAGTAGTAGCAAGAACCATTGATCCACTGCCACCCCGTCTGCATATCGCCGGAGGGAGCGAAGTAGTACCAGTACCCGTGGATGCTTTGCCACCCCGTCTGCATATAACCATTGGGGGCGAAGTAGTACCAGAAACCGTGGATTTGCTTCCATCCGGTCACATAATTGCCGGTTTCGTCGTTGTACCACCAGCCGGTGCTGTTGGATTGCCAGCCGGCAGCCGTTCCTTCGGTTTTGGGGAATTCGGGGGAGCGGATGCAATAGGCATTCCCGTCGATTTCCGGAGTCACCGGAGTCCCGTTCAGGAAAAAGTGCGTGTCCTTGGTGAAGGCAAAGCCCTCCTGTGGAGCCACTACAATGGACGCACGGTAGGCGGTGTTGGGCTGAAAGGCGGAATGTGCAGGGCTCCATGTGGTGGAAACCACCCGGCACCCGTCCTCGCGGACGGCGGCGTGCTGGGGGGTCTGCCCTGTGACCGGAGCCGGCAGGGACAGGTTGACCTGCGGCACGGGGACAGGGGTGGAGGGGGCGGAGACGGTCAGCGGCACATCACAGAAGGGGCTTGCCGTTCCGGGTTGTTTCGGCCCGTTGTACTGCTCCTGAAACACCTTGAGCACATAGCGGCCTTCCGCCAGCTGGGCGGGAAGGGTCACGCGGACCGTGCCGGAGTCTGCGGTGACAGCGGCGAGCTTGCCGTAGTACAGCGGGGTCGCCCCGTCCGCCTCTGTCAAGATCAGGGAGAGGAACTCGTGGCCGGATTGCCCCTGCCGTGCGCCCTGATAGGACAGGGACACAGTGCCACCGGACGGTCCGGTGAGGTCGGAGGAAGTCACACGGAAGGAGTGGTCCGTGTCCGTCAGAACCAGTCGGAAATCCTGACTTTGCACCGATTGGACGGGGACCAGACCGATTTGGTCGGAGGATACGCCGCTTTGTACGGCGGCGGTAAACAGCACCCGGCGGCCGTCCAGATTGCAGGCGGGACGGACGGCAAGGCCGGTGGAAGCGGCACTTTGGGCCACGGTGCCGCTGGCGGTCACAGAACCGGCATCACTGCGGCTTCCGGCGGCCGGAGAGCGGAGCCAGTAGGCGGCGGACTCGGCCCGATACCGGGCCTGTCGGCCGGCATCCGTGCCAAGGCCGTAGGCTTCGCTGCTGATTTCCTCTGCCGAGGGCAAAAATACCTTGTCGCCGGAGAGGATGTAGTCCGCCCCGTCAAAGGCGGCATAGGGCAGGTCGGATTTACTGGTGGCCAGAAGCGCCGCCTGTTCCAGTGCGGTCAGGTTGGTCTTTGCAAAGGTCTGGCACCAACGGCGGGCGGTGCTGACGGTGTAGTCGTTGCTGTACGGGGCCTGGGCATCAAATTGCAATTCGCCGTTGCTCCCCGTGCCATACAGCTTGTCCGACAGCAGGAAGACCCCCTCGGTCTGCTGGTTGGTTTGGCGGTCCAAGATCCGCCAGAGGATGGGTTCCGGAGCGGCGGAGCCGTCGGGGCCCCGATCCGTGCCGAACCAAAGATACTGGGGTGCCGCTGCGTCGGAGCGGAACAAGGAGGTGCCAAGGCCCAAAGCGGCCACCGTTCCCTGCGGTGCGGGAGACGGGGTGGAAACACGGAAGGCAAAGGGGGCGGAGGTGCCGCCGGCGGCATGGTCGGCGGTTTCCTTCACCCGGGCAAAGAAGTAGTAAGGGTCCGGCTTCAGGCCGGAGAAGTGGCTGTCCGCCTGCCACTGGAGCACATGGTTGGGGTCGGAGTCGTAGGAATATCCGTATTCCAGCTCCGAGAGGGGAAGATTGTCCACCTGTACGGACACTCCGGTGCCGTCGGCATCGGGCGTGACGGTCTGAATTTCCGCATTGGGTCCGGTGTAGCCTTGGCTGGACTGGACCACATCGGGCGCATACAGCACCATGGAGGAGCGGATGCGGGTGAACTGGGTCGCACCGCCCACGGGAGGATGATAGGGATACTGCACCAGCCGCACGCCGGTGTTGTCCGGATTGTCCTCCACCCGCACGGAGAACAGGCCCACATGGGCGGGGTCGTCGGAGTCGGTGACATGGATGCGGGAGACCAGACCGGTGTCCACATCGTAATCCACGCCCCAGAGGGTGATGGCGTGACCGGAGCCGCCGCCGGGCTGATCGGTAATGATGATCAGCGAGCAGGGGCCGTAATGCAGCTGGCGGAGGATCTGCTCGGAAAACCGCTTCAAATTAGAGAAGGGATGCCCGGGGCCGATGCCGCCGATGTCCTCCAAAAAGGGGAAGCGGTCATCCTCATAGGAGCCAAACACGGAAAATTCCTCTTCCGGTTCCCAGTCAAAGGACAGCAGGGACCAGCGACCGCTGGCGTTGTGGGGGAGCTGATGGCGCAGATAGCCGCCCTGCTCCGCACCGGTCAGGGTACTGCCGTTGGGGTTGGGGCTGTTGCTGGGGAAGCCGCCGGTAAAGTACCAGCTGAGGGCCTCCTTGGGGTCGGCCCCCTCCAGAGGGTCCCAACCACGGCGGAACCGGTCGAAAATCCGCTCCACATTGGTTTCGAAGGGGTGGGTTTCCTCGGGATGCAGGGCCAGATAGCGGTTCAGATACCATGCGATGAGGTTGGAGGCGGAGCCGGCAAAGCACAGGGCAGGGTCCACCTTGCCCCACTGCTTGGTGGCATCCTGCCAGCCGGCGGCGGCGGTGACACCGGGGGCGTACAGGGTGCCGATCCGCTGGTCCTGTGCTCCCTTGGAGAAGGTCAGCCGCTCCTTCAGAGCAGGGATGCGCAGGGTGTAGTCGCCGTACTGGGCCTGTTTGGGATAGCCGGGGTCATAGGGGCGAAAGTCCTCGTTGGTGTGCAGCCGGTCGGGGTCGGGCAGAGGGAAAGCGCGCGTCCCCGGTGAGGTTGCCCCGCCCTTCGGGTCGGCGGTCGGCGCAGAGAGTGCCTGTGCAGCGGAAGGGGCGCCTTCGGCATGGGCCATCCCGCCGCCGGAGGCGAGGGAAAGCGTCAGGCAGACTGCCAGCACGCCCGCAAGAAATCGATGTTTCATTGTGCGGCTCCTTTCATCGGTGCGGTGGATTGCTTCGTTTTGGTTCAGGAAAAGTGTATCATCAAACGGCGGGCGGCTTCAAGCCTTTTCTCGTCGAAACGGCCGCCGCCGCCGGGGTTGAAAGGAAAAAGCGGCGAGCATCAGGCTCGCCGCTTCGGTGGGTGCAATCGGTGCGTTGGGCGGGGCTGCCCTTACAGCGCATCCACTTCCTCCAGCCAGAGGGTGGCGCAGAGGTCGGAGGGCATCCGCCAATCCCCACGGGGGCTAAGGCCCACGGTGCCAACCTTGGGGCCGTCGGGCATACAGGAGCGCTTGAACTGCTGGGTAAAGAAGCGGTGATAGAACTTTTTCAGCGTGTCCCGGATGACCTCCGGCGAAAAGCTGTCCCCCAGTGCATACAAGGCCAGACGATAAATTTTCTTCGGTCCAAAGCCCCAGCGGAGCATATAGAACAGGAAGAAATCGTGCAGCTCGTAGGGGCCCACCAGATCCTCGGTCTTTTGGGCGATCTTTCCCTCCACGGCCGGCAGCAGCTCCGGCGACACGGGGGTGTCCAGAATGTCCTTCAGCACATGGGTCAGGGTCGGATTGTCCGTCTTTTCCGCCACGAAACCCACCAGATAGCGCATGAGGGTCTTGGGAATGGAAGCGTTGACGGCATACATGCTCATATGGTCGCCGTTGTAGGTGCACCAGCCCAGAGCCAGCTCGCTTAGGTCGCCGGTGCCGATCACCAGTCCGTTGTGCTGGTTGGCCAGATCCATCAGCACCTGGGTCCGCTCTCGGGCCTGCGCATTTTCATAGGTCACATCGTGGATGTCCGGGTCGTGCCCGATGTCCGCAAAGTGCAGGTTGACCGAGGGGCCGATGTCCACCTCCATCAGGGTGGCGCCTAAGGTTTCCGCCAGCAGGCAGGCGTTGTTCTTGGTGCGGTCGGTGGTGCCGAAGCAGGGCATGGTCACCGCCAGAATGTCCTTGGTGTCCCGGCCAAGCAGGGCAAAGGCCCGGTCGATCACCAGCAGGGCCAGGGTGGAATCCAGTCCGCCGCTCAACCCGATGACCGCCTTGGCGGCGTGGGTGTGCTCCAGCCGCTGGGCCAGACCCTGGGCCGAAAGGGCCAGAATGTCGCTGCACCGGTGGTCTGCCTCCACGGCCGGAATAAAGGGGTTGGCGGGGAAGGAGCGGGTCAGCTTGGTTTCCACCGGCTCCAGATCGAAGTAGACGGAGTAGACCTCACCGCTGGCGGGATAGGTGCTCATGCGCTGGCGCTCGTAGGACAGGCACTGGATGTCCACCTCGGATACCAGCAGTCCGGTGGTGAAGATCTGCTCGGAGAGGATGGCGCCGTTTTCGGCAATCACATCGTGGCCGCCAAAGACCGCATCGCCGGTGCTCTCGCCCCAGCCGGGGTTGGCGTACACATAGGCGCAGGCCAGACGGGCCGAGGTGCATTTCAGCAGCGTCCGCCGCCAGTCGGCCTTGCAGACCGTATCATCGCTGGCGGAGGGGTTCAGCAGGATGGTGGCGCCGCCGGCGCACAGCCGGGTGGAGGGGGTGTCCGACACCCACAGATCCTCGCAGATCTCCACGCCGATGGTCAGCAGCGGATTTTCTCTCCAGCGAAAGACCAGATTGGTGGACAGCTCCACCTCATCCTGTCCGGCATAGGACATCAGGGTGTAGGGCAGCTCCCGGCCGGAGGTGAACCAGCGCTGTTCGTAAAATTCGCCATAGTTGGGGATGAAGCTTTTGGGGACGAGGCCCAGCAGCTCGCCGTGGCACAGGACGGCGGCGCAGTTGTACAGCTTGTTGTTGCACTGGACGGGCAGACCGATGGCGGCAATCAGATCCAGCTCCTCCGTGGCCTCCAGAATGGAGCGCAGACCGTCCTCCGCCCCCTGAAGCAGGGTGGGGTGCAAAAACAGATCGCCGCAGGTGTAGCCGGTGATGCAAAGCTCCGGGAAGCAGATGACCTTCACCTGTTGGGCCGCCGCCTGCTCCATCAGGGCGATGATTTGTTGTGCATTATAGGCGCAGTCCGCCAGCTTGATTTTGGGCGTGGCGGCGGCAACCTTAATAAAACCGTGTTCCATGGTGTCAAAAATCCCTTCTGTTTCAATGTGTATCTCAGTTGTAACTTTACTCTATTTTAGGGCGGAACGCAATGTTTTCCGGGGCTGTAGGGGCGTTTTTCCAAGGAAATCTCCAAAAGAGGTTGACAAAATGGGCAGTTTTGCGTATGATGGTTGTAATTTGTTGTTACCATTTGATGCTGATTTTTGATTTTTACGGAAAGGTGTGACCCTCCCATGCAGGACGAACGGATGTCCCATGCGCAGAATCGACGCCGCCATCTGTGGCTGTACAGCCTGTTGGCGGTGGCGCTGACCTGCTTCGGCGTGCTCCAAAACGGAACGGCCCTGGCCGCAGGTCCGGCGGCGGTTCCCGGCTATGTGCTGAAGGTGGACGGCGTGGCCGTGGCCGGCGGAGAAGATCCGGCGGAGCTGGAGCAGCTGTGTGCGGATGTGGTGGAGCAGTATCGCACCGAGCATACCGTGTCGGCAGAGCTCATCAACTATGTGGAGATCGAGGAAGCACCGGTCAGCCCCACCCTGCCCCGGGGCGAGGCGGCAGCCGAGGCACTGACCCAGTCCGTCAGCGTCCGTGTGGAGGAGGAGATCCGCCTTAGCACGCCGGTGGTGGCGGAAACGGAGTTCCGTTGGGACGATTCCATCTATAAGGGTGAGTATGAGGCACAGGCCGGAACGGTCGGCGAAGAGGTGACCGTTCAGCGTGTCACCAGCATCAACGGCGAGGAACAGTATACCAAGAGCATCGGTGCCGTGACCGTGACCGAGGCGCAGCCCACGGTCATCTCCATGGGCACCAAGGAGCGGCCGGAGTATATGTGGCCGGCGCGTGGCGGGGTTTCCAGCTATTTCGGCAATGACCACGGCCGCACCCACAAGGGCTTGGACATCACCGGCAGCACCGGCACCGACATCTATGCCTCCCGTGGCGGCAAGGTCATTTATGCCGGCTGGAACGACGGCGGCTATGGCAATCTGGTGGTGATTGCCCATGATAACGGCACCCAGACCTATTATGGCCACAATTCGTCCCTTCTGGTCCATGTGGGCCAGCAGGTGACCCAGGGCCAGCACATTGCGGAGATGGGCTCCACCGGACGCTCCAGCGGCGTCCACAGCCACTTTGAGGTGCGTGTGGGCGGCGGCAATGAACCCTTCCTGGGGACCCCCGTGAACCCCATGGATTACCTCGGCTAAGAGAAATATGCACCAGCGGCGCAGTCCTATTGGACTGCGCCGCTGTTTTTATGGGATAGGGCGCAAATGCCGCCGAAACGGTTGCCTTTTCCCCGCAGATGTCGTATGCTTTGCTTCAGAGAGGCCCCGCCGTGCAAAGGGCGGCGGACAGAACAAGGAGGCGGTGACGATGACCGAACGGGAGAAGATGCTGGCCGGGGCGCTGTATGACTGCGGAGATCCGGAACTGCTCCGGCAATGGCACAGAGCGAAACGGCTGGTGCAGCAATACAACACGGTGGATTCGGAGGATTTGGAGCAGAAAGATGCGATTCTCCGGCAGCTGCTGGGAGGCTATGGGCAAGACCTTTGGATCACCCCGCCTTTTTATGTGGATTACGGCAACAACATCTATTTTGGCAGCCATTGTGAGGTCAATATGAACTGCACCTTCTTGGACGACAATCGGATCACCATCGGCGATTATGCGCTGATTGCCCCCAATGTGCAGATTTACACGGCATTTCATCCCACAGATGCGGCGCAGCGCTTTGGGGAACCAAAGGAGGACGGCAGCTTTGCCTTCTGTAAGACCCAGACGGCTCCGGTGGTCATCGGGGATCATGTGTGGATCGGCGGAGGAGCCATCCTGCTGCCGGGGGTTACCATAGGAAATAATGTGGTGATCGGTGCCGGCAGTGTGGTGACACGGGATCTGCCGGACAATGTGGTGGCGGTGGGAAATCCGTGCCGGGTGATCCGCACCAACGGCGGTCCGGAGCCGGGTTGGGAGCGGTGATAGAAGGAAGTGCCGCAGGCGGCACGAGATGAAAACCGGCGTGTGTCCCTTAGGACACACGCCGGTGTTTGTTTGGATCGGATTAACTCTGGGGCGGGACGGCCTCCCGAGTGCCGGGAGGACAGGCATGGCAGATGGTGAGGTCGCAGTGCCAGAAGCACCAAAGGGCAAAGCCTGCCAGGATTGCGGAATAGCCTCGCTCCGCTGCGGAGATGGAGGCGGACAGGCACCAGGCACCCGCCGTGAACAGACACACATAATTCCAATAGGGACGCTCCGGCCGGAAGGCCACACCGGCACTCAGGTACAGTCCCAAGGCCAGCGCCATCAGCGCCACCAAAATCCAGCCGTAATGCTCCAGAACCGGGTCCTGTGCGTGGCTGTGATAGAACTGGATCAGCAGAAAAGCCACGGCAAATCCGGGGAGCATCAGCTCTGCACCGGGGGAGCGCTGGGGCGTGGTCAGGGCGGTGAACAGCATCACCAGACCGGAGAGGAACAGCAGCAATGCCAGCAGCAGAGGCATCAGTCCGCCGGGCATCGGCTGAAAGGACAGGGCCTCCACGGCTTCGATGCCGGAGAAAAGGCTGCCGAGCAGCAGAAATGCGCCGCCCAGACCGCCGATGGTGCGTCCCGCCCATGCGGCAGCGGCATAAGGAGAGCGGGCGGAATCGGGTTTGCACCGGCGCAGCGGCAATGCCAGCAGCAGGGCCAGCAGAGGCACCAGCAGAGTGACGCTCCAAAGTGCGAGCCAGACCGGCGCATGAGGGATCGGCAGGTGGGAGCCATGGGTAAAGCCGCTGGCTTTGGCCCAGCCGTGCAGCCCCAGACCGATCAGGCCCAGAACCACCGACAGGACGGTGGATTTACGGTTCATGCAATGACACATCCTTTTGTAAAGAAACACCCCGTTTGCGGGGATTCTTTTATTTTACCCCAATCCCAGCGGTTTGTCAGCAAGATTTTCGGGTTTTGCACCGGAATAATACCATTCCATGATTTCCTGCCAGCGGCTGCCCTGTTGGGCCATGGCGTTGGCACCGTATTGACTCATCCCGACCCCGTGGCCGTAGCCGGTGACGGAAAAGGTCAGCGTGTCCCCGTCTCCGGTCAGCGACAGGTTGGAGGAGCGGAGGGAAAACAGGCTCCGCAGCTTGGTGGTGTCCACCCAAGTGCCGCCGATGCAGATGCGCCGGCTCAAGCCGCTTTCATCGTATTCCGTATCCCCGATCCAGCCGCTGCAATCCCCCTCCAGATGGCAGTCGGGCAGGGCGGCGGCAAATTCAGCGGCCGGAACAGACACGGTGGAGTAGTAGTTGGGCACTTCCTCCCCCTCCGGCGAGGAAACGCTGTGGAGATAGGGGACTTCCGAGCCCCAGACCTCCTCCGCAGACCGGGTGGCGGTGCCGCTGGCGGCATGAAACACCGCCTGAATGGGTTCGCCTCCGTAGCACATCACCATGCCGTCGGTGTCCCGAATGGCGTCCGTGATCCGCTGCGCCAATTCCTCCCGATCACTGCCCCACTTTGCCATCCGGTCCTCCCGACTCAACCACGCCTGACAGCAGCCCGGGTCGGAGCAAAGCTGCGCTTCGTGGGCCTTGGTGGGATGGAGCAGCTTGTACACCGTGTAAGTCCGTGCCGCCACGGCTTGCGCCCGCAGGGCCTCGTCTTCAAAGGAAGCGGGCATCTCGGCGGATACCACCCCCCAGAGGTAGTCCTCCAGCGTCACATCCAAGGTCTGCTCCCCGTCCAGCAGCTGCAAATGCACCCCGCGGTCGGTGGGTACGGCCTCCGCCGGAGCAGCGGCTTCTTCGCACTCCGGTTCCTCCGGCGGGACAGCAGGGGCGTCCGGAGCGGGGGACTCTGCCGCTGGAGCAGACAGGGGCAGATGGACCGTGACACCGGGCAGAGGTGCCGCCGCCGGATGCAGCAGGAGGCTGCGATCGGCCAGCGTGAAGAGCGCCAGTGCGGTCAGCAGCAGTCCGGGCAGGGCCAGAGAGGTGAGGAGCACTCGCCCGGCACCTCGGTGCCAGGGGTTTCGTTTGGTGGGAGTCAACATGAGAACCTCCTTAAAATGCAAGTGAAATGAATGGATATTGCAAAATGTTTGACACATGAAGGGGAAAGAAGTATACTGAACAGAAAAGAAGCGAAAATAGTCCGGGGAGGCGCATTTGTCATGCAAGAATATTCAAGTGTTCATTCATCAGAACCCAGCGAGCCGTTGGTTCGTTCCCTCTGTCAGGAATACCGGGAGCTCAACCATATTCACCCGGAATTATATGTCAACAGCGGAGTGAAGCGAGGACTTCGCAATGCGGACGGCTCCGGCGTGATGGCGGGACTGACCCAGATCGGTTCGGTGCAGGGCTACTACATGATGGACGGCGAGCGTATCCCGTCGCCCGGCAAGCTGATTTATCGGGGCATTGATGTGGAGGAGCTGATTCGGGGGTTTGTGTCCGAGGGCCGCTTCGGATTCGAGGAGACCGCCTTTCTGCTGCTGCTGGGCAAGCTGCCCACGGCGGAAGAGCTGACGCAGTTTCAGGAGCTGTTGGGCCGGATGCGGCCGCTGCCCCGGATGTTCACCGAGGACATGATCCTGAAGGCCCCCTCCGACAATGTGATGAACAAAATCGCCCGAAGCGTGCTTGCCCTCTATTCCTATGACGACCGTGCCGAGGAAATGACTTTGGAAAATGAGATGCGGGAGGCCATCGCCCTGATTGCACGGGCCCCGATGATCGTGGCTCACGCTTACGCCGCCAAGCGGTGCTATTTTGACGGCCAGTCCCTCTATCTCCATCAGGCCCAGCCCGGTATGTCTACGGCGGAGAATTTCCTCTATGCCGTCCGGCAGGACAACCACTTCACGGACAGCGAGGCCAAGCTGCTGGATCTGTGCCTGGTGCTGCACGCCGAGCACGGCGGCGGTAACAACAGTGCCTTTGCCTGCCGGGTGCTGTCCTCCTCCCACACGGACTTTTACTCCTGCATTGCCGGAGCAGTGGGCTCCTTGAAGGGCGCCCGCCACGGCGGGGCCAACATTCGGGCCAAGCAGATGCTGGATGTGGTCCGCAGCGAGGTAAAGGACTGGAAGGACGACGACGAGATCCGCCATGTACTGGGCCGGATCCTCAACAAGGAGCTGGGCGACGGCAGCGGTCTGCTGTACGGCATGGGCCATGCCATCTACACCATGAGCGACCCCAGAGCGGTCATGCTGAAGCAGTTTGCCCGGACGCTGGCGGAGGAAAAGGGCATGGCGGACGGTCTGGATCTGGTGGAATCGGTGGAGCGTCTGGCACCGGAAGCCTTCCGGCAAGTCACCGGCAAGGACAAGCTGCTGTGTGCCAATGTGGATCTGTATTCCGGCTTTGTCTATCAGATGCTGGACATTCCGGAGGAGCTGTACACCCCCCTGTTTGCCACGGCCCGCATGGTGGGCTGGTGCGCCCACCATCTGGAGGAGGTCTACTCGCCCGGAAACAAAATCATCCGCCCGGCCTACAAAGCGGTGGCGCCCCGCCGCGCCTTTGTTCCGATGGCGGAACGATAACGATTTGGCGACAATTTCACCTTGACTTATGCCGGAGAACTTCGTATACTCGAAGCAGGAACTAGGATTAAAGGAGGCATTTCTTCCATGGATATGAAAGCACTGTTTACCATTCCCTATGGTTTGTTTGTTCTGAGCGCACGGGCCGGAGAGCGATGCAATGCCTGCATTATCAACACCTGTATGCAGGTGGCCAATGAGCCGGTCCGGGTGGCCATCAGCGTGCTGAACCAAAACTGCACCTGTGACCTCATCAAGGAAAGCGGCCGGTTCTGCGTGACGGTGCTGGATCGTGGCTGCACGGCGGACACCATCGCCCACTTCGGCTATCAGTCGGGGCATCATGTGGACAAGTTTGCCGAGGTCAATCCGGCGGAGGATGCCTACGGCCTTCCCTATCTGCCTTGGCAGAGCTGTGCCTATCTGAGTGCCAAGGTGGTGGAGCAGCAGGATCTGGGCAGCCATACGCTGTTCATTGCGGAGGTGGAGGATGCCCACACCCTGAGCCATGCCGAGCCCCTCACCTATGCTTGGTATCAGGAATTCATCAAGCCCCATGCCAACAAGATGGTGATCCAGCCCGAAAAGAAGGTGGTGGGCTGGCGCTGCAAGATCTGCGGCTATGTCTATGAGGGAGCCGAGCTGCCGGCGGAGTACACCTGCCCCCTGTGCGGCCATCCCGTGGAGGATTTTGAACCGATTTACGAATAAATGCACACAAGCATGAAACAACGGGTCTGCGCCTAAGCGCAGACCCGTTGTTTGTCGCTGTTTGCAGGTGTGTGGGGGAGATTCCCTGTTAAAGAGGGGGGCGCTCCTGTTTGGATATACCATAACCCTCTGTGTTGGGAGCAAAAGAACGACCGCACGAAAAAAGCAGGCAGCTTTGGTTGTTGCCTGCTTTTTTTTACATCATAGGAGTTCCATTTTCGTCGAGCAGATAGATCGCATGGACGACATCGACCTGTCCGTCAGTACCGGAATAAACAATCCGCACTTTGTCGCCCTCTTGCAGCTTTGGCGCACCTTCCCTCGATACAACATCAAGGGAAATCGTGAGTTCAGTTCCTGCTTCCATCGTGCCTTCGAGTTGATCTTCGCACTTCACCAGAATATCACGCTCTGATGCCTCAACCACGACCCCGTTCAAATATAGTTGTCCGTTTCCTCTTTCCTCTGCATCAGAAGTGCCGCTGCACCCAGCAAATATGAAACGTAAAACGAATGACAACCAAACAGCACTCATTTTTTTCAGCATCAAACTCCATTCCTTTCTGTGCAGAACATAGCGCTCCTTGGATGAACCCCACGGATATTTCACCTAATAGCATTTTAGCATTTCTGCGTTTTTTCTGCCTGCCGCCTCCCAAAAACGGCATCGCTTATGGATGGCTGCGGTTGACGGGGGAGAAGCGGGGAGGGGCGGGGACCGCTGGGGTTCGCTCCGGCGGGCGGCGGCTGTGGGTGACCGCAACACTACCTGCAACACGCAAAAACAGGCAGCCACAGTGGTGGCTGCCTGTCGGAATTGGGGTTGGATGGTATCCCGAGATGGGATGCGGAGTGGGAGCTTAGTCCCGTGCCTTGCTGTCCACCTTCTCGTGGAGCAGAGCGGCGAAGGCGTCGAAGGACATGGCACCCAGATCCTCGCCGGAGCGGGTACGGACGGAGACCGTCTTGTTCTCGATGTCCCGGTCGCCCAGAATGAGCATATAGGGCAGCTTTTTCAGCTGGGCCTCACGGATCTTCTTGCCGATTTTCTCGTTGCGCATATCCGTCTCCACCCGGAAGCCTTCGGCATCCAGACGGGCGGCCACTTCCTTGGCGTAGTCGTCGGCACGGTCGGTGACCGTCAGCACCTGCACCTGCACGGGGCTGAGCCAGGTGGGGAAGGCGCCGGCGAAATGCTCGGTGATGACGCCGATGAAGCGCTCGATGGAGCCCAGCACCACACGGTGGATCATGACGGGACGATGCTTCTGGCCGTCCTCGCCGATGTACTCCAGCTCAAAGCGCTCGGGCAGCTGCATATCCAGCTGAATGGTGCCGCACTGCCAGGTACGGCCCAGAGAGTCGGCCAGATGGAAGTCCAGCTTGGGGCCGTAGAAGGCGCCGTCGCCCTCGTTGATGATATAGTCCTTGCCCATGGCCTCCACGGCGGCCTTCAGGGTCTCCGTGGCGAAGTCCCAGTCCTTCACATCGCCGATGTGATCCTCGGGCATTGTGGACACTTCGATCTGATAGGTCAGGCCAAAGACGGAGTAGACCTCGTCAAAGAGCTTGACCACATTCATGATCTCTTCCTTCATCTGATCCCAGGTCATGAAGATGTGGGCGTCGTCCTGCGTGAAGCAGCGGACACGGAACAGACCGTGCAGGGCGCCGGACAGCTCATGGCGATGCACCAGACCCAGCTCCGCCACACGCAGGGGCAGATCACGATAGCTGTGGGGCTCGCTGGAGTAGACCAGCATACCGCCGGGGCAGTTCATGGGCTTGATGGCAAAATCCACATCGTCGATGACGGTGGTGTACATATTGTTCTTGTAGTGATCCCAGTGACCGCTGCGCTCCCAGAGCTGACGGTTCATCATCATGGGGGTGGAGCATTCCACATAGCCGTACTTCTTATGCACCTGACGCCAGTAGTCCAGCAGCGTGTTGCGCAGCACCATGCCCTTGGGCAGGAAGAAGGGGAAGCCGGGGGCCTCGTCCCGGAGCATGAACAGACCCAGCTCCTTGCCCAGCTTGCGGTGATCCCGCTTCTTGGCCTCTTCGATGCGGGCCAGATACTCGTCCAGCTCGGCCTTCTTGGGGTAGGCCACGCCGTAAATGCGCTGCAAGGTCTCCCGATTGGAGTCGCCACGCCAGTAGGCGGCATTGCAGGCGGTCAGCTTGATGCCGTTGCCCTTGATGCGGCCGGTGGAGTCCAGATGGGGGCCGGCGCACAGGTCGGTGAACTCGCCCTGCTTGTAGAAGCTGATAATGGCATCCTCGGGCAGGTCGTTGATGAGCTCCACCTTATAAGGCTCGTCCTTCATCAGCTCCAGAGCCTCGGCACGGGGCAGCTCAAAGCGCTCCAGCTTCAGCTTTTCTTTGCAGATTTTCCGCATCTCGCCCTCGATCTGCTCCAGATGCTCGGGAGTGAAGGCGAAGGGGGAATCCAGATCATAGTAGAAGCCGTTGTCGATGGACGGACCGATGGCCAGCTTCACTTCGGGCCACAGGCGCTTGACGGCCTGCGCCAGCACATGGGAGCAGGTATGCCAATAGGTGCGGCGATACTCCTCATTTTCAAAGGTGTACAGGTTTTCTTCGCTCATAGTAGTTCCTCCTTTTTGATCGGGGGCAGAAAAAACAAAAATCCCACCCCTGAGAGATCAGGGGTGAGATACAAACAAATCGTATTCCACGGTTCCACCCTGCTTGCCCCGCCGAAGAGGGGCCGCTTGATTGCCGCTGTAACGGGCGCACCCGGTACCATTTTTGATGGCACGGCTCCGGGGTGGTTATGCCGCATTCCGTCAGGATGCTTCCAGCCAATGGCATCCCTCTCTGTGGACCTAACTGCGGTTTCGTCCCCATCAAAGCCTGTTGAAATATGCGAACATGGTAACACTCCGCCCTGCAAAAGTCAAGCGGGACAAGGGAGTTTTCCCAAAAAAGAAAAAGTTATCCACTTTATCCACCGGGTTTTCCACAGCTTTTGTAAAAGAGGATAATAAAACTGCTTGAACGGGGAAAATGAGGGAAAAAACGAAGATTTGGGAACCATTTTCTAAAAGTCACCGGTTGACAACTGTGGAAAAACAAAATAGACTTGTGTATAAGTCGTCAGGATACCCCCAAAAAGCGGACGGACTGCGCCGCCGCAGCGGGAAGAAAGGATGAAAAAATCATGCTGTTTGATACCCATGCTCATTATGATGATATTGCCTTTGAGGAAGATCGGGATGCCCTGCTGCACGCCCTGCCGGAGCAGGGCATCGGCTGGGTGGTGGACCCGGGCTGCGATGTGGAGTCCAGCCGCACGGCAGTGGCCATTGCCAAGGCGCACCCCCATGTGTATGCCGCCGTGGGCTATCAGCCGGAGGAGTGCGGCGCCTATACGGAGGAGCGGCTGGCGGAGATTGCTGCTCTGGCTCGGGAGCATCGGGAGCAGGTGGTGGCCATCGGAGAGATCGGATTGGACTATCACTGGCCGGACAATCCGGAGCGGGAGTTGCAAAAGCGGTGCTTTCGGGACCATCTGGCCTTGGCGCAGGAGCTGGACCTGCCGGTGATCGTCCACGATCGGGATGCCCATCAGGACAGTATGGCCATCATTCGGGAATTTCCCAAGGTCCGGGGGGTATTCCACTGCTATTCCGGCTCCGTGGAGGATGCAAAGATGCTGGTACGGCTGGGGTGGAACTTGAGCTTTACCGGAGTCATCACCTTCAAAAATGCCCGGAAGGCGCTGGAAGTGGTGGCGATGCTGCCGGAGGAACGGATCATGCTGGAAACCGACGCCCCTTATCTGGCACCGGAGCCCAATCGGGGCAAGCGCAATGACAGCCGGAATCTGCGCTATATTCGGGACAAAATGGCGGAGATCCGAGGGGTCGCACCGGAGCAGATTGAGGCCGCCACAACCAAAAATGCCCTTGAATTCTTCGGATTATCATGGAAATTAAGGGAAAATTAAGAAATAAGCGAGGAAAAAGTGCGTTCTATTCACAAAAGTTTCATAATTTGGTCATGAAACAGACACGAATCTATCTTATGATAAAACCAGTCCAAAGGACAAGTGAATACATCTCTCTCTTTTCTCTCTCTCTAATAAGAAGGTCCCCCCAAGTTGCTTGGGGGGATTTTCTTATGCCCCCAGCGGTGCACGGGGAGCAGCCCAAGAACTTGTGGCTTCGGTCGTTCGAGGTACAAAATATTCGAAAAAGAGAAGGGAATAACAAGAAATGACGGCTTCTAAGGACAATTCTTAAGAATGTAACTTCTCTGTAACTTTCTGTCTCTATTTGCTTGACACAGGCATGGGGCTTTGTTAAAATTACGGTAGACATAACCACCCAACGGATACCGAAAGAGTGATTGCCAATGAACACACATAGAAACGGCCGCTTTGGCCGTCGAATTTTGTCCCTGATGATGACCGGACTTATCCTCGCCACCAGCATCCCTGCCGTCGGTGCAGTGACGCAGAATCAGGTGGATGAGATGAAGCGCAGACAGAAGGAACTGAAGGGCCAGATGAGCCAGCTGCAGGGCCAGATCGATGAACTGGAGCAGAAGCAGAATTCCGCTTTGGATCAGGTGCTGGTCTATCAGAAGCAGATGGACACCCTGTCCGGGGAAATCAGCACCACCCAGGAAAACATCGCCGACTATGAAACCCGCATCGCCGAAACCCAGGTTCAGCTGGAAGAGGCGCAGAAGAAGAGCGACGAGTATTATCAGCTGTTCTGCGAGCGTGTGCGTGATATGGAAGAGGCCGGCGGCATGACCTATTGGTCCATCCTGTTTGAGTCCGCCAATTTCTCCGATTTTCTGGACCGTTTGAGCTTTGTCCACAGCGTGGCCACCTATGATAATGATGTGGTCACCCAGTTGGAGGAGGCCCGCAAGGAAGTGGCCGAGACCGAGGCCCGCCTGAACGACGAGAAGGCCGCTCTGGATGAGGCTCTGGGTCAGCTGGAAGGTCAGCTCTCCGATGTGGAGAAGGCCGAGCAGCGCACCCAGGAGCTGCTGACCGAGATCGCAGCCAATCAGGCCACCTATCAGGACCAGCTGACGGAGCTGGAAGGCGACAGCGAGGATCTGGAGGCAGACATCGTCTCCGGTGAGGCCGAGCTGGAGGCCGAGCGTCAGCGTTTGGCCGAGCTGAAGCGGCAGGAAGAGGAACGCCGTAAGCAGGAAGAGCAAAAGCGCAAAGAGGAAGAGCAGAAGCGCAAGGAAGAAGAGGCCAACAAGAACAACAACAGCAGCAATGGCGGCAACAGCGGCAACCATGTGGAGCCCAAGCCCCCCGCCCCCTCCGGCTCCGGCCTGGGCGTGGACATTGCCAACTATGCCTGCACCTTCGTGGGTAAGCTGCCCTATGTCTGGGGCGGCACCAGCCTGACCACCGGTGCGGATTGCTCCGGCTTTGTGCAGGCTGTGTTCAAGAAGTTTGGCGTTTATCTGCCCCGTACTTCTCAAGAGCAGGCTCGCTGCGGCACCGCCGTCAGCTATGCGGAAGCCCGTCCCGGCGACCTGATCTTCTACTACACCAGCAGCTCGATGTCCGGCAGCCATATCGGTATCTACATCGGCAACGGCAAGTATGTCAATGCCGCCGGCAAGAAGTGGGGCACCGTTATTTCCAATGTGAACCCCAACCGTACCGGCCTGACCTTCCGCCGTGTGGTGTGATCGAACGTCTTCGATGAAATGCAAAGACAGCATTCGGAATTCCGAATGCTGTCTTTTTTGCGCTTAAACTGTGGAAAACAGGGGGCGGAAGTCTGCAACGGCTTCCGGCGGAAGGTGTGGGGCGTAGTCCTCCGGTGTCTGGTCGTCCATGTAGCCGCTGAAGATGCGCTGGGGACAGTCTAAACCCAGTAAGTGCGCCATGGCGACGGCGAAGCCGTTAAAGTTGCTGCCACCGGCGGTTACGATGTTGTCTGCAACCACCAAGGGTGCGGCCACAAAGGTTTTACGCTCCAAAAAGGGGCAGAAATCAAAGAAATCCATGGAAATGGAGGCGGTGAATTTCTTGTGCTCCAGCAGTCCGGCTTTGGCGAGAAACATAGGCCCACCGCAGATGGCACCGATGGGGAAAGTGCTGTTATTCCGGAAAG
>JARIAU010000059.1 GCA_029257695.1 Oscillospiraceae bacterium
GGTCTTACCGCGTGACGTGCGCACTGCCTGGCAGTGCGCACTTTTTTTCTGCCCATGTCACCTTGTTCCGCCGGAGGAAGTGTGATACACTGTGTTTCACATTCATACAAAGGAGAGAGCGCCATGCTGCGGGAACACCATCGGTTCTTTTTGCCCAATCTGCTGACCTTTACCAACGGAAACACCCATTTGGGCAGCTTTTTGGGGCTGCGCTATCGGATTCAGCCCACAAAGAAGGAAACAGAGATGGGAACAGAGGAGATCTTTGCCTGTCTGGACTGGTACGGGGAATACTGCCTGGAGGAGAGCGAAGTGGTGCATGAGGCGGAGTTTCCTCTGAGCGCCGAGGGCCGGGAGCAGGTCATCGACTGGCTGGAGCAGGAGTATTTTGCCATGAAGGCACTGGAGCCCAAGGAAGAGGAAGAGGACTGCGTGTTCTGAGTGGAATTGACAAATTTCGGGAAAATGATATAATAGCAAAGGACCGTAAGTCGTCAACTTGATAGACAGGGGCGCTGGGGGGCAACTCCGGCTGAGATCAGGATCTGTTGTGCGATCCTGTGCACCTTGAACCTGATCCGGGTAATGCCGGCGTAGGAAGTCGAACAGGAAATGTTACTGCTCTTGTACCGCATACGCCAGCTGGCGATGCGGTACTTTTTGTTAGAGGAGAGATTCCTGTGAAGAAAAACAATGTTCGTGCCCTGACTGAGGGTGCCATCATGGTGGCCGCCGCTCAAATCCTGGGCTATCTGGTGCTGTATCGCCTGCCTTGGGGCGGCTCCATCTGCATTGCCATGCTGCCCCTCATGATCTATTCCCACCGCTGGGGTGTGAAGAACGGCCTGTTGGCCGGTCTGGTCTTTGGTCTGCTGCAGTATATTGGCGATAACGGCATTGCCATCAGCTGGGTGTCCATGCTGGGCGACTATTTGGTGGCCTTTGGTGTGCTGGGCCTGTCCGGCGTATGCCACGGCAAGAAAAATGGCCTGTTCGTCGGCTCTCTGGTGGGCGGTTTGGCCCGCTATGCCGTCCATTATGTGGTGGGCGCTACCGTGTGGGGCGCCTATATGCCCGATACCTTCTTCGGCATGACCATGACCACGCCTTGGTTCTACTCTCTGCTGTACAATGGGAGCTACATGCTGCCCAGCATCGCCCTGTGCCTGCTGGTGGAGGCCCTGCTCTGGAAGCCCATGAACCGCTATCTGACCGGTGCCGATCTGGCCGCTTAATTGAAATCAGAGCACAAATTTGCTATAATCGGGGGACAAAGGGAACTTTGTCCCCTGATTTTTTGCTTTTTATACGGAGGAGTGAGTAAAATGGGACGATTTGACGGCGTGATGCTGGTGAGTGATTACGACGGCACCCTGCGGGGAAGCGCCCGGGTGGTATTGCAGCGGGATATCGATGCAATCCGCTTTTTTCAGCAGGAGGGCGGCACCTTTTTGATGTGTACCGGCCGGTGCTATTCCACCTTCTATCAGCAGGCACGGGACCTGCCCCTCCATGCCCCCACCCTGTTGTCCAATGGAGCCACCTTCTGCGACATGGAAACGGGAGCGGAGTGGTTCCACTATGATCTGCCCCTCCGTGCGCCGGAGGATATTCGGGTGTTGGGCCATCGGTTCCCCGGGGTGGCCTTTGAGGCCTACCATGGGGAAGATATTTACTGCTGGCGTCCAAATGCCTACACCCAGTGGCACATGGACTTAGTCAAGTCCGCCTATACCGAGTGCGAGCCGGAGGAGATGCCGCTCCCTTGGCTCAAGGTGCTGTTGGAAGGGGAGAAGGACGAGTTGACGCAGGTGCAGGAGTGGGTTTTGAGCCATTGGGCGGCCGATTACGAGTGCATTTTCTCCAATGAAACCTTGATGGAACTGACGGCAAAGGGCGTTCACAAGGGGAGCGGTGTGCTGCGAGCGGCCGAAACCTTGGGGATTGCTCCGGAGCATATCTACTGCGCCGGAGATAATGACAACGATGTGCCCATGCTGACCACGGCGGCGGTGGGGTTTGCACCGGAGGGAAGTGCCGTGGCCGCCAAAGGCCTGCCCGGAGTCCAGATCGTCCGGGATGCCGACCACGGCTGCATTGAAAGCGTCATTGAACGGCTGGGTGAGTGGTATCCCTGCAAGGAATAAGACGGAGCAAAGAAAGGAGAGGAGCCTATGCAGCAGAAAGGGACCGCAGCATTGGACACATGCCGGCTGCGGCTGCGGCGGTTCACGCCGGAGGATGCCGAGGCCATGTATCGGAATTGGGCCAGTGATCCGGAAGTGACCCGTTTTTTGACTTGGCCCACCCATCCATCTGTGGATGTGACCAAAGCCGTGGTGCAGAGTTGGGTGGAGCAGTATGCAGACCCCGGTGTGTATCAGTGGGCCATCGTACCCCACACCGTGGGAGAACCCATTGGGAGCATTTCGGTGGTGGCCATGGAGGAAACCGCACAAGAGGCAGAGATTGGGTATTGCATTGGCCGTCCCTGGTGGCATCAGGGGTATGCCCGTGAAGCGCTGCACACGGTATTGGAGTTTCTCTTTCAGGAGGTGCAGGTGCAGCAGATCACGGCACGGCATGACATCCAAAATCCTCGCTCCGGCACCGTGATGCGACATTGCGGGATGCAGGCGGCGGGGATTCTGCCCCATGGCGGCCGAAACAATCGGGGGATTGTGGATGTGGCCGTTTATCGTTTGCAGGTGCAGGACTGGCGGGCCCAACGGGAGCGCCAAAGCCACGGGAAACCCGAATGAAAACCGGCGTGTATCGCATCTGATACACGCCGGTTTTGCGAAGGTGCGGTTGTGGCAGGGGGCGGAGATTGGCACGAAACAGAAGGAAGATCCGTTTCGGCTGCGTCAGGAGCAGACGGTGGAGAGATGAAAAAACGCCGAGCATCGTCGGATGCTCGGCAATTCGCTTGCATATTACCGGGTATTTTGCCGGTGGAATCAGTCCTTTAGCAGAAATCCTTCCTGATCCAGCTGGGCGCACACCCGCTGATAGGCCTCCTCACTGGGGCAGCGCAGGGTATGCAGATGAATGCCGTCGGTGAGGTCGGAGAGGGGATGGGCACTGCCGGAATGGGAACGCCGCAAAAACTGCTCCACATCATAGCGGTTGGAAAGCTGCAGCTGTCCCACCAGCTGGCCGTAAACCGGATGCTCCACCAGCACATCCACCACGGTGCAGCCGTTGTCCACGCAGATCTGCAATTCCCGTTCCATTTGGTCGTTGGTATGGCGGACCGCCACGGTGTGCAGAATACCGATGGCAGGAATGTCCAGAAGATAGCCCCGAGGGGTTGCGGCGATGGGTGCGCCTGCAGCTCGAAGCAGGGCGATGTCACCCACCACGACCTGCCGGCTGACGCCAAAGGTTTGGGCCAGTGTGGTGGCGCTGATGGGTGTTTGTTCCTTGTTCAGACAGGACAGAATTTCCTGTCGGCGCTGGCTTGCGGTCATAGGACAGCCCTCCTTACAGAATAATTCAGTATATCATATGTCTTGACAGATGGCAAGCCGGATTCAAGAATACGGGTAATGCTTGACATTCTGTTGCGGTGTGGTAAGATTTCCGTAGATAGAAGAAATCGAAACGAAAGGAGCAATGACACCATGACACGGGAGGAAGCGTTTGAATTTTTGGATCGAACGGCCCAGGGCATTGCGGAAACCTTTGGCGCATCCTGCGAAACACTGGTACACGACATGAGTTTGCCGTCCCATCCCATCCTGTCCATTTACAACGGGCAGGTGTCCGGACGGGAGGTCGGCTCCACACTGGATGTGATGGGCGAGCCCCGGGAACTGGACGAAGTGGGACGGCGGACGGATTTTGTCAACCTGCTGGCCACGACCCCCAGCGGAAAGCAGATCAAGTCCTCCACCTTCCATCTGATCGGGGATGACTTCAATCTGGCCCTTGGAATCAACTATGATTTCACTTCTTTGGCCTATGCCAACCGCATTCTGGTGGAAATGATGAATGCCAAGGCGGATCTGCAATCCGCCATGTCCCGGGGAGGAGAAGATCGGCTTTCGGAACTGTTTGACGAGTGTATGTCCGTGGTGGGCAAGCCGGTGGAGGCGATGTCCAAGGCGGACCGCCTGAAGGTGATCGCTCTGCTGGACCAAAAGTCCGCTTTTTCCTTCCGGAAGAGTGTCCCCTTTGTCTCTCAGCGGCTGGGGGTTTCCCGTTATACGGTTTACAAATATCTCAATGAAAATGCAGAAAGCAGAAAGGATGTTACCTTATGAATGAACGGATTCAGAAGTGGTTTGAAGGAAAAGAAGATGAATTTGTGGCGGCACTGGCACCGCTGATTGCGATTGATTCCACCACCGGCGCCCCCGCTCCCGGCGCACCCTTCGGGCCCGGCCCGGCCAAGGCACTGAAGGCTGCCCTGGAGCTGGCAGAGTCCTGGGGCCTCAAGACCTCCGAGGATGAGGGTTATGTGGGTCTGGTGGATCTGAACGAGCAGGAAGATCAGCTGCATGTGCTGGCCCATCTGGATGTGGTGGGCATCGGCGACGGCTGGGACACCGATCCCTTCACGCTGGTGCGGGACGGCGACATGATCTATGGCCGTGGTACGGATGACGACAAGGGTCCTGCCGTGGCGGCCATGATGGCCATGCGCTGCGTCAAGGAGCTGGGTCTGCCCCTGCGCAAGAATGTCAAGCTGGTGCTGGGCACCGATGAGGAGACCGGTTCCCGTGACATTGAGCATTATTATTCTCATGCCCCCTATGCCCCCAACTCCGTCACGCCGGATGCTGAATTCCCGGTCATCAATGTGGAGAAGGCCCACTATGCCCCCAAATTCTCCGCCGCTTGGGAAGCGGTGGAGGTGCTGCCCCGTCTGGTGAGCGTCAAGGGCGGTATCCGTGCCAATGTAGCCCCCGGCCACTGTGCGGCCGAGGTGCTGGGTCTGGAGCCGGAGGCCGTGGAGGCTGTTTGCCAGAGCGTGGCGCAGCGCACCGGTGTAGAAGTTACCGTGAGCGGCGATGCACAGGGGCTGACCATTCAGGCCAATGGTGCGGAAGCCCATGCCTCCACTCCGGAGGAGGGCAAGAATGCCATCACCGCCCTGTTGGAGGTGCTGTGCCAGCTGCCTCTGGGGGATACCCCGGCGTTTGATGCGGTGAAAAAGCTGCATCAGGTGTTCCCCTTTGGCGATCACGATGCCAAGGCATTGGGTGTGGCCCAGGAAGATGAGGTGTCCGGCAAGCTGACCCTGACCTTCTCCGTGCTGGATCTGAACGAAACCGGCTTTGGCGGTCAGTTCGATGTCCGTGCCCCTGCCTGTGCCACGGAGGAGAATTTGGTGCAGGTCACCGAGCGTGTCTTTGGCGGCTTTGGCTGGGCCTGCGAGGGCGAGATGAGCCAGGTGCATCTGGTGGACCCCGATTCCGAGTTCATCCACACCCTGTTGGACTGCTACACCGAGTTCAGCGGCGAAAAGGGTTACTGCGTTGCCATCGGCGGCGGTACCTATGTCCATGAGATTCCCGGCGGCGTGGCCTTTGGTGCCGGTGAGTTTGGCTTTGACTCCCATCTGCACGGCGCCAACGAGCGTGCCCGCATCAGCCGCCTGCTGATGACGGCCCAGATCTATGCTGCTGTAATTGCCCGCCTGTGTGCTTGATGCACACGGCGGAACGAATCGGAAGGAGGGGGAGCCGTGGCACATCAGGCGGAATTGATTGCCGTCGGAACGGAACTGCTGTTGGGCAGCATCGCCAACACCGATGCACAAATGCTTTCTCAAGCGCTGGCCGGACTGGGCATCAATGTCTATTACCACACCGTGGTGGGAGACAATCCCCAGCGGCTGGCACAGGTGATGGAGCAGGCCAAGCAGCGTGCGGACCTCATCATCACCACCGGCGGATTGGGACCTACCTGTGATGACCTGACCAAGCAGGTGGTGGCCGGGGCCTTTGGCCGGAAGCTGGTGTTTCACGAGGAGAGTGCCCAACGCATCCGAAACTACTTTGCCCATAAAAACCGTCCGATGTCGGACAACAATTTGCAGCAGGCCATGCTGCCGGAGGGCTGTACGGTGCTGGACAACGACTGGGGCACGGCTCCGGGCTGTGCCTGGGAGCAGGACGGCATCACCGTGGTGATGCTGCCCGGACCGCCCCGGGAGTGCCGGGCCATGCTGGAGCATCGGGTGCTGCCCTACCTTCGGGACAAGGGGGAGGGAGAGATCCTTTCCCGCACCCTGTGCCTGTTCGGAATTGGGGAGTCGGCCATTGAAGCACAGCTCCGCACGGAAATGGAGTCCATGACCAACCCCACGCTGGCCCCCTATGCCAAGGAAGGCTCCGCAGAGCTGCGGATCACCGCCAAGGGCGGCAGCCGGGCGGAGTGTGAGGCGTTGATCGCTCCGGTGGAGCAGGCCCTGCGGCAGCGCTTTGGAGCCCTCATTTACGGAGCGGATGTGAAAGACCTGACCGAGGTGGCCTGTAAGCTGCTGTTGGAGCAAGGGGTCACTCTTGCCACGGCGGAGAGCTGCACCGGTGGGATGATTGCGCAGCGAATCACGGATCTTGCCGGAGTTTCTGCGGTGTTCAAGGGTGGTGTGGTCTGTTATACCAATGAGGTCAAACGGGACCTGGTGGGCGTTTCAGAGACGCTGCTGACGGAATACGGAGCGGTATCCGAGCCGGTGTGCCGTGGGTTGGCGGAGGGCATTCGCCGGAAATTGGGGGCCGACCTTGGCCTTGGAGTCACCGGTGTGGCCGGGCCCGGCAGTGACGACCGGGGCAATCCGGTGGGGCTCATCTATGTGGGACTCAGTGACCGAGCACACACATGGGTGCGGGAGCTGCGGCTGGGACCGGATCGGGCCCAAAATCGCAATTTTGCCACGCTGAACGGTTTGGATATGGTGCGGAGATACCTTTCCGGCCTTCCTGTGGAATAAAACAAAACAACCCTCGCTCAAATCCGCTGTTTTGCGGAGATGAGCGGGGGTTTTGTGCGTTATGCAAGCAAGCTTGTGGAAAAACAGAGGATTGCACCGTAGAAAAAGTAAATTTGGCCCCAAATCCACAGACATCGGATTTAGATGGGGAACGCTGGGTAAAATAAGAGCAGAGCGGACACATCCGCTCTGCTCTTATTCATTGGTTTGAATTACTCCTGCTCGGGAGCACCCACGGGGCAGGTGCCGGCGCAAGCGCCGCACTCGACGCAGACATCAGCGTCGATCACATACTGGGTGTCGCCGGCGGTGATAGCGCCAACGGGGCAGACGCTCTCGCAAGCGCCGCACATGATGCAGGAATCAGAAATCTTGTAAGCCATATTCGTACCTCCATAAATCTCCCCGGTTTCCCGGGGGCTATTTCCTCGCAGATATTATATCATGGAATTGCAGGATTGCAAGGGTTGGGTGTGTAAAATCAGGCAAAAGGGGCAGACTAAGATTGGGAAGGTGATGGCATGAAACGCAAAAAACAGGACACGACCCCCAGATTTCCCGCCCGGCGGGAGGAGTTTGCCGGAGAATTGACCCCGGATTGTTTTCATGGCCCAATCTCGGCCAAGCATACGGAGCGGTTCCGAAGCGGCAGGGCCGATGCTCCGCAGAACCAGAGAAAGGGAACGGCATCGGATGCGGCGGAGAACCAAGAGTGAGCAGGAACCGGTGCGGACGACGAGTGATGCGGCCTGGAAGGGAGATGTGTCACTTGGCGCCGGCGACAAGAAAGCGTTTGCGCAGAAGTGGTCCAACGAAGCGGCAGATGCCTGTGCAGAAGCGGCAGGCCCCTGATTTGCTGCCTGTGACGGCACCGATGGAGAAACAAGCGGAAGCAGCGAACCGCACCGGACAAAAACACCCCGCCAAACCACCGGAAGGGTGGTTCGGCGGGGTGCCGGTTTGTTGCGTCAGCCCCAAGGGGCGAAGCGGGTCAAGTTACTTGCCCAGCGAGTTGAGCAGAGCGGTTTCCTCGGCATTGGCGGCCTGACCGGCGACCACATCACCCGTCACATGGGAGAAGGCCGTGTTGGAGATGAAGTTGAATTCATCCCGCTGATGCAGTTTGCTGGTCAGAGTGCTGCCAAAGAGGACCACATCCAGATCCACATCGTCGGCACCCTTGCCCTTGTACTGGAATGCCTGAATGGACTTCAGGAATTCGGCATTGTTGCTGTCCTCGCCCTCGGGCATGAAGCCTTCCAGAGGAGCCTTGGTGTTGTCCATCTGGACCAGAACCTTGGCGCCCTCGGGAATGGCCTGGAAGTAACCGGTGCCGAAGCCGTAGAGGATGTCATCGCCTTCGGCCACATAGCTGGCGTTGACCAGTGTCGTTGCGGGGTAGGTGACATAGGCCAGAGCGTCCATTGCGGCATCGCTGGCGTTGTTCCAAACCATCTGGCCCTCGTTGAACAGCTCCTTCTCGGCGGAGATGGAGGCATAGGGGCCATAGCCCATGTAAGGTGTGCCGGAGCGGATGGCATCCAAGGCGGCGTCATCCAGAGCGCAGTTGCCGATGATCAGATCGGCCTCGGCAGCGTTCTCGGTCACATCAAAGCCCAGCATACGCATGGCCTGACGGTCGTAGTTGTACTCGTGGGAATCCCAGTCGATCATGGTGGTCAGCACAAAGCCTTCGTCATTGGGCTCGGGCTTGCCGGAGATGTAGATCAGGGGGGACTTGGTGAGAGCCACCGTCAGCGGTGCGTTCTTTTCTTCCACGCCCTCGCCGGAGAGGAGATACTTCTCGGAGATGGTCTTCCAGTCGGCGTAATTCACCAGGAAGGAGCCCTTCTTTTCCCCGCCCAGAATCATGCCGACGGACTTGCCGTTCTTCAGCAGCTCGTTGACGGCGGCGGTGGAATCCTCGGAGACATTGCTCAAAATGACCTTGCTGTCTTCGACGCCGGTGAAGTAGGACTTCACATCCCACTGATCGTTTTCCTTGCACACGGCGGCGATGGTCTGATAGGCATCGGGCTCGGCGCAGGTGATCATATCAAAGCCACGGGTCTTGTTGAAGGCGGTGATGCCCTCGGAGTAGAGGATGGGCCAGCCGGTGATGTAAGTGCCGCGGTACAGCATACCGTTGGCCACGGAGCGCTTCGCCTGATACATGGACACCACAGCGGTGCCGGCAGGATACTCCACACCGTCATAGGTGAAGGGCTGATCGGCACGCAGTACCTTGACATCGTTGCGCTTCAGGTACTCCAGCATGGCCTTGGCTGCGGGCAGGTTCTTCTGATGCTCGCCGTCCATGGGGATGACATAGCACTCGGGATAGAAGTTGCCGTTCTGGCCTTCGCCGTCGTACTCGGGACGGAAGACATCCATTTCGGCGCCTTCCACATCATACTGGTCTGCCAGCCACTGGCCGACCTGCTCATATGCGTCGGAGTTTTCGTTGTTGACGCCGCGCTTGAAAATCTCGGCCTGTGCGGTCAGATAATCCTGCTTGTTGGCGGCGATGTAGTTGCTCTGACCCAGCATACCGAAGGCGGCCGCACGGACGGCGTCGTCGTTGTAGGCCGGCAGCTCACAGGTGTAGGAAACCGTGCCCTGCAGCATGGAATACTGGGGAGTGTAACTGGTGGACATATCGTCCCAGGGGCTGAACCACTGGGTCTGATCCTTGCCGTCAGCGGTCTTGTTGCCGTTGTAGCTCAAATAGTCACGCTGGGGGATCACATAGCTGTTGTAGCTGTCGTTGTTGGCAATGGCGGATGCGCCCAGAGCTTCGCCGCCGGGGATCAGATGCTTTGCCAGCAGGTCATACTCAAAGTTGGGCTCGTGCGGAGGATCGCAGGGCTCGCACTGGAACTCCTCAATACGGCCGTGGAACTCCACCATGCTGACGGGGTTCCAAGAGGCGATCAGGTGAGACATGTTCTGGGTCTCGGCCTGGGTCTGGAAGGAGTTGTCACGGTTCAGGTCCATACCGCCGGAGGAGGTACGGCACAGATAGGTGCGGCCTTCCACATTCTCTTCGGGAACCAAAATGTAGAAGATATTGTCCAGCAGATCGTCCAGCTTGACGGTCTCGGTCTCGGAGGTGTAATACTTCTTCAGATCCACCTCGGAGGAGACACCCACGCCGTCCTCACGCAGCCAGCCCAGATAGCTGGCGGTATCCTTCACCAGATCGGGAACGGCAACGCTGCCTTCCACGCCGGGTTCGCCCATCTGCTCCTGCAGCTGGGTCTTGCCCTCTTCGGTGAAGCCGGTCAGCTTGTCATAGCTGAGGGTCTTGTCGCCGGCAGCGGATTCCAGCAGCATCCATGCGAACTTGATGACGCCGTCGGCGGCAGCCACTTCGTTGGCGTGGACATTGGTGTACATGATGGGGACCTGATAGTCGCCCAGTTCGTTGTTTTGGAGTTTGGCCAGCAGGGCCTCGGGATCGTTGATGGCTTCCTCACGGATGCTCTTCCACTTCTCCACCGCGTCCTTATCCCGGGCAATGATGAGATAGGGCATATCGAGGCTTTCCAGACCGTAGTCGCCGGCACTCTTGCCCATGGAGAACTTCTCCACATAGAGATCGGTCTTCTCCGATGCGAAGGAAACCATCTGTTCCATCTCATCGTACATCTCGCTCATGGTGTTGAAGTCATCATAGGGGACAATCTTGACCGGAGCCGTACCGAGGGTGGTGCCGTCCACGGTGGCGGTCAGATTGAAGTAGCCGCAGTCGTCGATGAAGGGACCGCCGTTGTAGTGGGGAACACTGGGGTCAATGCTCCACTCTTCGGTCTCTTCGTCCTGCACACGGAAGTAGATGTCGTTGTCAAAGGTGACGACCAGACAGACCTTGCCGTCCACCGTCTCCACAGAAGTGGACACATTGGAGAACAAGGGGGTGGTTTCGTCGGTGCACTTCCACTCATCCAGAGGACCGCCCTGGTTCTGGTAGGGATAAAGTTTTTCGTCCGAGTACACCTTTTCCGTGTCACGGTTCAGGGACCAGACGACCTTGTCTGCCAGTTCCTTGGCTTCGGCCTCGGTCTTATCGACCGGGATCTCTGCCTTGAAGGTGCGGGCATTGGTCAGACTGATGAAGTTTTGTCCCTCATCACCGGAGGTGTTGAGGAAGGTCGCTTCCGGGGCCTTGGGGTTGGTTTTCTGTCCGCATCCCACCAGGGAAACGAACATTGCCATTGCCAGCAGAACTGCCAGCAATCGCTTTGCAAGAGGAGCTTTTTTCATTGTGACCACCTTTCTATTGCTGCAAGTTTGCAAAGGTACTCACCGGTCCACCGGAATTGCTCCGGGTGGATTGGCAAGCATATTATAGCACCGTGTACAAAACAGTCAACATCTGATTAGTGAAAATGCCGTTTTTGACAATAACTTTAGAAAAAGATTGGTCAAAATGACTAAATGAGAAAAGGGGCTTGGGCAAGGACCTCCAAGCGGAAAGAACGCTCTCTCGGAGGATTCCGTGTATGCAGACCACAAAAAACGCAGAACCCACCCGCCCTCTTCCAAGAGAGAACGGGTGGATTCTGCGTTTCATACAATCCAAATGCCGGGCGGACGACAAAGGTGTGTGCAGCACCGGAGGAAGGGGATTCAGCGGCCGGCCAGCAGGTCGGCAATCAGCTCCCGTTCATCCATGTGGAACTTTTCACCCTTGATTTCCTGATAGTCCTCATGGCCCTTGCCGGCCAGCAGAACAATGTCGCCCTTCTGGGCGTGCTCCATGCAGTAGCGGATGGCCTCTTTGCGGTCGGGGACCGTCACATAGGCGCCATCGGCCTTCTGTACGCCGATCAGAATGTCGTTGATGATGTCCATCGGCTCCTCGAACCGGGGGTTGTCACTGGTGACCACCGTCAGGTCGGCCAGACGGGAAGAAACTTCGCCCATCTCATAGCGGCGCACTTTGGAGCGGTTGCCGCCGCAGCCAAACATACAGAGGATGCGGTTGGGACCGTACTTGCGGATGTTTTTCAGCAGGGCCTCCAGGCTCATGGCGTTGTGGGCATAGTCGATCATCAAAGTGTAATCACCGGGGACCGGGACCACCTCCAGACGGCCCTTGACCTGCACCTGATCCAGAGCGGACCGGATGTTCTCCTGACTGACGCCCAGATGGCGGCACAGAGCAATGGCAGCCAGCGAGTTATAAACGGTAAAATCACCGGGAATATCCACCCGGACGGGATAGTTGGCCAGACCGGTCAGCTGATACTGCACCCCCAGATAGCCCGGCTCGCTGATGCGCTGAATGTCAGTGGCCCGCAGATCGGCAGGATGCTCAATGCCAAAGCTCTCGATCTCGCAGGTGCGGCGGTCCAGCACCTCGTCCAGATAGTCGGCGTCGGCGTTGATCAGACCCAGCTTGCACTTGCGGAACAGCAGGCTCTTGCAGTAGATGTAATCGGCCATGTCGGGATGCTCGGCGCCGCCGATGTGGTCCTCCTCCAGATTGGTGAAGATGCCGTAATCAAAGAGGAAGCCGCCCACACGGTCCAGCTTCAGGGCCTGGGAGGACACCTCCATTACCACATGGGTGATGCCGGCATCCACCATGCGGCGGAAATACTGCTGCAGCAGGAAGGATTCGGGGGTGGTGTTGACGGCGGGGATATGCTCCTCACCGATAATGACCTCGATGGTGCCGATGAGGCCGGTGTTCAGACCGGCATGCTGCATCATGTCCCGAATCATGTAAGTGGTGGTGGTTTTTCCCTTGGTGCCGGTGATGCCGATGGTGGTCAGCTGTTCGGCCGGATGTCCGAACCATGCGGCGGACAGCTCTGCCAGAGCGGTGCGGCTGCTGTTGACCCGCAGCACCGTGATGTCGGCGGGGACTTCTACCTCACGCTCCACCACGACACAGGCGGCACCCTTGGCAATCACATCCTCCAGATAGTCGTGGCCGTCGGAAATTGCACCCACGATGCACACAAAAATGCAGCCCGGGGTGACCTTGCGGGAGTCGTAGACCAGTTCACTGATCTCACGATCCAGTTTGCCCTGAATCAGGGTGTAGCTCATTTTGGGAACCAGTTCCAGCAAAGATCTCATCGTGTCCATTCTCCTTCAAATACTGTGCAGGCAGGGCCGGTCATGTAGACATGGCCATCCTCTGCCAGTTCAATTTCCAGTGCGCCGCCCCGAAGCAGGACCGTGGCCTTGGGTCCGGTGCGGTGGGTCAGGCAGGCCGCCACCACGCTGGCGCAGGCGCCGGTGCCGCAGGCGAGGGTTTCGCCGCTGCCACGCTCCCACACACGCATTTCCAGCGTGTGGTCGTCGATGACCCGAATAAATTCCGTGTTGACCCGTTCCGGGAACATGGGGTGATGCTCGAAGTGGGGGCCGATCTCCTCCAACGGCAGGTGGGCCACTTCGTCAGCCCAGACTACGGCATGGGGGTTGCCCATGCTGATGCAGGTCATGGCCCAAGTCTGTCCGGCGATCTCCACGGGCCGGTCAAGGACGGAATCTCCCATGCCCACCACGGGGACCGCAGCAGCAGACCAGTCCGCCTTGCCCATGTCCACCCGGACCCGGGCGACCAGACCGTTCTCTACCTCCAGGCGGAGGTGCTTCAAGCCGCTTTTCGTTTCAATGGTCAGTTCGGTGTTCTGGGTGAGCCCCTTGTCGTAGACGAATTTGCCCACACAGCGGATGCCGTTGCCGCACATGCTGCCCTCGCTGCCGTCGGCGTTGTACATTGCCATGCGGAAATCTGCGACTTCCGAGGGGCAAATCAGGATCATGCCGTCCCCGCCCACGCCAAAGTGGCGGTCGCTGAGGGTGATGGCCATGCGCTCCGGATCGGCCAGCGGTGTCCGGGTGCAGTCGATGTAGACATAGTCGTTGCCGCAGCCCTGCATTTTGGTGAACTTCATCACAGAACCCCCCATTGAATTTCATACTCTTTTTATTATAGCAGTTCACATTGCAAAGTATAGAAAAGGAACTGCCGAAAACCATGCAAAAAGTGCTGTATTGATTGCGGGAACGGGCAGCAGCTTTTATAATGAAGCAAAGAAAGGGAGGAAGATGCACCATGGCAAAGAAAAAAATCCGGAATACCCGGGGAAAAATCGTGGCGGCCGCATGGGAGCTGTTTTATCGGCAGGGATATGAGGACACCACAGTGGAGGAAATCATCGAAAGCTCCGGCACCTCCCGAGGGTCCTTTTACCACTACTTCAGCGGCAAGGATGCCCTGCTGTCCTCTCTGAGCTATTTGTTTGATGACAAATATGAGGAGCTGATCGAAACGCTGCCTCCGGAGCAGCACGCCTTCGATACGCTGATGTATTTGAATCGGGAGCTGTTTGCCATGATCGACAGCACCGTATCGGTGGATCTGCTGAGCCAGATGTATGCCGCCCAGCTGGTGACCAAAGGAGAAAAGCATCTGTTGGACCGGAATCGGCTGTACTATCGGATTTTGCGGGGCATTGCCAAAGGCGGACAGGAGCGGGGGGAGCTGCGCAGCGACATTCCCACCGGAGAAATCGTCAAGTCCTATGCCCTGTGTGAGCGTGGACTGCTCTATGATTGGTGCATTGCCGGCGGGGAGTACTCCCTGCGGGATTATGCGGAGCGTATGATGCCCCTGTACCTCGGATATCTTCGGGTCTAAAAATATTTCTGCAATCTATTCTGTATCGTGTACAGTTTATAATCATTGATATATAAGGGAAATTCCGTGCATTTTGAAAAAATGTACGGAATTTATTCTGTGTTGTGTTCTGGTGTTTGCTCTGGTATAGTGGACTCACATTGAGTGAAAGAAGTGAGTTTGTATGAATCTCCCGATGCTGGGAAATATCATTGCCATCACCGTCTATCTGGGCGGGATGCTGCTGCTGGGGTTCCGCTATACCAAGGCCAGCAACAGTGCGGATGAATTTTATTTGGGCGGCCGGTCCTTGGGGCCTTATGTGACCGCCATGAGTGCCGAGGCCAGCGATATGTCCTCCTGGCTGCTGATGGGGCTGCCCGGTCTGGCCTATGCCAGCGGCATTTGCAGCGCCTTTTGGACGGCAGCCGGTCTGGCACTGGGCACCTATCTGAACTGGCTGCTGGTGGCCAAGCGGCTGCGCCACTACTCGGCGGTGGCCAAGGACAGCGTCACCGTACCGGACTTTTTTGAACACCGCTTCCACGACCACAGCCATCTGCTGATGGGCCTTTCTGCCCTGGTCATCGTGATTTTCTTCATCCCTTATACCGCCTCCGGCTTTGCCGCCTGCGGCAAGCTGTTTTCCAGCCTGTTTGGGGTGAATTATGTGGCGGCGATGATCGTGTCCGCCGTGGTGATCGTGGCATACACGGCGATGGGCGGCTTTTTGGCTGCCTCTACCACCGATTTCGTGCAGTCGATCGTGATGAGTGTGGCTTTGGTGGTTATTCTGGTGTTCAGTCTGATGCAGGCCGGCGGCGTTGGTCCGGTGGTGGATTATGTGTCCGGTCTGGAGGGCTTTGTGTCGCTGACCCAGACCCATCAGGCGGCCGGAGCCGAGCCTTATGGCGCACTGGCCATTGTGTCCACACTGGCATGGGGACTGGGCTATTTTGGAATGCCCCATATCATGCTCCGGTTTATGGGCATTGAAGACCCCTCCAAGCTGAAAGTCAGCCGTCGGGTGGGCACCCTCTGGGTGGTCATTGCCATGGCGGTGGCCGTGCTGCTGGGTGTGCTGGGGCTTAGCATGGTTCATGCCGGAGCCATTGAAGGCGTGGGCGACTCGGAACGCATCCTGATTGCCATTGCCGGACGGCTGTCCTCCTTTGGATTCCTGCCTGCCCTGCTGGCCGGTGTGGTTATGGCCGGTATTCTGGCCTGCACCATGTCCACCTGCGACAGCCAGCTGCTGGCGGCCTCCTCTTCCGTGTCGGAGAACATCCTCCACGGTGTGCTGGGACTGAATGTGAGCAAAAAGGCCAGCATGGTGGTGGCCCGGGGCACTTTGGTGGTCATTTCGGCCATTGGTGTGTTCATGGCTCGTGACCCGGCCTCCTCTGTGTTCGGCATTGTGTCCTTTGCTTGGGCCGGATTTGGCGGCGCCTTCGGCGCCGTGGTGCTGTGTGCCCTGTTCTGGAGACGGGCCAACCGCTGGGGTGCCTTGGCCGGCATGATCGGCGGCGGTGTGATGGTGTTTGTCTGGAAGTTTGCCCTCCGGCCCTTGGGCGGTCTGTGGGACATCTATGAGCTGCTGCCGGCCTTCCTGACGAGCCTGCTGCTCATTGTGGTGGTCAGCCTCCTGACCCCTGCCCCCGGAAAGGAAATCACCGAGGAATTTGATGCCGTGAAGGCGATGCAGTAACAAGAGAACCCCCGATGTGCCGCTAAATGCACATCGGGGGTTTTGTCATACTTGAAATTGAAACACGACGGTGTCCTGCCAGCGGTCCTCGTTTCCTTCGTCCCGGGCAATGATGCGGCCGCCCATATGGCGATAAAAGTCCATGGCATTGGTGTTGTCCGGCTGACAGTGGCAGCAAAAGGCGGTTTGCTGGTGTCGGGTGCAGAAGTCCCGCACAAAGGCAAAGGCCTGCCGCCCAATGCCGTGTTTTTGCGCCTCCGGCAAAAGATAGAGGGAATAAAGCAGCAGGACCGGCCCCTCCTTCAGCGTCAGATAACCCACCGTCCGGCCCTCCGTCTGAAGAAAGAAGTGGTGGAACCCGGGGTCCCGGATGCGGCGGAGATCCCGCTCTTTGTGCCAGTCAAAATCGAAGTGTTCCAGCAGTTCTGCGGGGTAGATCCCTTCATAGGTGGCGGTCCATGCCGATTGCCGCAGCCGCCCCAATGCAGGGGCATCGCTCTCCGTGAGCGGGAGAAAGGAAACGGGACTCATTTGTCGTCCTTCTTCCGATCCGCACCGATGGCGGCAATCATGGATGCGATGCCCTGCTGCACTTGGGGCAGATCGGCCGGACAGCGGAAGGCGGGGGTGTAGTAGAGGTTTCGCAGGGAATCATGGCAGAAGGAAGTGGGGGAAACGGAGGCCTGTTCGTCTTGCAGCAGCTCCGGCCCCAGAATCAGACGGAGAAAATCCAGTCCGGCGCACATGGTGGCGATTGGTTTGCCTGCATCCAGAAAGGCGTGGAGCAGCGTGTGAACTGCGGGCTGATCGGCATAATTTGCACGCAGGCCCATGCCGCCGAGAATCAGAAGGCAGTCAAAGTCCTTTGGATCAATGGACTCCAAGGACAAAATGCGCCCCCGCCCCATGCGGGCGGACTCCACAAGCACATTCCGCAGAGGACCGGATGCCTCGGAGCAGTGGTCGATGGAAGGGACCCACCGGGACAGGGCCACGGGCTGATAATGCCAGTGGTGCTGTTCCAACGCAAGATAGGTGAGGATTACCTCCTCAATACAGGAGCCATCCCCCAGACCGCAGCCGGCCAATAACACCAAACCATTCACCTTCAAACGCCTCCTAGATGTGTTGTTGGGTTCAGCATAGCATACCCGGCCGGAAAAGGCTACCCCAACCCGCCGCAGGAAGAAAAACAGGCAGCCACAAGTGTGGCTGCCTGTCGTGTTGCAGGGGAATGGGTTCGGGATTCCGGGTAAGGCTGCAAAAACCAAGGGCCGGAACGGGAACCCGTCACCGGAGGTCCGGTGACTTAGAACATTGGAATCAGGCGGCAGCGTCTTCTGCAACCTCGACGGGCTGATAAGCCACGGAGATAGCAGCGGGGGCCTCGGCACCATCCACGGGGATGGAGGCGGAAACGCTGGCGTTGTCCAGAGTGATGACATAGTTCTGCGTGTAGTTTGCCATCTCGGGGTCCTGAGCGAAGATCACCAGAGCCAGCTTGTGGCCGGCCTCCACCTGATAGACGGTGGGCTGGAGGTACAGGGTGTAATCGTGAGATTCACCGGCCTTCAGCGTGATCTTGTTGTCAGCGGTGGCGGAAGCGGAATCATAACCGGCATCGGGGTTGCACAGATCCATCCAGCCACGGGCCACCACATTGTAGCTGACCTCGGTGTTGACATGCTGCAGCAGGTTGAAGCGGTCCAGACCGCAGCCCATCCATGCGCCGCCCTTTTCCACGGTGTTGGTGGGCAGGTAAGCGCCGCCGCGCAGGTTGAACACGGGGAAGGTCTCGCCCTCGGGAGCGATGTCGACCAGCATGGCGCTGACCATCAGAGCGTCACGGTTCAGATCCTGACCGTTGGCCAGAGCCTTGGCATTGTTGACGGAAGCGCTGAAGTGGACGGCAGTGGAGCCCTTGACCACGGTATCGGCGGTCACATCGCCGACAAACAGAGCGCTGCCGGTGGTGGAGCCGTTGGCGAACACTTCGTTCCAATCCTCGCCGTCATCCTCGTCGTGGTTGTAAGCGGTGGTGTAATCGCTGCTCAAAGTGGTGGTGCCCTGTTCGTCACCGGCGGTCAGGTCCAGGTTGGCAGCGGTCTCCCAGCTGTCATAGGTGTGCCAGGTGTTGGTGTGGGCATCCTCGGCCAGAACGGCAGGCATCTTCTCGGCACCGTTGTCCAGCTCATAGAGGTAGTGGCAGAACCACTGGTTCAGAATGTCGTTGTACAGCTGACCGTCGATCAGGAAGGAATCGCCGTGGGAGTCATAGTCAGGGGTCAGGTGGCCGTCCTGATGCAGGAGCAGCTTGACTTCCTGACCGGCCTCGGTGAAGGCCTGATGCATCAGATCGAAGTGCTTGGTGCGGACATTGAAGTCGTTCAGACCGTGGACGATCAGAGCGGAGCACTGAATGTTCTGGGCACCGGTGGTGTAGTCACGCTTGGCCCAATGCTCGCCGTAGTCGCCGTTGAGGGCAAGCTGCTCGGACTTCATCTGGTTCAGATAACGGCCGTAGCTGTCGGCGATGGTCTCGTAGTCACCGTTGGACACATAGTCGTCATGGCCGGCTTCCTTGGCAGCCTCCACGGCGGCATTGCTGTCCAGATAACGGCCGGCGCAGAAGGCGGCCAGATGATCGGTGTAAGCGGGATCTTCCTGGGTGGAGATGCCCTGGGAGTTGGTGTACTCATACCAGCTGGCGATGCCGGCCACGGGCACGATGGTCTTCAGACCTTCCACGCCGGTGGTGGCCAGACCGAACTGGGTGGTGCCGGCATAGGAACGGCCGGTCATGCCCACATTGCCGTTGGACCAGTCAGCGGCAATCTCAATGTTGCCTTCCTTGTCGGTGAAGGCCTTGCGGTCACCGCTCAACCACTCGATCACGCACTTGAAGGCGTCGATTTCCAGATCGGAACCGCAGGTCTCAAAGCCCTCGGAGCCACGGGTGCCCAGACCGCCGCACTCCACCACGGCATAGCCACGGGCCAGGAAGTAGTCGTACCAGGTCAGGTCCTCATAGTCCATGAAGCCGGGGAAGTCCTCATAGGGGTTCCAGTAGTACCAGTCGGCAGAGGTGGCCTCGGCAGCAGCCTCCAGTGTGGTGGCGGAGCCGTTGCTCACACGGGGCTCGGGAGAAGCATACATATCAAAGCCCAGAGGCTGATCGATGTACTCCATGCTGTTGTCGGTGCAGCCGGTGATGTAGGGGCGGGCCTCATAGATGACGCCGGCCTGATAATCGCCCTCGGCAGCGGCACGGGGCAGCTGGATGAAGGCCTTCACCAGATCCAGCTTGCCGTCGCCGTCGGTGTCGTGGTTGGTTTCCACATAGACACTGTAACGGATGGTGTCGCTGGTCTCGTTGGAGTACTCATCGGCGGGCACATTGCCGGGCGTGAAGGGGAAGATGGGCTGGGCCATTCCGTTCAGGAACAGGGGAGCCTTCTTCTCGGCGGAGAGTGCATCCTTCAAAGCGGAGATCTCCTTGCTGTCCTTCATGGCCTTCCAATCCCGCAGAGTGCAGGGGGCATCGGCGGTCACATCCAGACCGATGCTGGCGGCCATGGCGGCATAGTCCTCGGGGAAAGCGGGCAGCTGCTCCTCCGTCATGCCGGCATAGCTCAGCAGGGCGGCAGCAGCCTCCAGCTGTGTGATTTCGTCAGAGTCCTCGCCCTCCCAGGGGAGAACGGTCTCGCCCAGCGCAGCCTTCACATCGCTGCGATGGATCGTTTGGTTCAGCTTGGCATTGTGGTTCTTATACAGACCAAAGCCCAGCAGCGCAGCAATCACAACAATGACCGCAACCAGCAGTGCAATCTTGTGACCGTTGCTGCATTTCTTTTCGTTGTCCATAGTGCAACTCCTTTTCTCTTTTTTGGAGGTTTGCGGGGGAAACAGAACCCTTGTGACCTCCAAGCACACAAGTGGTTCAGCATACAAGGCATAGTATAGTCCATGGAATGAAAACTTGCTATATGCATACTTTCTGAATAATTTTCATTCAATTTGTATAAATTGACAATTATTGACAAAAGAACCCCCGGAGGCTTGCAGCAGCTTCCGGGGGGGAGAGAAAGGAAGAAAAAGGAAATATAAAAAGGCGGCAGGGCGAATTTGCGGGGATGGGGAGCGGTGGAGCGGGTCAAACGACCTCCAGATGGATTCCGGTGGAATCGCAGCCGACGTTCAGGGTCTGTCCGGCCTTGAGAGAGCCCTCCAGCAGCAGCTCGGCTGCGGGATTTTCCACCTGGCGGCGCAGATAGCGGCGCAGCGGACGAGCTCCATACTGGCGATCATAGCCCTGCTGTGCCATCCAAGGGTAGGCGGCCTCCTCCACCGAAAGGGCAATGCCCAGATGGGACAGGCGGTCGGCAAATTGATGCACCATGCGGCGGGCGATTTCCGACACCTCGTCGGGGGTGAGAGGGGTGAAACAGATCACCTCGTCCAGTCGGTTGAGAAATTCCGGACGAAAGGTGGCACGCAGGGCTTGATGGATCTGCCGTGTGTAGTCCTCCGGACGGTCCATGCCAAAGCCCAGAGGGACCCCGGAAGAACTGCCCAGATTGGAGGTCAGGATCAGGACGGCATTGCGGAAATCCGCCTTTTTGCCCTGGCTGTCCGTGAGAAAACCATCCTCCAGGATTTGCAGCAGCAAATTCCAAACCTGATCGTTGGCCTTTTCCAGTTCATCAAACAGCACCACGGAGTAGGGGTGTTTGCGGATGCCCTCGGTCAGTTGCCCGCCTTCTTCGTGCCCCACATAGCCGGGGGGAGAGCCGATCAGACGGGAGATGCTGTGTCCCTCCGAAAACTCTGACATATCCAGACGGAGCAGGGCATCCTCGCTGCCAAACAGGGCCTTGGCAAGGGTGCGGCTCAGTTCGGTTTTCCCCACACCGGACGGTCCGGCGAAGAGAAAGGAACCTACGGGGCGGTTTTCCTCCTGCAATCCGGAGCGGCTGCGGCGAATGGCGGCAGCCAAGGCCGCCACACCCGACTGCTGCCCTACGATCCGGCGGTTGAGGGTCTGCTCCAGCTGCATCAGGCGGGTGGCCTCCCCTTCGGTGATTCGGGTGACGGGGATGCCGGTCCAATCGCTCAATACGGCGGCGATGTCCTCTTCGCCCACCCGAAGCAGAAAGGCTTCGTCACGGGCCGCCCAGGCGCTTCGGGCCTCGGTCCACTGGTGGAGGAAGTTTTCTTCCGCATCTCGCAGCTGGGCGGCCTGTTCAAAATCCTGCTGTTCCACCGCCTGCTGCAAGGCACCGGCGGCCTGCTTGTGCCGCCGTTCCAGCAGGCGGATCTCCTCCGGCTCGACCTGCCCCCGGATGCGGACCCGGGCGGCCGCCTCGTCCATCAGGTCAATGGCCTTGTCCGGCAGAAAGCGATCCGGCAGATACCGCTGGGACAGCCGCACGGCGGAACGCAGCGCAGCATCGCAGATGACCACATGGTGGTGGGCTTCATAGCGTGGGCGCAGCAGCCGCAGGATGCACAGGGCTTCACCGGGCGTGGGAGGCTCCAGATAAATGGGCTGAAAGCGGCGCTCCAGTGCCGGGTCCTTGCAGATGAATTTACGGTACTCCTCCTGTGTGGTGGCACCGATGATCTGGATTTCGCCCCGGCCAAGGGCCGGTTTGAGCAGATTGGCGGCGTCGATGGCACCTTCGGCACTGCCGGCACCCACCAAAGTATGCACTTCATCCAAAAATAAGACCGTGTGCTCCAGCCGCTTGACTTCCTTGAGGATTTTTCGCAGCCGCTCCTCAAATTCGCCCCGGTATTTGGTTCCGGCAATCACTGCGGACAGATCCAGGGTCAAAATGCGCAGGTTCCGCAGCGGTTCCGGCACGGTTTCGTCGGCAATTTTCTGCGCCAGTGCCTCCGCCATCGCCGTTTTGCCCACGCCGGGATCGCCCAGCAGGATGGGGTTGTTTTTGGTGCGGCGGCACAAAATTTCCATCATTCGATCCAGTTCCGCTTCTCGACCGGCCACCGGGTCCAGCTCACCTTGGGCGGCGCAGCGGGTCAGGTCCTTGGCATACTGCTCCAGCAGGCGGGATTGCAGCACCGGGTCGGGGTCCTTGGGCTTGGAGCGGAAGGACATGGCTCCGCTGCTGTCGCCAAAGGCGGCGGCTGCTTCCCGATAAAGGGCATCCAGATCGCACCCGGTGGTTTGCAGCATACGGCCCGCCATGGTGTCCTTCCGCCGCAGCAGAGCCAAATACAGATGCTCCGGGGTGACGGCACGGCTGCCTCGGCTGAATGCCTCCTGCATGGCCAGTTCAATGCACTGCCGTCCGTGATCCGTCAGGCCCTGACAGGGGGGACATCCGTGGGAGCCGGTGCCCACCAGCACGGTGACGGCAGTTTCCAGGGCCGACGGGTCAATGCCGGTGGAGCGGAGCAGATTCTGGGCGGCGTGATCGGGAGCGTTCAGCACCGCCAGAAGCAGGTGCTCGGTGCCAATGTAACCGTGTCCCAATCGAATGGATTCCTGTCGGGCCTGCCGAAGGATCTGCTGCGTCTGATGGTTGAGTTGCTGTTGTGCCATAAAGCTACACCCCGGTTCTTGAGATATGGTCAGTGTAGCCCAAATACGGAACAAACAAACCTCAAGAAACCGAAAAACCGAGCCGCCCCGTCAGGGGGCAGGCTCGGTCGGTTCGGGTTCGGTGGGAGCGGCAGGCATACGAAGCTCTGCCTTGAACAAATCACCGTCAATGGAGAGGGAGAGGGAGCCGTGCATCAGTTCAGCCAGGCTTTCCGCAATGGACAGTCCCAATCCGCTGCCCTCGGTGTTGCGGGAGGCATCCCCCCGGACAAATCGCTCCATCAGCTGATCCGGCGTGATGGAAAGGGGGTCCCGGGAGATGTTTTTCACCGTGATGACCACCTTGTCCTCCTCGGTGCTGGCAAAAATATAGACCCGGGTACCGGAAAGGGCATATTTGCACACATTGCTCAACAGATTGTCCATAATGCGCCAGAGATAGCGGCCGTCGCCCAGTACCGTCACCGGGGTGTCCGGCATTTGCAGCACCGGAACCAGTTGGGCTTTGGCGAAGCGATCCTCGTACTCGCCGGCCACCTGACCGACCAATTCCCCCAGCACAATGGGGACGATGTCCACCGGCAGGTTTCCGGTGGATGCCTTGGAGGCCTCCACCAGATCCTCCGTCAGCTTCCGCAGCCGGTGGCTCTGACGCTGCAACACCTCCACATAGCCCTGTGCATCCTCGGGCAGATCGGTTTTGCTCAACAGATCCACATAGTTCACGATGCTGGTCAGCGGAGTTTTCAGGTCGTGGGACACATTGGTGATGAGCTCTGTTTTGAACAGCTCGGATTTCAGCCGCTCCTCCACGGCACCGGAAATGCCGGCACCAATGCGGTTCAGAGCTTCGCCATGGGCGCGGAAGTCTGCGGACATAAAGGTGGTGTCCACCCGATAGTCCAGATTGCCTTCCGCAATGGCGGCGCAGCCCTTGTTCAGCTGTTTGAAGTGAATGGCAGAGGACAGCACCAAAAACAGCAGCAGGATCGTCAGCACCACGATCGGAACAAAGGAGCCCAGCCAGTAGACTTGGCTGACAGCATAGACACCGGCGGCCAGAAACACCAAGCAGAAGAGCAGTACCCGCCAGATGAGAGGGAGGCGCCGGAAAAAGTGGGCCAGATAGCGGGCGGGGCGGCGGAACAGATGCAGACAACGGCGCAGCAGCGTGTTGTGCCACAGGGTGTGGGCCCGGATCCGCACGGCAAGGGAGTTGAGGGTCAGCACTAAAAGGGTGCTGCCACCCAGAACAAACAAGCCCCAGGTGATGAGGGAGTCCTTGGAGGGGATGGCGTAAAGGGTCCGGCGGAACCCGGCGAAGAACAGACCGGTGCCCAAGGCACCCAGTCCGCACATCATCAGCAAAAACACATCGAAGGGGACCCGGTCGGCCAAATGGAAGTGAATTTCGTCGGAATCGCTGCGCCGACCGGCGCCGTATAGCAGGAATACAATAAAATTGAGGAAGAGAAGCACGCTGACGGCAGCACAGACCAAAAAGGAGAACCGATTGCGGTAGAGGAAGTAGGCCACATTGGTCGCTGCCGCATATTTGTCGGCGTGGATCTGGTTGAGATCCTTGCGGACATGGCCCACCATCATAATGTGGACCGGTTCTGCGGCATCCTCCTGCTGAGCGGCGGGAATTACGATTTCATCGTTGGCAATTTCATTCCCGAAATGGTCTACATAGCTGTCGGTGTGTTCCATGTAGTAGTATTCGCTGTAATAATCATAGTAGCTGGCCGGAGTTACATAGTAATCCCGACGGACATAGGCGGCATACGAATCCTGATAGTTTTTCAGCAGGATCTCACCGGTGTCAAAATTGGAGATGGTAAAGAAGAAGTTGGTATGCTCCGGTGCAAACCCATTCTCATACTCGGCAATGATGTCCTTGGTCCAGGAGGCATCGGCCAGAAGCAGGGAATAGTATTTGGCTGCGGCATCCATGTCAGCCAGAATGTCCTGGTAATAAAAGTTTTCTGCCAAGGATTGATTCGTACTGTCGGCATCATACGAGCTGTACTGGGAGAGGGTGTTGATGCAGATCAGGCTGAGAATACAGGCCGTCAGACTGGCGATGGAGAGCAGCGCTGCCAGAAATTTGGCAAACGGGGAATGATACAGCTTCATGCGTCGGTATCTTCCATTTTATAGCCGTGGCCCCAGAGCACCTTCAGATAACGGGGGTTGGCCGGGTCGATTTCCAGCTTTTCCCGCAGGTGACGGATGTGGACCGCCACGGTGGCATTGGCTCCGTAGGGGGTATCCTTCCAGACGCTGCGATAGATCTCGTCACTGGAAAAGACCTTGCCGGGGGCCTCCATCAGCAGCTTGAGGATGCTGTACTCCAAGGGGGTCAGGCTGATGAGATCGCCGTCCACAGTGACGGATTTGCTGGTGTCATCCAGCTCGATGTTGCCCACCCGCATCACCGAATCGGATTGCGCAATGCCGCCCAGTTGGGTGTAGCGGCGCAGCTGGCTGCGCACCCGGGCGCACAGCTCCACCGGATTGAAGGGCTTGGTGATATAATCGTCACCGCCGGCATTGAAGCCCTCCAACATATCGCTGTCCTCACTTTTGGCGGTGAGGAAAATGACCGGCACATTGCAATGCTCCCGAATCTTGGCCACAGCGGTCAGACCGTCCATCTGGGGCATCATAATATCCATCAGCACCAGATCGACTCGGTGCTTTTCCAGTACTTCCAGTGCCTCCAGTCCGGAATAGGCCTCCAAAACATGATAACCCTCTCCGGTGAGGTAAATGCGAATGGCAGAAACGATGTCCCGCTCATCGTCGCACACAAGAATGGTATTCATCGATCATCCCTCCGATCTTATTTCTTTTATGGTAACACAGGAAGGGAAAATAAGACAGGGAAATATAATTAAAAATTTTTACAAGAAAAAACCGCGAACACAAACGGGTTGTCCGATCTGGGATTGCGGAAGCAAGCAAAACGCAAACTGGAGTGTATCCGGGGGGATACACTCCAGCTGTATGGGAAAAAATGCAGACCGAAACAGAGGTCGAATGGCGTTCAGGACTCCTTCGGGAGAGAACGAACGGCACCGATTGGCCTGAACAACCGAGCGTCAGCGCTCCAGTTTGTCACGAATGGCCAGAATGAAGTCCCGACTGTTCAGCACGGTTACCTGGGGCAGGGTGGTCATCAGGGCCAGATCCTTGGTCATCTTGCCCTCGGCGATGGTGTCCAGCGTGGCCTGCTCCAGGCGATCGGCAAAGTGCATCAGCTCCGGCTGATGATCCAGCTCGCCCCGCTTGCGGAGGGCTCCGGTCCAGGCGAAGATCGTGGCCACCGAATTGGTGGAGGTCTCTTCGCCGGCCAGATGCTTGTAGTAATGGCGCTGCACGGTGCCGTGGGCCGCTTCATACTCAAAATAGCCGTTGGGGGAGACCAACACACTGGTCATCATGGCAAGGCTGCCGAAGGCGGAGGAGACCATATCGCTCATCACATCGCCGTCATAATTCTTGCAGGCCCAGATAAAGCCGCCCTCGGCCTTCATGACCCGGGCCACGGCATCGTCGATCAGCGTGTAGAAGTAGGTGATGCCGGCAGCGGCAAACTTCGCCTTGTATTCCGCCTCATAAATGGCGGCAAACACATCCTTGAAGGTGTGGTCATACTGTTTGGAAATGGTGTCCTTGGTGGCAAACCACAGGTCCTGCTTGGTGTCGAGCGCATACGCAAAGCAGCTGCGGGCAAAGCTCTCCATGGAGGGGATCAGGTTGTGCATGGCCTGTGCCACACCGGCCGAATGATATTCGTGCACCAGCTTACGGGTCTCGGTGCCGTCCTCGGCAGTGTAGACCAGCTCCACCTTGCCGGGGCCGGGAATGACCATCTCTGTATTTTTATACACATCGCCGTAAGCATGACGGGCCAGCGTGATGGGCTTTTTCCAGTTGCGGACACAGGGCTCGATGCCCTTGACCAGAATGGGGGCACGGAACACCGTGCCGTCCAGCATGGCACGGATGGTGCCGTTGGGGGAGGGCCACATCTGCTTCAGATCATACTCCTCCACACGCTGTGCGTTGGGGGTGATCGTGGCACACTTCACGGCCACACCATACTTCTTGGTGGCATTGGCAGAGTCCACCGTGACCTGATCGTTGGTCTCGTCCCGATGGGTTAAGCCCAGATCGTAATATTCCGTCTTCAGATCCACAAAGGGGCAAATCAGTTCTTCTTTGATGATGCGCCACAGCACACGAGTCATCTCGTCGCCGTCCATCTCCACCAGCGGAGTCAACATTGGAATTTTTGCCATAGAAACACCCACTTTCGTATTGATGCCCCCATTATACCCAATCGGGAAACAAGACGCAATAGAAAAGGAGGAAGCATTCATTCTTTGCACGAAATCTGGCGTTTTCGGGCTGAAATCAAGAAAAATGCAGGAAAAGATGCACCCCCCGAGGGAACCAAAGTCCGTTCGGGGGGGGTACACTCAAGGTGCTGCGTGGGAAGCGGCTTGGGCCTTTGCCGCAAGTCCCTTGGCGTTGGCCAGCATCAGCTTGATGCGGTTTTCCTGATTGATCTCCGTGGCCGAAGGGTCATAGTCAATGGCCACGATGTTGGAATTGGGGTAGTTGTCCTTGATGGCACGGATCATGCCCTTGCCCACGATGTGATTGGGCAGGCAGCCGAAGGGCTGGGCGCAGACGATGTTGTTGGTGCCGGAATGGATCAGCTCCAGCATTTCGGCGGTGAGCAGCCAGCCTTCGCCCATCTTGCAGCCATCGCCCAGATAGCCGTCGATGAGACGCTGGAGCGTGGCAAAGTCACCGGGGGCTTGGAAGCGGCCGGAGTCCCGGAAGGCCTCGATCATGTCGTGCTGACAGTGCTCGATGTAGCGCATGGCCCACTTGCAGACCACCTTCTTGAGGTGGCTGCCGCCGTAAATATCCACATCCACCACTCGGTTGTAGATTTTGAAAATCATAAAGTCGGTCAGGCCGGGCACCACCGGTTCGGCACCTTCGCTGAGGAGGAAGTGCTCCAGATTGTTGTTGCCGAGGGCGGAGAACTTGACATAGATCTCGCCCACCACGCCGACCCGAATTTTGTCGGAGGGGGTGTAGGGAATGGTCTTGAAGTCGGAGAGGATCTCCCGGAATACCGACTTCATCTGCTTGCGGGACATCCCCTTCCCGTTGGTGAAGCGGCGGATGAGTTCCGTCGTCCAGTGCTCCACCATGGCATCGGTGTCGCCGGAGTTGGTTTCATAGGGGCGGACCTGATTGGCCACATTCATGATGAGGTCGCCGTACATCATGGCATAGACCAGCTTGCGGATCAGGGGGATGGTCAGAGAAAAGCCCGGGTTGGTCTCCTGACCCACGGAGAGGGAAATGACGGGAATGTAATCCATACCGGCCTTTTTCAGCGCCTTGCGGAGCAGGTGAATGTAGTTGCTGGCCCGGCAGCCGCCGCCGGTCTGGGTAATCATCAGGGCCACCTTATGGCGATCATAGCCGCCGTTTTTGATGGCATCCAAAAACTGACCGATGACCAGCAGGGCCGGATAGCAGGTGTCGTTGTGGACATATTTCAGACCTTCGTCCACCACGGCCCGGCCGCTGTTGTTCAGCTGGGCCACCCGATAGCCTTCCAATTCCAGCATTTTACGGAACATACCGAAGTGGATGGGCAGCATTTGGGGAATGAGGATGGTGTATTCCTTCTTCATTTCCTTGGTAAACAGGAGACGACCGGTGTTGTCGTAAATCAATTCAGCCATGGATTCACCTCACGAATTCTTCTTGCGTGCGTCAATGGCCGCCAGCAGGGAACGGATGCGGATCTTCACTGCACCCAGGTTGGAAATATCGTCAATTTTCAGCTGCGTGTACAGCTTGCCGCCCTCCTCCAGAATGGAGCGCATTTCGTCGCCGGTGATGGCATCCACGCCGCAGCCGAAGCTCACAAGCTGGATCAGTTCCATGTCGGGCTGCGTGCAGACATAGCGGGCCGCATTGTACATGCGGGCGTGGTAGGTCCACTGGTTAAGCACCTTGCGGGGGGCCTTGTCCATGTGGTAGGCCACTGCATCCTCGGTGATGAGGACAAAGCGGAAGCCGGTGACCAGATCGTTGATGCCGTGGTTGATTTCCGGGTCCATGTGATAGGGACGGCCGGCCACCACCATAATGGGCAGATCGTGGCTGCGGGCATAGTCGATGTAGGCCTGACCGGTGGCACGCACATCCTCTACATAGGCATGATAGGCGGCAAAGGCAGCACGGCTGGCGGCAATCACTTCCTTCTTAGGGATGGAGAATTCCCGGCCGAAGTACTCCGCCGCCCGTGTTTCAAAGTCCTTGGGCCGATGCAGACCAAAATATGCGTGGAGGAAGCGATGCTCCTTCAGTGCGGGGATGTTGGCGGCGATCAGGTCGGGGTAGTAGGCCACCACCGGGCAGTTGTAGTTGTTGTCACTGGTGCCCTCGTCAAAGTTGTAGCTCATGCAGGGGTAGAAGATGGTGTCCACACCCGCATCCAAAAGGGCCTGCACATGGCCGTGAATCAGCTTGGCCGGATAGCACACCGTGTCCGACGGGATGGTGCGCTGGCCCTTGATGTAAAGCTGGCGGCTGGACTGGGGGGAGAGAACCACTTCAAAGTTCAGTTTGGTGAAGAAGGTGAACCAGAAGGGCAGATTTTCGTACATATTCAGCCCGAAGGGAATGCCGATCTTGCCACGGGCGCCGGAGCCCTCGCCTTTGCCCTCCATGCTGCGCAGCTTGTCATACTTGTAGCGCATCAGATCGGGCATAGCTTCCTTTTTGCCGCCCAGGGGCTTGGAGCAGCGGTTGCCGGAGAGGAAGCGGCGGCCGCCGTCAAACTGGTTGATGGTCAGGGCGCAGTGGTTGGTGCAGCCGTTGCAGGTGATGGGCTTGGCGGTATGGACAAAATGGGTCAATTCCTCCGGACGGAGGGTCTGGCTCTCGGAGAGACCCAGCTCCTTGGCGGCCAGTGCCGCACCGAAGGCGCCCATAATGCCGGAAATGGTGGGGCGGGTGACCTCTCGGCCCAGCTCCTGCTCAAAGGCACGCAGTACGGCATCGTTGTGGAAGGTGCCGCCCTGCACCACGATGTGCTGCCCGAGATCATCTGCCGAGGACATCCGCAGCACCTTGTAAATGGCGTTTTTCACGATGGAAATGGCAAGGCCGGCAGAGATGTCTGCCACACTGGCACCGTCCTTCTGGGCCTGCTTCACGGAGGAGTTCATAAACACGGTGCAGCGGGAACCCAGATTGACGGGCTTTTCCGTAAACAGACCCAGCTTGGCAAAGTCGGCGATGTCATAGCCCAGCGCACGGGCAAAGGTTTCGATGAAGGAGCCGCAGCCGGAGGAACAGGCCTCATTCAACAGGATGGAATCCACGGCGCCGTTGCGGATCTTGAAGCATTTCATGTCCTGCCCGCCGATGTCGATGATGAAGTCTACCTCCGGATTGAAGTGGCGGGCCGCATTCAGGTGAGCTACGGTCTCCACCAGACCCAAATCACAGTTGAAGGCATTTTTGATGAGATCCTCACCATAACCGGTGACGGCACTGCCCTTCAGCGTGATGCGGTCGCCGCAGAGGGCATAAATGTGTTCCAGCTGCTCCTTCACAATGGCCACCGGATTGCCTTGGTTGGAGTGATAGTAGGTATAAAGCAGTCCGCCGTCGGCCGCAATCAGCGCCAGCTTGGTGGTGGTGCTGCCGGCATCAATGCCCAGCCAGGCATCGCCCCGATAGGTGGCGATGTCCAGCACCGGGGGATGGGTGGCGTTGTGGCGCTGACAGAAGGCGTCATATTCTGCCTGATTGGCGAAAAGCTGGGGAGCGGTGTTGATGGTCGTGGTGGCCTCCCGGCTCTCTTCCAGCAGACGCAGGGCATCGTCGAAGGGACGGGCGGCATAATCCGAGGCACAGAGGGCGGCGCCGATGGCGGCGAAGCAGTCGCCATCCTCGGGGAAAATGGCATGGGCCTCGTCCAGTTCCAGCGTTTCTACAAAACGCTCCCGCAGCCCTTGCAGGAAGTGGAGGGGACCGCCCAAAAAGACCAGCTTGCCCTTGAGCTCCCGCCCTTGGGTCAAGCCGGCAATGGTCTGATCCACAACGGCCTGAAAGATGGAGGCCGCCACATCTTCTTTCCGACCGCCTTGGTTCAGGATGGGCTGAATATCGCTTTTGGCGAACACGCCGCAGCGAGAGGCGATGGGATAGATTTTTTCGTGCTTGAGGGCCAGCTGATCCAGCTCGGGGGCGGTCACATTCATCAGCGTGGCCATCTGGTCGATAAAGGCACCGGTGCCGCCGGCACAGGAGCCGTTCATGCGTTCTTCCAACGCACCGCCGAAGAAGATGATCTTGGCATCCTCACCGCCCAGTTCGATGACGGCATCGGTGTCGGGAATGTATTCGTTGACCGCAGCAGCGGTGGCGTAGACCTCCTGAACGAAGTCCACTCCGCTGGCCTTGGCCACACCCAGACCGGCCGAGCCGGTGATGACCAGCCGGATGTCCTGACCGGAGAATTGGGGGGCGATGGAGCGGAGGATTTCGCAGGCCTTTTCACGCACCTTGGAAAAATGCCGCTCATAGGAGCGGAACAACAGCTGTCCTTCGGGGGAAAGCACCACAACCTTGACGGTGGTGGAGCCGATGTCAATGCCAATACGCAGACTCATGGGATTCACCTTTTCTGATGTTTCGATTTTGAACGATTACAAAACATTCTACCATTTTATGCTGAATTTACAAGAGAAAGACCTTGGAAGAATATGAAACAATTGTAAATTTTGGCGGAAAATACAGAAAAAAAGGGGGAAATGGACGGGTGTCCGTCAAAATTTTGTTCGTAAAACGGAGCAGTTTGCAGCCAAGTGCAACCCAGCGGTTTGGGTTTCCATACGAACCCCTTCCGGTGGAACGGTGCCGCAGGAACACCGAGACGGAAGGTCCGTCCCTTCACGGGACGACCGACTTACGGCACGGCACAAGGAAGGTTCCTTTGTCCGTCCCTGTGGTTTGAGGAGGGACAACGGGTATGCAGGGCCGTGGTTGGCAATCGTTTTCTTCAAAGATGGAACGGATGGGATGAAAAAGGGACCAAAGGCAGCCCATGAGCAGCCTTTGGTCCCTTTGATTGGGGTATGGGGTGGATTAGTGCAGCAACAGCTGACGATAGGTCTCCTCGTCGGACACCCGGCCCACGGCGGAGAAAGAAAGGTGATCAAAGTCGAAGGTTTCCCGGGCCAGAGTGAGCACTTCCTCCCGGGTGACGGCGTCATAACTGGCGATGATGTCATCGGGGGTCAGGAAGCGGCCTTCCCGCAGCAGGCAGCGGGCCAGATGGCTCATGCGGGCGGTGGTGGATTCCAGACCCATCAGCACATTGGCCTTGGACTGCTCCCGCACCAGCTGCAATTCTTCCTGGGTGGGGCCGTGGTCGAGAAAGTCCTCCAGCAAATGACGGATGCAATCCAGTGCCTTGGGCTCCTGGTCCCGATTCAAAGCGGTGTAAATGGACAACAGGCCCACCTCCTCGTGGCTGGTGCCAAAGGTGTAGACACTGTAACAAAGGCCGTTCTTTTCTCGGACCTGCTGGAACAGGCGGGAGGACATACCGCCGCCCAAAATGGAGGAGAGCAGCTGCATCTGATACTTTCGGGGGTCTCGATCCGTGATGGAAGGGAAGGAGAGCATCAGGTGGTTCTGTTCGGTGGCCTTTCGCTTCACCACAAAGGCATCCTTCATGGCAACGGGCTTGAGCTTTTTGGCGGTTCCCGGCTCCATGGCCGAGAAGCGCTCCTCGATGGAGCGGACCACATCCTCGGTAAAGCTGCCGGCCAGCGTCACCACCACACGGTCGGCGGTGTAGTGGTTTTGCTTGTACTCCTTGAGCCATGCGCCGGTCATCTTTTCCAAAGAGGCCTTGCGCCCCAGAATGGGGCGGCCCAGAGCGGAGCCTTTGAACACGGCGCCGAACAGACGCTCACTGACCAGATCGGAGGGGTCATCGGCATACATGCCGATCTCTTCCAAAATGACCCCTCGTTCGGTTTGCACATCTTCCTCGTCAAACTTGCTATGGAAAAACATATCGCAGAGAATGTCCAGTGCTTCGGGCAGATGGGTGTCCAGACAGCGGGCGTGGAAACAGGTGTTTTCCTTGGTGGTAAAGGCATTGACCTGACCGCCGATGGAATCCATGCGCCAGGCCAGCTGCTCGGCAGAGCAGGTGTCAGTGCCCTTGAAGAGCATATGCTCGATGAAGTGGGCGGCGCCGTTTTCACGGCTGGATTCATCCCGGGAGCCGGTGGTGACCCAGATGCCCAGAGCGGCAGAGCGGACGCCGGGCATCCGCTCGGTGGCGATGCGGACGCCATTGGGAAGGGTGATAAGCTGATAATCGTACATAGCGTTACCTCACTTGGAGAAAATAGAGAAAAAGCCGGACGAACGAAAAGGTTCGTCCGTCCGGCTTAGTATGACCCAAAAGCGGGAAAATTACTGCTGATTCTGCTGTGCCTGCTGCTCACGGATCTCACGCAGAGCATCCTTGTGGCTCAGGTTGACACGGCCCTTCTCGTCGATGTCGGTGACCTTGACCCAGATCATGTCGCCGATGTTGACCACATCCTCCACAGCGGCAACACGGTGGTTGGCCAGCTTGGAGATATGCACCAGACCGTCCTTGCCGGGAGCCAGCTCAACGAAGGCGCCGAACTGCATGATGCGGACGACCTTGCCGAAGTACAGGGCGCCCACCTCGGGCACGAACACGATGGTTTCGATGGCCTTCTTGGCAGCCTCCACGCTCTCGGCATCGGGGCCGGAGATGAACAGGTCGCCGGTGTCCTCAATGTCGATCTTGGCGCCGGAATCGGCCTGGATCTTCTGGATGACCTTGCCGCCGGAACCGATGACCTCACGGATCTTGTTGGGATCGATCTTCATCTTGAGCATCTTGGGGGCATTGGGGCTCACCTCTGCACGGGGAGCGGGAATGCAGGGCAGGATGACCTCGTCGATGATGGCGCAGCGGGCATCACGGGTGATGTCCAGAGCGTTCTGGATGATCTCCATGGTCAGACCGTCGTTCTTCAGGTCCATCTGGATGGCGGTGATGCCGGCCTTGGTGCCGGCCACCTTGAAGTCCATCTCGCCGTGGAAGTCTTCCACGCCCTGAATGTCGATGAAGGTGGTGAAGCCGCCCTCGTCGTCCTGGATCAGACCGCAGGAAATGCCGGCCACAGGAGCCTTCAGAGGCACACCGGCATCCATCAGAGCCAGCGTGGAGCCGCAGATGGAGGCCTGAGAGGTGGAGCCGTTGGAGCTCATGATCTCGGACACCACGCGGATGGCGTAGGGGAACTCCTCCACGGAGGGCAGCACGGCCTCCAGAGCACGCTCGGACAGAGCGCCGTGGCCATACTCACGACGGTTGGTGGACTTGGCACCACGGGCCTCGCCGGTGGAGTAGGCGGGCATGTTGTAGTGATGCATATAGCGCTTGGTGTCCTCTTCCCAGATGGTATCCAGCTTCTGAGCGGCGGACAGGGTGTTCAGGGTGCAGATGCTCAGGGCCTGGGTCTGACCACGGGTGAACAGGCCGGAGCCGTGCACCTTGGGCAGCACACCGACCTCGGCACCCAGAGGACGGATCTCGTTGCTCTTGCGGCCGTCCACACGGTGGCCTTCCAGCAGCCACTGCTTGACGATCTTCTTCTGGAACTTGTAGGTGAAGGATTCCAGATACTTGTCCATATCGGGATACTCCTCCAGGAACAGCTCATGCCAGTGGTCGATCAGCTTGTTCCAGCGCTGCTCACGGACATTCTTGTCGTCGGTGTCCATGGCGGCCTGTGCCTCTTCCATGGTGGCATCGACGATCTTGGCGAACAGCTCTTCGTTGAAGTCGGCGTGCTCATACTCGAACTTGGGCTTGCCGATTTCGGCGACCATGCGGTTGATCAGAGCAACGATGGTCTTGTTGACCTCGTGAGCGGCCTTGATGCCCTCGAACATGATTTCGTCGGGGATCTCCTTGGCGCCGGCCTCGATCATGACCACCTTCTCGCCGGTGGAGGCGACGGTGGTGTCCATCTGGCTGCGGGCACGCTGCTCCTGCGTGGGGTTGATGACGATCTCGCCGTCCACATAGCCCACCTCAACGCTGGCGATGGGGCCGTTCCACGGAATGTCAGAGATGGCCACCATAGCGGAGGCGCCGATCATGGCAGCAACTTCAGGGGAGCAGTCACGATCCAGGCTCATGACGGTGCAGGTGATGGAAACATCGTTGCGCAGGTCGCTGGGGAACAGGGGGCGCATGGGGCGGTCGATCAGACGGCTTGCCAGCACGGCAGGCAGAGAGGGACGGCCCTCACGGCGCATGAAGGAGCCGGGGATGCGGCCCACGGCGTACAGCTTTTCCTCAAAGTCCACGCTCAGAGGGAAGAAGTCCACGCCGTCACGGGGACGGGGGGAAGCGGTGACAGCCACCATGACGGTGGTTTCGCCGTAGTGGACCATGCCGGCGGCATTTGCCAGCTCGGCGACCTTGCCCACCTCAATGGAGAGGGGACGGCCGGCCAGATCCATCTCATACTTGCGGTAATTGGGGAACTGCTTGTGAGTAATGACAGTAGACATGGTTTGTCCTCCTTTACGGTGGAGACGAAGCCTGCCTTTTAGCACTTGAATCCGATCTCGCAGACGAGGCGAGGGCAGATTCAACTGCTAAAAAGGGGAAAGGGCTTGTCTCCGGAATTGGTTTGGTGAACGGAAATCAGGGCGACGCGGGAAAATGCGTCGCCCTGACCAGAAACACTTACTTACGCAGACCCAGCTTGGCAATCAGGGCACGATAACGCTCGATGTCCTTCTTGGCCAGATAGTCCAGCATCTTGCGGCGCTTACCAACCATCTGCAGCAGGCCACGACGGGAGTGGTTGTCATGGGGATGCGTACGCAGGTGATCAGTCAGCTGCTGGATGCGGGCGGTCAGGATAGCGACCTGGACCTCGGGAGAACCGGTGTCGGTCTCGTGGGTGCGGTTTGCTTCGATAACGGAAGTCTTTTCTTCTTTGCGGATCATGGATGATTCCACCTTTCTTTGAAATATCCCTGTGTGCTGAGTTACGGGTGGGTGAAGCCCCGCAATGCGGGCGATGATCCCGAAACCAAGCAGAGAGGGCCGCACGGCAGCGCCGTGCATACGGTGGTATCTTAACACAGCTGTTTCCGTTTGTAAAGCAAAAAAAGATATCTTTTTGCGTCAAATTTGGACCGATGGAAAAAACAGGAAGCCAATGGGATGGCAGGCGGCAGCAGGGGATGGAACAGGGGGACGGAAGTGCCTTCCGGAGCGGAGCAGCGGGTGCATAGGGGGCAGGAAACGGGAGGATGGCTGCCCTTGCGGAGCGGGGCAGGAGCCTCCGGCGGGCGAGGGTGTTCGGAGCCAACCGAAGCGGAAAAAACGCCCTGCGGCGGGAGCCGCAGGGCGTGGAACGCGTGTTGTTGTGCGGAGGTTACAGCAGGAACTGGAGCCAAATGGTCAGCACCAGACCCAGCGTAGCTGCGGCTGCGGCGACCTCCAGCTTGTCTGCCAAAGAGTAATGACGGAAGGTATGGAGCAGGGAACGGAGTTTTTCCGCCACGCTGCGGCGGAGCAGCTTGCCCAGAGGAGCGGGCTGCGGTGCCTTGTGGGCACGGACGGCCTTGGGGGCAGTCTCGGGGCTGTGCCACACGGAATCGTCGGTTTCCCACTGATAGCTGACCTCGTTTCCCACGGCCGCCGGGACGGCCTTGGCCTGCTGCAGACGGTTGCGGTACTCGGTGAAGTCGATCACATTGCCTTCTCTGCGGACGAAGTGATTCGTATTGAAATATAGGGTTTTCATAAAAGCCATGCCTCCTTTGCGGCGGGATCGTTGCATTCATCTTACCCCGATGACAGTCCGTTAAACCGGACCAAACCCACGGTTTGGTTCGCTGGGGGCAGAGATGCGGGGAAGGAGCGGTCCTCCTTCGACTGATACAGACTATACCACAAGCGGGGGGATTCGTAAAGAGGAAACGGTCCGGAATATCACAAAATATGGTTTTTATTTTGGAAAACAAGGGTTATCTAGCACAATATATTGAATTATGGTAAACCCGGCGGCGTTATGGAATCTTATGGAAACCGGATGTAAACCAAATAAAACTAGAACACTTGTTCTGTGTGTTACTATAGCACATATGTTCGAACGAGTCAAGAAAAAACCACGACAGAAGTCGAATTCTGTCGTGGAGGAGGGTGGGCAAAGGATCAATTCAGAGGTGGGGAGCGGAAGCGGCCGGATGGTTGATCACGATCTGTTCCGGCCGGAGGGCACGCTTGGGCAGCAGGAATCCGGGCAGGCCGGAGCCGGCGGCGACAAACGAAAGTGTGCTTTGCAGATAAGGAAACAGCTGGTCATAACAGGCGATATGAGCCATGCGTTTATCCTGCTCCGTCTCCAGTCCGTCCACATGGAACAGCCCCACAATGGTGCCGGAGAGAAAGAGCTGCTCCGGGTCTGCCTTGCTTTTGGCGGATTGATACAGCTCCGCCCGACAGCTGTGATTGTCCTCGGAAAAGGTGACATGGAAGTTGAAGCTGTTGGACAGATCGATTTTGCCGGAGACGGCGATGTGATTCGTAAAATGAAGTTCCTGCACACGCTGGGACATCAGGGTGACATTCAGCATATTCTGACACTTCCTTTGCTTGCAAATCTGCATTCAGTATAGCACAGCGGCGGGACAAAACAAGGGGGAAGGGTCGGTTTGTCCGCTGCACTGCCGGCAGCGGGACAAAAGGAAGGAACGGACGGAAGAGGAGCCTTTGTGCGGAACTTGTCCGTTCCGGGAGGAACGCCTTTGTGCGGGGATGTGTTCGATGTGTACACGGCCGAATGCAGACAGGGCAGCCGTTTTCTCATTCCCAGCCGGGATGGGGCGGATGGAGAAGCGTGCAACGCAGGGAATGCGTCTTGGAACATGGAGGGAGCCGGTTTTTTGCCCAAGGGACTTCCCAAAGAGGCACACTGACCTGCCGCTTGGCAAGGAATGTGAAAAAAGCTCCGTTTTTTCTGGACGGATTCGACGAAATCCGATATAATCAGACATTATGAAATTCTTAAGATGGAGGACAACTGTGAATACAACGACCAAAGAACACATCAAACGAGGGTTTGCGGCGGTGCTGCTGCTGGTGGCGTTTGCTGCCTTCTGGGGGGCAAAGTGGTACATCCGTGTGTATGGCAGGGTTGGGTTTGACGCCATCCTGTTCACCATGACCGGCAGCCTCAAGGGTGTGGAAACCGATCTCATTCTGGGCTATCTGTGGAAGGGACTTTGTCCTGCACTGGTAAGCACGGTGGTGGTTTGGTGCCTGCTGTATCTGCCCCGGCCCATGCGTGTCCCGTGGAAGAACGGCACGGAGCAGACGGTGCTTCCCGTCCCCATGGCGGGGTGGCTGCGGCGGACGGTGGCCGGAGTGCTGTGTGTGCTGCTGCTGGCTGCGGCGGCGCAGATGGCGGAACTGCCCCAGTGGCTTTGGGGCAAGCTCCAGTGGGGCAGCCTCTATGAAACCGACTATCAGGACCCCAAGGAGACGGAGATCCGGTTCCCGGAGCAGAAGCGAAACCTGATCTACATTTTCATGGAGTCCATGGAAACCACCTTCATGGCTCCGGAGCAGGGCGGCGGCCAGCCCTACAACAGCATTCCGGAGCTGTATCAGCTGGCGGAGGAGAATGTCAACTTCTCCCAGACCGACGGCGTGGGCGGCTGGTCCAGAACCACCGGTGCCACTTGGACGGTGGGCGGTATGGTGTCCCAGACGGCGGGGATTCCGCTGGCCGGCGGAATGGACGGCAATGCCTATGGGCAGCTGTCGGAGTTTTTGCCCGGCATCACCAATTTGCAGGATGTGCTGCACGCCAACGGATATGAGCAGGCCCTGATGGTGGGCTCGGATGTCAACTTTGCCGGACGGGACAAGTACTTCCGGCAGCACGGCGTGGAGCGGATCTATGACCTCTATACCGCACGGGCGGAGGGCATTGTGCCACCGGATTATGTGGTCTGGTGGGGGATGGAGGATCTGCACCTCTACCGCTATGCCAAGGATAAGATCCTGGAGATGGCACAGCTGGAGCAGCCCTTTGCCTTCACCATGCTGACGGTGGACACCCATCATGTGGACGGCTATTACTGCGACCTGTGCCGGGAGGAATTTCCGGAGCAGTATTCCAATGTGGCCCACTGTGCCAGCCGTCAGGTGACGGAGTTTTTGGACTGGCTCAAGCAGCAGGACTTCTATGACAACACCACGGTGGTCATCTGCGGCGACCACCAGTCCATGGACGGGGACTTTTTTGCCCGGAACATGGAGCCGGACTATGACCGATGCGTGTATAACTGCATTGTGAATGCCGATGCCACCCCGATTCGGAGCAAGGGACGACTGGTGACGCCCTTTGATATGTTCCCCACCACGCTGGCGGCCATGGGCTGCGAGATCGAGGGAGATCGGCTGGGACTGGGCGTCAATCTGTTTTCCATCCAGCCCACGCTGGCGGAGCGGCTGGGGGGCTACAAGCGGATGAATGAGGAATTGAGCAAGCGTTCGGAGTACTACGATCAGGTCTTTTTACAGTCCGATCGGGTGGAGCTGGTGGGTGAAACCCAGCGGCCGGAATTTGCCGAGAGCAGCGAAGAAGCATAACCCTATCACAGACAAACGCCGAATGGAATTGCGGTTCCATTCGGCGTTTTGTGCTTTTTATGCGGCAGGTTGGGTGTCATATCGGGCCTGTGTATCCGCCACGCCCTGCTGATACCCTTGGTTCCAGCCCTCTTGGCGGGCATTGGTCACCAAATCGGCACTGACCAGTGTCCCCTGTTCCACCAGTTGGTCATAGCGGTCAGCATCGGTTTGAGTCGGGCTGCCATCGGCATCCCAGTAAACACGCTCGTGGGTCAGGCGGCGGAGCAGCTCCTGCTCCGAGAAGTCGCTGCGGATGGTGTGGCGGTCCAGATGCAGGCTCCAGTAGTCGGTGGCGCCGGAGGAGGACAGGATGAGGGTGTCCGCATCCAGCTGGGACAGTGCCTGCACCATAGGGGTGACCGCCTCGGCAAAGGCGGCTTCTTCCGTGTAATTGCCCAGCAGGTCGATGCGGACGGTGCTGCGAGAATCCTCCGTCAGCCCCACCGGATCGACGGAAACCACAACGGAGTCCAGTTCCGCCGGGTCCAAAACCTCATAAACGAAGTCCTTCAGTGCGGTTTCCATGGCGATGCGTTCCTTCTGTTCCTCGGGGCCGTAAGCCGTCCACAGAGCGGGGAGCAGAGTGGAGCACACCGAACCGGTGATAAGCAGCAGGGAGAGGACCGTCAGGCCAATGCCCACCTTGACCGGTCGATCCTTCCAGCGGGCAGCGGAGATGAGCACTTCCACGCCCAGAAAAACCAAAATCAGGGGGAGCAGCTTTACCAGGAAGAACAGCCGCTGTCCCGGCACGAAAAGCGTCAGCGTGATTGCAATGCCGATAAAGACCAGAGCAACGCCCAAGGTGATCCGGCCCACATAGCGGGGAGCCTTGGGAGCAGGGCAAGAGGCGGTGTTCGGGATGTCCATAGTTGCGGAGACGGTCTCTGCATTCGGCGCAGGGGTGTACATTGCGTCCATGTTATTCTTCATCGTCGATCCCTCCGTACAGTTCAAGGGTGTCTTCCGGCTTCTTGGGGCCACGGAGCAGCCACAGACCAACCACCACAAAGAGAGCGCCCAAAGCGATGCCGGGCAGAGAGTAGACGATGCGATTCAGGGTCCAAGTCAGGGAGGAATCGGGCAGCAGCTGCACAAAAGAGAGCAGCAGCGGCTCCACAACGGACTTGTACAGACCGGCGGCACCCAGAAGGATGCAGCCCCAGCCGATCAGCTTGGGTTTGCCACGGAGCATCTGTTCCACATCCTTCTCGTTCAGGTTCAAATGGACGAGGAAGTCATCCGCAGGCAGCGGATCTCCGATGCCCTTGTAGTAAGCGAGGATCTGGGCCCGGAGATTGATGGAATCAAAGAAGCTGTACATATAGACCACGGCGGCCAAGGCCATCAGAACCGGCATAAAGGCAGAGCCCAGCATGATGGGAATGACAAAGAGCAGGATGTGGGAAAGTCCACGCTTCATATAGCCCTGATACATCTGCCCGGCACCGGGACACAGGGAAAAGAGATAAGTCAAAAGTGCGTTGCGTTTCATGAGAGATCCTCCATTTGATTTTGTTGGGGATGGGTGGTACGGGAATCCGGAGAGCGGAAGGCATCCGCAGCGGTGCTCTGTACCTTGATGGACCATTGATCCACGGCAGCTTGCAGCGAGGCGCCAAACGAGGGGGAATCCTCCGCTGCGGCGGTGTTGGATGGGGACACGGGCAACGGCAGCGACGGCTGCAGCATGGTGTCACCCAGGGCGTTCAGAAAACCGCTGTACCAGAGGGAGCTGCCGATGGCCACGGCCACGGCAGCGGCGGTGTAGCGGCGGATGGATGCCCGCCATTTGTTCCGGCGGATGCGCTGCATGACCACAGGGGTGACATCGGTCTCCGGGAATTCCAGTGTGTCCACGGTAAGCTGCTGTGCATAGCGCTCCAGACAGTCGGCACAGAAGCTGAGGTGTTCCCCGGCTTCCAGCCGCTGCAATTCGTCCAGTTGGCCGTCCATCAGGGCGGCAAGGGCAGCCTCGGTCAGGTGGCCGTCTCGATCAAAGTGTTCGTTCATGGTGCGCCGCTCCTTTCTCGAATGGATTGCTGCAGCAGCAGCTTGGCACGGTAAAGCTGGGTGCGGACCGTTTTGATGGGGCGACGAAGCAAAAGGGCGATTTCCTCTGCCGAATGCTCCTCCAAAAAATAGAGTTTGGATACGGTCAGATAGGGTTCCTTCAGTTGATGGATCATGCTTCGGATGGCATCCGCTTCGCTCTCGCTTAGCACCAGGGCCTCCGGACCCGGTGCAAGGGGTGGGCCCTCTGACGGGAGCAGAGTCAGACCGTCTTCCCCCGGAGCGGTCACCTTGCGGTGCCATGCGGAACGGAGGTAGTCGGTGGCCTTGTTGGCGGCAATGCGGATCAGCCAAGGCTTGTAGCGGTCCGGCGGGCAGGAATCCATGTGGGTATAGGCGGCAAGGAAGGTTTCCTGCGTCAGATCCTCGGCCAGCTGATGATCCTGTACCAGCTGGTGGCAGACGGTGTAGACCAGTGCCTGATATTGTGTTACAAATTTGCTGAATTGTAGGTTGGTCACGCTGCTGCCTCACCGCCTTTCGGAACCCTTCTGTTATAAAAACGAGGAAGGGCAGCTGTTGACTTCAAAAAAAGAGAAAAAATTTCACAAAAAAGAAACAGGGCAGTTCCGGATGGGGAACTGCCCTGTGTTGGACAGGAGATGTGAGAAACCTGCGCCCATCACTTGCGGGGGAAATGCCCCATGTTGGGGATCTCCTCCAGCGGGACCTCGCCATAGGGGCCGAAATCCAGCTCATAGGGGAAGTGGTTCTTGCGCTTTTCGGGGGGCGGCAGCTGCATATAGTCGCCGTAAATGCGGGAGAGGTTGGCGTGCAGGTTGTTGCCGAAGGGCAGCTCCACATCCTCAAACGGGTACGGTTTCAAGGGGAACAGGTCGGTGCGGAGGTACTGCTCTGCGTTGGGGTCGGTATAAAAGAGATAGCCCAGACGCTGGGTGGCCGGAGCATCCTCATAGCGCAGAGCGACTTCCTTGCACTTTTTGGCCAGCCAAGGCTTGGAGATGCGGAACAGCACCATAAATCCGTGCACCACGGCGGTGGCAGCGTGAGCCAGTTTGGCTTTCCAGCCCTTGAAGGGAAGCACGGGGAAGGGAATGCTGCGCAGGATCATCAGCTTGGCCAAAAGGGAAGCATCCCGGCACTGCTTTTTGTAGGCCTTGGGGTCGTCGGCCAGCTGGTCATAGGCGTAAATGTCCAGAAAAATACCCAGTTCGCAGTGGATGTCCTTGAGGGATTCCTCCCGGAACTTGGTGCCCTTGAGCATCATGCGGGTGGTCATCAGGGGGAAATTGGGATCATAGTCCGGATTCATGATGATGTACTTGTCGCTAAGCTGCTCCGTGGCCAGGCGGACGAAGGCGTCGTAATCCTTGCGGGGCAGGGCGATGTCGATGTCGTCATCCCAGGGAATAAAGCCCTGATTGCGGACCGCACCAATGCCGGTGCCGCCCAGACCGAAGTACTGCAGGCCGTTCTGATCGCAAAACTGCATAAAATCCCGCAAAATCATCAATTCCAGCTGCTGCACCCGATGCAGGGTCGGCTGATCGTATTCTCTCATAGATGTGCCTCCAGTCAATCAGAAGTAAAAACAAAACATTATACCATGCGAACGGGGAAAACTCAACCAAGGACGGGGAATTCCGACAAAGTCGGTCTTATTTCGCCCAGTCCTTGCTGCGGCCTACGGCCTTGTGCCATGCATCCATCAAAGCTCCCTGCTGCTGTGCCGACATTCCGGGCTCATATTCCTGATCGCAGACCCAGAGGGAGCGGATCTCCTCCTGTGAGGACCAAACGCCGGAGGCCAGGCCGGCCAGATAGGCCACACCCAGAGCGGTGGTTTCCCGAATGGCGGGACGGCGCACCTGACAGCCCAGCATATCTGCCTGAAACTGCATCAGGAAGTTGTCCCGACTGGCACCGCCGTCGGCCTTCAGCGAGCGAAGCTGCAAGCCGGTGTCGGCCTTCATGGCGGCGGCCAGATCGGCCACCTGATAGGCGATGGACTCCTGTGCGGCCCGAATGATATGCTCCCGGGTGGTGCCTCGGGTGATGCCCACAATGCAGCCTCGGGCGTACATGTCCCAATAGGGGGCGCCCAGTCCGGTGAAGGCAGGCACCAGATACACGCCGCCGTTGTCCGGCACCTTTTGGGCATAATACTCGGCATCTCGGCTTTCCGAGAAGAAGCGAAGCTCGTCCCGCAGCCACTGAATGACCGCACCGCCCACAAACACGGAACCTTCCAGTGCATACTGCACCTTACCGTTGAGCCCCACCGCAATGGTGGTCAGCAGGCCGTTTTTGCTTTCGCAGGGGGTGTCGCCGGTGTTCATCAGCAGGAAACAGCCGGTGCCATAGGTGTTTTTAATGTCGCCCGGGTCGAAGCAGGTCTGGCCGAAGAGGGCGGCGTGCTGGTCGCCGGCAATGCCGCAGATGGGGACGCGGACCCCCTGGATGTCTGTATAGCCGTAGATTTCGCTGCTGCTGCGGACCTCCGGCAGCATGGCCCGAGGGATGTCCAGAGTATGGAGCAGCGTTTCGTCCCAGTCCAGCTTGTGGATGTCAAAAATCATGGTGCGGCTGGCGTTGGTGTAGTCCGTCACATGGACCTGCCCACCGGTGAGCTTCCAAAGAAGCCAGCTGTCCACCGTGCCGAACAGCACCTCACCCCGCTGTGCCTTTTCACGGGCACCGTCCACATGGTCCAAAATCCACTTGATTTTCGTGGCGGAGAAATAGGCATCGGGGATCAGTCCGGTGGTCTTTTTGATATGGTCGCTCAAACCGTCCGCCACCAGCTGATCCACAATGTCTGCCGTACGGCGGCACTGCCACACAATGGCATTGTAGATGGGCATTCCGGTCTCCCGATCCCAGAGAATGGTGGTTTCCCGCTGATTGGTGATGCCGATGCCGGCGATGTCCCGAGGCTCAATGCCGGTTTGGGCGATGACCTCCATCATCACGGCATACTGGCTGGACCAGATTTCCATGGGATTGTGCTCCACCCAGCCTTCCTTTGGAAAATGCTGGGTCAGCTCTTTCTGGCTGATCCCGACGATTTTCTGATGTTCGTCAAATAAAATCGCTCTGGAGCTGGTGGTACCCTGATCCAGAGAGAGGAGATACTTTGCCATGGGATAGACTTCCTTTCTACGATGGAACCCACAAATGGTGGGATGAAACCCGGAGAAGGTCCGGAAAAAGTTCAAATTCGTTCCTTTTATTATATCGGTATCCATCGGGAAAGGCAATGGCGGATTTTGTTGAACGGGGAGCGGAATGCAAAACCGGCGGAGGGCATCAAAATGCCATCCGCCGGGAATCGGTTCGATAGGATTAAATATAGCCGTATTTTTTCCGGTTGCAAAGCAGGAATCCCGCCGCAGCCACCACAGCCAACCATTCGGCCGCCACATTAGAAGCCCAGATGCCGTCCAGACCCCAAAACAAAGGGAGGATCAGCACGGAGCAGACCTGAAACACCAGAGCACGGAGACTGGAGATGCAGGCGGACACCTTGCCGTCATTCAGGGCGGTAAAGAACGCAGAGCTGAAGGTGGCATAGCCAATAAACAGGAAGGAGAAGGACAAAATCTGCAACCCTCGGGTGGTCATGCGCAGCAGATCGGGGTCATAGCCCACAAAGAGGTTGGCCAAGGGGCGGGCCAGACACAATGCGGCACCAAACATGGCCAGAGCGAACACGCTGATGACCGCCAGACTTTTCCGAAACAGGCTTTGCAGCTCGGAGCGGTATCCGGCCCCGTAATGGTAGCTGATGACCGGAGCCACACCCACCGAGTAGCCGATAAAGATGCTGAGGAAGATGAACCCCACATACAGCAGCACGCCATAGGCGGCCACACCGTCCTCTCCGGCATAATGCAGCAGCTGGAAGTTATACAGCACGCCCACCAAGGACATGGAAACATTGCTGAGCAGTTCGGAAATGCCGTTGGAGCAGACCTTTGCCAAGGCCCGACCGTCCCACTTGGGGCGCACCAAACGGAGGGGACTGGGGTTCTTCCGAGCGAAATAAATCAGAGGCAGCAGACCGCCCACGCACTGGCTCAAAGAGGTAGCGGCGGCGGCACCGGCCAGTCCCCAGGAGAATGCCATGACAAACAGTGCATCCAGCACCATGTTGGTGAGTCCGGCAATCAGGGTGAAGTACAGGCCCAGCTTTGGATTTTCCGCCACCGAGAACAGACATTGGAATTCATATTGCAGGATGTAAGTGGGAACCGCCATCAGGACAATGCGTCCGTAAATCAGGCTTTGTTCCAAAAGTTCCCCTTCCGCACCCAAGAACAGGGCAATCGGGCGGAGAAATACGGTGCCCAGCACACCGAGGACCACGCCGCAGGCAAGAGAGACCCAAATCAGGAGGGAGAAGATCTCATTGGCCTTCTGCAGCTGATTCTGACCCATGGTCTTGGCGATCAGGGCACTGCCGCCGGTTCCGAACATGAATCCCAGGCTGCCCAGCAGCATCACGATGGGATACACCAGATTCAAAGCGGCAAAGGGGGTCTTACCGACGAAATTTGACACAAAGAAGCCGTCCACCACGCTGTAAATGGAGGTGAAAATCAGCATCACAATGGAGGGAAAGGTGTAACGCAGCAGCTTCCGGAAGTCAAAGTGGTCCGAAAGTTGAATCATTGGGTTTCCCGATCAAACCAACAATTTGCGAACGCACACACCACGGGGGTCAGCTCCTTGATGTTCCAGTCCGTCGTGTTGACCGTCAGATGATAGGCGGTATGCTCACCCCAGCGGCTGCTGGAGATGATGTCACGGGTTTGGGCACGGCCACGGTCGATGTTGCGGATCTTGCGCTCCATCTCCTTCCGAGTCAGGTCCTCGCCCTTCTTGGCCCGTGCCATGCAGCGGTTGAGACGGGCATCCATCTCGGCGCAGACAAACAGGTTGAAGGGGTGATAATCCCGCAGCAGCACATCGGCATTCCGGCCGACGATGATGCAGTCCTTGCCGGCCTTGGCGATGTCCTCGATGACACGCTTCTGCTCCAGCAGCAGACCGGTCTGGGCGGACTGAATGGAAACGCTGGAGAAGGAATTGCGGAAGGTCAGGGGGATATTCTGCCAGCCGTGCTGATCCAAAGCCCAGTGCACATAGTTTTCGTCCATGCCGTTGTGGGAAGCGATGGCGGTGATGATTTCTTTGTCATAGTAGTCAAAGCCAAGGGCATCGGCCATGCGCTTGCCCAGCTCACGGCCGCCGCTGCCGAATTCACGGCTGATGGTGATAATTTTCATAGAATATTCCTCACAATACTTGCGGACAAAAGCCGCAGAATTAACATTCCATAGGGTTTTTCCTATTTTACTACAGGGTATGAGAAAATTCAAACCTAAGAACAAAAAATTAAGAACAAAAACCGCAGCAGACCAAAAGCGGCCTGCTGCGGTGCGGTTATGCGGTGGGGTCCGGCATCCAATGGGAGGCTTTGTAGTAAATCAGGAAGGCCACCGAGCTGAGGGACCAAGTGAGGGGATAGACCCAGTAGACCACCTGAATGCTGTGGGTCAGGGGGATGGCAATGGTCAGGAAGGAGACACGGACGATGCACCAGAAGGCCAGCATGATAAACATCGGGACCAATGCCTTGCCGGCCCCACGGAAAATGGCGGCCATGGCATGGCTGAAGGCCAGAAGGAAGAAGAACAGGGTGGACACATGGGCTTTGGCCACACCAAACTGCACGACCTGCGGGTCCGAGTCAAAGGCAGAGATGATGTAGGGGGCCAGCAGGAAAATGACCACACCCACCAGTTCTGCCAGCACCATGGTGGTGATGATGCCGAAGCGGGCGCCCTTTTTGGCACGCTCCAGCTGATTGGCACCCAAGTTCTGGCTGATGAAGGTGGTCAAAGCCATGGTGAAGCTGGTGATGGGCAGGAAGCCAAAGCCCTCCACGATGTTGTAAGCGCCGCAGCCCGCCATGGCCATGGCACCGAAGGCGTTGATGTTGGACTGCACCACCAGATTGGCGAAGGCGATGATGGAATTCTGCACGCCGGAAGGCAGGCCGATGCGAATGATTTGGGCCAGCGCATCCCGATGGAACCGGATCTCCCGAGGACGCAGACGGTAGACCTCCTTGGTCCGGGTCAGCTGGAGGAAGCAGAAGCAGGCACTGGCTACCTGAGAGATGACGGTTGCCAGAGCGGCGCCGCCTACACCGGTGTGGAGCACGCCGATGAACAGCAGATCCAGCACCAGATTGATGACCGAGGAGGCAATCAGGTAATAAAGCGGATGACGGCTGTCGCCTACGGCCTGCAAAATACCCACAAAGACATTGTACAGAATGAAGCCGACGGAACCGGAAAAATAGATGGTGAGATAGGTGGTGGATTCTGGAATGACGCTGTCGGGGGTACCCATCAAGGCCAGAATATAGGGGGAGGTCAGCATACCGATGCCGGTCATCAGCACACCGGCCACCAGACCGGCGGCCACGGTGGTATGAATGGCTCTGCGCATGGCGTCGATGTTATCGGCGCCGAAGTAACGGGCGATGACCACGCCGGCACCGGAGGCAATGCCCCCCAAAAAGCCAATCAGCAGAAAAATCAGACTGCCGGAGGAACTGACCGCAGCCAAAGCGCTGCTGCCCAGATAGTTGCCCACGATCAGAGAGTCCACCGTGTTATAAAGCTGTTGGAACAGGCTGCCAAAGAAAATGGGCAGCGCAAAGTAGGTCATTCGCTTCCATATGGGTCCGCTGTACATCGGCTGAATGGATTTTGCCACAAAAAGCCCCCCTTTTTGCATCGCTCAAAATAATTATATATAAGGCAAATTATAGGCGGATTTCCCCCCGTTTGCAAGCACACAAATTGCATCGGAATCGGAATTTTTTTAGTACTATTGACGAGGAAGGCAATGCGGCACGCAGTTCGAAAGAGATGGATGGATTGCGTATCGGCAGACCGTGCTCCGGCAGCGGAACCGTCAGGAATCCAAAATCAACTCGCAGCTGCAATTTTCAAAGAAGACCCCCACTTCGGCATTGAGGCGATCGTTGATTGCTTTCAATGCGCTGACCGAGAGCGTGGTTTTCTCCGTGGTGAAGTAAATGGACACCCACAGCTGACGCCCGGTGCGGGTGATGTCAAAAAAGACCGGATCCAAAGCGCTTTCCTCCATGATGGCGCAGCACACCTCTTTGATTTTGGACACCGTTTCCTCCTCCGGCGGGAAGAGAAACACATTCTTCACGGCCCTCCAAAGCATCCGCACGGTTTCCGGCAGCATGAACACCATGATGAACAGGGCCACGATCTGGTCAAAATAGGGGGAGAGAAAGGACAGGGGCGTCCGCTCCAGTGCCTTGGAGGCGAGAAAGGCTGCCGCAAGGCCGCCGCTGTATGCCACATCCAGTTTCCAGCCCAAAATTTCCATGTCTACGGTGGGGGAATTGAGAGCGGTGTTGCGCCGCTTCATGACGGAGTAGATGAGCACGCTAAGCAGACCTTGAAAAAACTGGAAGGCGGCAATTTGCAGACCGTTGACCGGATTGCCGCCGGACAGGGCGGATTGAAGCACACCAAAGGACACACCAAGGCTGACTGACAGCAGCATAAAGCCTTTCACAATCAGGAAGATGGATTCCACCTGAAAAAAGCCGAAGGGGTGTTTTTCCGATACGGGCTTGTAAAACAGAGGAGTGAGAAACAAAATCAAAGCAATAAAAATCAGCTCGGTGGCATCATAGACGGCGTCCATCAGCACGGACTGGGAATGACTGACCAAGGCAAAAATCAGTTCGGCTACCGCCAAAGCCAGACCGGCAAAAAAGGACAGCAGTAACAGCCCCTTTTCCGTTTGTTGTCGTTTTCTGGTTGACATAATGATTAAACATCCTTTCCTGAATCGAGAGAAGGAACATGAGAATTGCTTTCGATTTCAGTATACACGAAGCCGCCGGAAAAGGGAATGGCAGGCATCCACGATGTTGGAGCGGTCCTTTTTTGCGGGAAAGGAAGAAAACAGCCGAAATGCCCGTGCAGGACCAAATGGCAGGGGAAGAAAAACAACAGGCGATGTAAGTTGTGCCGGAATGGCTCCGGTGCTATAATAGCGGAAAACAGGAGAATGGGCCTAGGCCGCAGTGAGCGGCCCGATTCTCCGGAACCGACTGAAAAGGAGCCGCCGGAGCCGATGAAAGAGAAGATACTGATTGTAGATGATGAAAAGGAAATTGCAGACCTGTTGGAGGTCTATTTGAGCAATGACGGCTACACCGTCTATAAATGCTATAACGGCACCGATGCCATGCACTGTGTGGACACCGAGGCACTGGATCTGGCGATTTTGGATGTGATGCTGCCGGACATTGACGGGTTCCGTCTGTGTCAGCACATCCGGGAACAGCACTTTTACCCCATTCTGATGCTGACTGCCAAGGTGGAGGACACGGATAAAATCATGGGACTTACCATCGGAGCGGATGACTATATCACCAAGCCCTTCAATCCGCTGGAGGTGGTGGCACGGGTGAAGACCCAGCTGCGGCGCTATGTGCGGTACAATCAGGCTGCCGGCAGCGCCAAGCAGCCGGAGCCGGACACGGAGTTTGACATCCGGGGGCTGACCATCAACAAAGCAAACCACAAATGCACGCTCTTTGGGGAGGAAATTGCCCTCACGCCCATCGAATTTTCAATCTTGTACTATCTCTGTGAGCATCGGGGCAAGGTCATTTCCTCGGAAGAGTTGTTTGAGGCGGTGTGGAAGGAACACTATCTGGACAACAACAACACCGTGATGGCACACATCGGCCGCCTGCGGGAAAAGCTCCATGAACCGGCCCGAAAGCCGAAGTTCATCAAGACCGTGTGGGGGGTGGGTTACACCGTTGAATAAGAAGCGAACTGCGATGAAGCGGCGGGCGCAGCGCCGCTCGGAGGTCTCCCGAAAGCTGCTGCTGCAATACATCCTGACCATTGCCGGAGTCATCTTGGGCCTCTATCTGTTCTTTGTGCTGGGGATGCTGTTTTGCCGCATGTTTATCTGGTATCCCGACGATCCCCTCTATCAGGTGCTGAAGCTGATGAAGGACCATATTTTCCTGGTGCTGATCGTCTTGGCGCTGCTTTGCTGGGTGCTGGTGACCTATCATTTCATCAAAAAGCTGCTGCGCTATTTGGACGAGGTGGCTTCGGCCGCAGAGCATCTGGTCGATCCCTCCCCCAAACCCATTGTACTGGACGGGGAACTGGCCTATCTGGAGCATCAGCTCAACCAAGCCAGAGAGAAGGCCATCAACAGCGCCCGTGCCGCCAAGGATGCGGAACAGCGGAAAAATGACTTGGTGGTTTACTTGGCACACGACCTGAAAACGCCCCTGACTTCGGTGATCGGCTATCTGACGCTGCTGCGGGATGAGGGGCAGATTTCGCCGGAGCTGCGGCAGAAGTATCTTTCCATTTCGCTGGATAAGGCGGAGCGGTTGGAGGATCTCATCAATGAATTCTTTGAAATCACCCGCTTCAATCTGTCCCATATCACCTTGGAGTACAGCCGTGTCAATCTGACCCGACTGCTGGAGCAGCTCACCTTTGAGTTCCAACCCATGCTGATGGACAAGAGCCTGCGCTGCACCTTGGACATTGGGCCGGATCTGATGGTGAAGTGCGATGTGGACAAGATCCAGCGGGTGTTTGACAATCTGCTGCGCAATGCCGTCAATTACAGCTTTGAAGGCGGAGAGATCCACATTTCTGTCCGGCCGGACGGAAAACTGCTTCACATTCGGGTCAGCAATCCGGGCAATACCATTCCGCAGGAAAAATTGAATCGAATTTTCGAACAGTTTTATCGACTGGACACGGCTCGTGGCTCAAAAAGCGGCGGAGCCGGATTGGGACTGGCCATCGCCAAGGAGATTGTGGAGCTGCACCACGGTACCATCACCGCCCGAAGTGAGGATGAGACCGTCACATTTGAAGTCACCCTGCCCATGGACTGAACGGGTAAAACGGAACGACCCGGAGCGTATGGGATACGCTTCGGGTCGTTTTCTCTGCTTCGTAGGAAAATCGTAAGAAATTCGGTGGAAACTTTGCAGGTTCTGTTGAGAGGAAACAAAAAAACTCGATGCAAATGTGCGGTATAATAAGGATCGAAACAAACCGACAAGACGCAAGGAGTGGCAGAGATGAGCACAACAAGAACACAGAAAAGGAACGCGCGGAAGAGCGGCGAACGCCGCATTTTACTGGTGGTATTTCTCGTGGCGGTGATTGGCTCGCTGCTGCTGGGACAGTCTCTGCTGCGCCAGTATTGGGAGCGGGTGGGGAACGGAGCCTCTTCCGGCAACTTTGAGGCAGATCTGGAAGCCTTTGCCGCAAACCACCACCTGACGCGGGATGCGTGGCCGCAGGAGATGGTGGATGCGGTCAGCAACAACCCGGAATTGGGGCCCTTTGTGCTGAATTATCCGATCAAAAAGGATCAGGAGCCGAAGATTGATTTGAGCCAGTATCGCAATTCCAACACCGTGCCGCTGCTCTTTCAGTGGGATGAGCGGTGGGGCTATGCGGATTATTCCGGCGGAATGATCGGATTCACCGGATGCGGCCCCACCTGTCTGTCCATGGTGGGATTGTATCTGCGCCATGATTCCTCCTTGACACCCCGCTATGTGGCGGAATTCAGTCAGGCCCATGGGTACAGCTCGCCCGGCAACGGCAGCAAGTGGACGCTGATTTCAGAGGGCGGACGGGAGCTGGGGATGGATGTCCGGGAGCTGCCGTTGGAGCGCAAAACCGTGATGAAGCATTTGGAAGAGGGGCACCCGATTATCTGTGTCATGGGCCCGGGCGACTTTACCACAACCGGCCATTTTATTGTGCTGGCTGGCAGTGAAGATGGAAAAATTCGCATCAATGATCCCAACAGCAAGGCCCGTTCGGAACGGCTTTGGGAGTTTGACCAGATTCAGGGGCAAATCAAGAACCTCTGGGTTTGCATGTGACCCAAGAAAGCGGTGACCGCCCTTGTATTCCGGGGAGAAAGATGGTATCCTTCTCCAAAAGGGAGGGGTGTGCGATGGAAACATCAACCAATGGCCGAACCATTCGCCTGCAAGAGAATTTGCAGGGGCGGATTCTCGATGTGGGCGGCGGCGGTGAAGGGATGATTGGGCGACGCTATGGCTCCCAGGTGCTTGCGATTGACCTTCGCCAGGAGGAGTTGGACGAAGCACCGGACGGATTTGAAAAACAGGTCATGGATGCGTGCGATTTGGCCTTTGAGGCGGAGCAATTTGACCATGTAACATTCTTTTACAGTCTGATGTACATGGATGTCCGGACGCAGAAACAGGCCTTGGCAGAAGCGGCTCGGGTACTGAAACCGGGTGGAAGGCTGCATCTGTGGGACTGTGACATTCCACAGGCCTATCCGGAGCCGTTTGTCGTGGATTTGGAAGTGATCCTCCCGACCGAACGCATCCACACCAGCTATGGCATCGTCAGCTTATTGTCCAATCACACAGCGGATTCCGTCCGACCGTTCTGCACAGACTGCGGTCTGATTCCGGAAACGGAAACCAGTGGAGACGGTCAATTTGCAATGGTATTTCAAAAGGCAAAGGCACAGAAATAAAAGAAAACAGCGGCGTGGATTCCATGGAATCCACGCCGCTCTTGTTTGATGAAACAGTCGGATACAAGGAAAAACGGAGCATCCCCAAAAGGATGCTCCGTTTGGTACGCCCGAAGGGACTCGAACCCCCAGTAACTGGAACCGGAATCCAGTGCCTTATCCATTAGACCACGGGCGCATATCCGATGACCCGCATATGCGGGTCATCGTGAAATTGTGAAGGGATTACATCTTCTCGGGAGCGGAAACACCCAGCATATCCAGAGCGTTGCGCAGGGTGATCTGCAGAGCGCAGACCAGACCCAGACGCTGATTGGTCAGCTCGGGATCGTCGGGGTTGTTGACACGGGCCACATTGTAGTAGCTGTGGTACAGCTTGACCAGGGCCAGAATGTAGTCGGCCACGGTGTTGGGCTTGCGGGTCTTGGCTGCCTTGGCGATCAGAGAAGGATAATCGGTGATCATGTGCAGCAGCTGCAGCTCCTTCTCGTCGGTCAGACGGTCGTAGCTGTCCACCTTGTGGAATGCGGGAATGTCCGGATTCTTCAGGATGGAGCACATACGGGAGTAAGCGTACTGAGCATAGTACACGGGGTTGTTGTTGTCATGGGTGGTGGCCTGCTTCAGGTCAAAGTCCATCTGGCTGGAGATGTCCTTGCAGGAGAAGAACCAACGAGCGGCATCCACGCCCACATCCTCGCACAGCTCACGAATGGTGATGGCATTGCCGGTACGCTTGGACATCTTGACTTCGACACCGTCCTCCACCATACGCACCATCTGAATGATGTCAACGGCCAGCGTGCCCTCGGGATAGCCCAGAGCAGTCAGAGCGGCCTGCATACGAGTGACATAGGAGTGGTGGTCGGCGCCCCACAGGTTGACCAGCGTGGGATAGCCACGCTCGATCTTGTAGACATGGTTGGCGATGTCGGGGGTCAGGTAGGACAGGGTGCCGTCGCTCTTGCGGAGGACACGATCCTTGTCGTCGCCGTAGTCGGTGCTCTTGAACCACAGAGCGCCGTCCTGCTCGTACAGCAGACCCAGCTCGTCCATGTGCTTCAGGCAGTCGTTGATACGCTGCATGTTGTTCTCATAGAAGAAGGTCTCGTGCATCCAGGACTGGAAGCTGACACGATACAGCTTCAGATCACGCTCGATCTTTTCCAGTTCCTTGGCCTTGCCGGTGGCCATGAAGTACTCCAGACGCTCCTTGGGATCGGCCGTCAGCCACTTGTCACCGTCTTCGGCAGCGATTTCCTCGGCGATGTGAATGATGTCCTCGGCGTGATAGCCGTTTTCGGGCAGGGGATACTCCTTGCCAAAATGCTCAAAGTAGCGGGAAATCAGGGACTCGCCCAGCATCACGATCTGGTTGCCGGCGTCGTTGATATAGAACTCACGCAGCACATCGTAGCCGCTGGCCTCCAGCAGGCGGCAAATGCTGTCGCCCCATGCAGCATTACGGGCATGACCGCAATGCAGATCACCGGTGGGGTTGGCGGAAACCCACTCGACCAGAATGTGCTGGCCTTCACCGGAATTGTTGTGGCCGTACTGATCGCCGGCCTCCAGAACCTGGTTAATGACAGAGGTCAGGGCATCGGTTCGGAGACGGAAGTTGATAAAGCCGGGCTTTGCCACGGTAACGGACTGTGCTTCGGGGAGCAGCTCGGCCAGCTTGGCAGCCAGAGTCTCACCGATCTCCATGGGGCTTTTGTGGAGGGTGCGGGCCATCTTCATGGCAGCACCGGTAGCATAGTCACCCAGCTTGGGATCCTTAGGCACATCAACGGTGATGATGCCTTCCTCGGGAGTCACTCCGTAAGCCTGCTGGATCGATTCCTGGATTGCGGAGAAAATCTTCTTCTCAAGATTGTTCACGGATGCTTCACCTCATTGTAATCGTTTTCCACCATCATAGGCCGGTGGTTTGACCTCGGACCAAAGTCCGCATATGGTTTCTTGGTGATGCGACCGGCGAAACCACGGCAACCAGGGGGCAATCCGCTTCTTGCCCGCCCGGAACTGCAGCGGCCGCAGTGTCGGCAACAGAACGAAAGAAACCTCTCGTGTGGTTGCTGTTTGGAAGGAAATCCACGCATCCGGCGCCCAAAAAGGGGGATGCACACTCAAAATGACCAAAATTTACAACCTACTGCCGCAGTATCTTCTGCCCATGATCGTAAAAAAACACAAAAATCAGTCTCTGTCGGCCCAATTTTACAGGTTTTTTCATGGGATGATACTGCTTTTATCACCAAATTATTGTTATCATACCTTGAGATAACAGGGATAACTTCCGATAACCTTGTTATTTTTTTGTATATTTCAGCATTCTTGGGTTCACAAGAAAAAGACAGTTGGACAACAAAAGTTCAACGACCCACAGAACACAAGAAGTAAAACGGGGTCAGGTGGTCTTCTTTGCGGTGCGACGCTGGACCACACTGCCGTCTTGCTTCTGAAGCATGATGCGGTTACGGAACTCCGTAGGGGTCATGCCTTTATACTTCATAAAATTCATATTGAAAGTCTTGACATTGTTGTATCCGACCTCGAATGCAACATCAATGACATAATAGTCGGTAGAAATCAGAAGCTCGCACGCATGGTTGATGCGGACGGCATTCAACAATGCCTCGCAATTCTGACCGGTGTAGTACAGCATCTGCCGGTTTAGTTCGTGGACAGAAATACCAAACCGAGACGCAATCTGATCCGCAGATAGTTTCTCTGTGGCATAGTTGTGATAGATATAATCCGTAGCAGCAAAGGCAACATTTTTCCCGGTAAAATCAAACTTGGATTTGAATTTTCCGTAGAGTTTTCGGTATTTGTTGGGGGATACATTCCCGTGGGAAACGAAATGCTTTGACAGATGGGATGCATCCACAAAACCGACCAAGTCGGCAATTTCGTTCAGGGTTAGATCGGTATAGATCAAATAATCCGCCGTTTTTTCGATGCGGATGCTGGTCAAAAGCTTGGAGAAGGACGAATTGGTGAGGGCTGCGATTCGCTTGGACAAGTTGGACTCCGACATGAAGAAGGCACCTGCCACACTGGAGAGAGTGAGCTTCTCGCTGGAGTGAGCGTAGAGATAGCTGAGGATGGATTCGCCGGCAAACATATCCTTCTCATGGTCCTGTTCGCCACGAATTGCCGTCACATAGCGGCGATACACAATCATCAGTTCAATGATCTTATCGGTGATATAGAGGTGGGACAGGGGATGGGTGGGAGCAACACTGTGTGTGGATTCCACGCCCAGCTCTGCCTTGAGCTGTTCAGCAATGCGGTCGATGTATTCCGTCTGCACGGAATCCAGATAGACCACCGGCTCCATGGAGAGAAACTGGATCAGCTCCGAGCTGTCCTCGGCCATGGCATAGTTGCCCTTCAAGACAGAGTTGATGTATTGAAAGTCATAGACAATGCGGATCAGGCGCATGGTTTCCGCCACGCATGTGATCTCTGTGATCTTCCAGGGTGTAATTGCAACCAGTGTGTTGGGGACGATTTTATACTCCACATCGTCCACGGTGATCGTTCCTCTGCCTTCCTTAATATAAAGGAAGCGAGCGGCCTGATGGATCAGGGCAGGTGTGGGAGTTTGAATGGCTTCATAGTCAAAGGAACAGAGAGTGGCCGGATCGGATGCAGATGCTTTGCTGTCCTGAAGGACTGCTGGTTTTCTCATCTGTGTAACCCACCTTTCTGATATGTACGGTAAAATGAAGAAAAGCACGGCTGTGTGCACAAGGCACACAGCCGGCTTTCCAATAGGGAAAGTTGAAGACAGTTGTCCTCGCCTTTCTTATTTTACAGCACCATCATGCAAACAGTCAAGATGGCTGCAAGAACAACAGCCAGGATGACCAGCAGCTTGGTAGCCCACTTGACCCAGGTCTCATAGGGGACACGAGCCAGAGCCAGGCCGCCCATGATGAAGCCGCAGGTGGGAGTGAACAGGTTGACGAAGCCGTTGGCAGCAACGTTGATCATGATGGAAGTCTCCACAGACCAGCCCATGTTTGCCACGATGGGGGAAACGATGGGAGCGGACAGGGAAGCCAGACCGGAGGAAGAAGGCACCAGGAAGCTCAGTCCGATGTGGAGCAGATAATCCAGGAAGCCAAAGATCGGTGCGGGCAGACCGCTGGTGGACAGTGCGGTGACGGAAGCCTCGACCATCCAGGAGCCCAGGCCGGTAGCAGCCATGATGACAGTGGTGGCACGAGCCAGAGCGATGACCAGGTTAACCTCGATCATGTCAGCAAAGCCGCTGACGACGCAGGGAACGATCTTGGACTTGTCGTCCAGGCCGATCAGACCAATGATGACGCCCATCAGCAGGAACCAAGTGGCAGCATCATCGAACCACCAATCGCCGAAGGCATTGCCAGTCAGGTACTTGGTGAAGCCAAAGAAGTTGTAAACGCTCTCGCTCAGGCTGCCCCAGGGGATGAAGCCCAGGATCATCACGACGAAGGTGATGGCGAAGATGATCAGGCAGACCTTCTGACGGCCGGTCAGACGGACATCAGCGGACAGCTCCTCGTCCTGGCCATAAGCGTCCTTGCAAGCCTGCAGCTGCTCGGCGGTCAGGATGGAACCCTTGGTGTTACGGACATGCTTAGCATAAGCAGTCACGAACAGAGCGGAGATGACATAGGACACGATCCACAGGATGATGCCCTCGGCGTACAGGATGCTCATGTTGATCTCAACACCCACGCCCTCAGCACCGGCAACAGCAGCACCAGTGGAGAAGGGGTTGATGGTGGAACCGATAACACCGGAGCCAGCGCCCAGCAGGACGGTAGCAGCACCAACAACAGGGTCAAAGCCAGCAACCAGCATGGTGGAAGCCAGCAGGATGTAGAAGCCGACGGTCTCCTCGCCCATACCATAGGTGGTACCACCGATGGAGAAGACGAACATCAGGATCCAAATCAGAGCCATTTCCTTGCCGTGGAGCTTCTTCACCAGCACCTGAATGCCGGTCTCGAGAGCACCAGTAGCAGTGACGATGGACAGGAAAGCACCCAGGCAGAACACGAAGCCGATAACTTCGCCTGCGGCGTGCCAACCAGCAATGGGAGCCATCAGGATCTGGCTCAGGGAAGCGCCGACAACAGCGACTCTCTCGCTGGTCTCGGGATCAGTGTAGGTCTGACCGCTGGCGAGCCAAGTGACGATGGAAACCAGCAGCAGAACGGCCAGCAGAATGCCGAAGGTGCTTAATGCACGCTTCTTCTTTTTCTTAGCAGTATTGGCCATAGCAATCTCTTCCTTCTTTCTTCTTTCTAATTTGCATTGCTGCGTTGGTGCGGCAATGCATATTTGATCACGGCAACAAAGCGCCCTTGCGATAAGACCCGATTGGGCCCTATTAAGGACGAATTGACTCCGTAATACATGAAATTAGGGAACACGGACTAAAAAGATCGATAAAGTCCACAAGTCATGACGCCACTCCCAGAGAACATTGGTTTCTCAGGAAGAGGAATATCGCCATGACGGATTGAACTATACCGAACCGCGGAGTAGTGCAGTGGTCAAAGACCACTGCACTATCTTATGCAACTCCCGGGGCAATGCAGAAGCATTGCCCCAGAAAGCCGCTTACAGTTCGCTTCTTTTGAATTACTTCAGAGTAGCGTACATCACAGCCTTGATGGTGTGCATACGGTTCTCGGCCTCGCGGAACTGACGAGCCTGGGTGCCCAGGAACACATCGTCGGTAACTTCCATAGCTTCCAGACCGAACTTCTCGTAGATGTCCTCACCGATGGTGGTCTCACGGTCATGGAAAGCGGGCAGGCAGTGCATGAAGATGGCGGTGGGCTTAGCCATAGCCATAACTTCCTTGTTCACCTGGTAAGGCAGCAGCAGCTTGATGCGCTCAGCCCACAGCTCAGCAGGCTCGCCCATGGAAACCCAGATGTCGGTGTACAGGACATCGCAGTCCTTAGCGCCCTGAGCAACATCGCTGGTGAACTCCAGAACAGCGCCGGTCTCAGCAGCGACAGCCTGGCAGCGAGCGACGAGCTCCTCGGAGGGCATACGGTCCTGAGGACCGCAAGCGCAGAAGTGCATGCCCAGCTTAGCGCAGACGACCATCAGGGAGTTAGCAACGTTGTTACGAGCGTCACCGAAGAAGGTCAGCTTGCGGCCGCGCAGATCAGAACCGAACTCCTCGCGGACGGTCAGCATGTCTGCCAGCATCTGAGTGGGATGGAAGTCGTCGGTCAGGCCGTTCCACACGGGCACGCCGGAGTACTTTGCCAGATCCTCAACGACGGACTGCTTGAAGCCACGGTACTCGATGCCGTCATACATACGGCCCAGAACCTTAGCGGTGTCAGCCAGGGATTCCTTCTTGCCCATCTGGGAAGAGCCGGGATCCAGGAAGGTGACGCCCATGCCCAGATCGCGGGCACCGACTTCGAAAGCGCAGCGAGTACGGGTGGAAGTCTTCTCGAACAGCAGAACGACCTGCTTGTCGGACAGCCACTTGTGCTCGACGCCGTTGTTCTTCATGTGCTTGAACTCAGCAGCCAGGTCGATCATGTAGTTGATCTCTTCGGGGGTGAAGTCCAGCAGGGTCAGGAAGCTACGTCCTCTGATATTGAGTCCCATAAATTGAGTTCCTCCTTAGAATTGTAAATAAAAACAGATATTGATCCGATTACTCGGCACGGATCAGAGGCATGGACATGCAGCGAGGGCCGCCACGGCCACGGGACAGCTCGGCAGAAGGCATCTGCAGAACGGTCAGGCCAGCCTTGTCCAGGATCTCGTTGGAGACGTCGTTACGCTCGTAAACAACGATCTTACCGGGAGCGATGCACAGGGTGTTGGAGCCGTCGTTCCACTGCTCGCGAGCAGCAGCGATCAGGTCGTCACCACCGCAGTAGATCAGCTTGACATCGTCAACATGAGTGTACTTCTCCAGGATGTGCTTCAGATCGGAATCGACCTCGCGGATCTGCAGGTCGGTGGGATCCTCAACACCAGGAGTGATCTCATAGACGGTCAGAGGCCCGATGATAGCGGGATGCACAGTGTACTTATCCACATCGATCTGAGTGAAGACAGTATCCAGGTGCATGAAAGCGCGGCAGTCAGGAATGTCGAATGCCAGCACGGTGCGGATCTTGGCGTTGGGATCAGCAAACAGCTTCTTAGCAACGGCCTCGATAGCATCGGGGTTGGTACGCTGAGAGATACCGATAGCCAGGGTGTCCTCAGTCAGGTTCAGAACGTCGCCGCCCTCGATGTTACGAGGATCGTTACGATCGGCATAACGAGTGATCAGGCCCTCGAAATCGGGATGATAGTTGAAGATATAGTCAGCATAGATGGTCTCGCGGCAACGAGTGGGGAAACGCATCTTGTGCATGGTGACGCCGGTGCCGACGGAGGCGAAGGGGTCACGGGTGAAGTACAGGTTGGGCATGGGATCGACAACCAGAGCGTCCATCTCGGAGATCATGTCCTTGATGGAGTAACGGCAAGCCTCGCCGCCCATCTCCTTCAGGGTGATGCCGGACATGGTCTTCTCGACCAGAGCCTTGCCCTGGAAGTTAGCGGTCAGGTAGTCGTAGATCTTCTTCTGCCACTTCTCGGTGACGATGTCAGCCTCGACCATCCACTGGTACAGGAAGGGCTTGACCAGCTCGGGGTGCAGGCTCAGGACCTCAGTCATCAGATCTTCCAGATAGACGACCTCGGTGCCATTGTTGCGCAGGATCTGAGCAAATGCATCATGCTCAGCCTGAGCGACGCGCAGGAAGGGGATGTCATCAAACAGCAGTTCAGGCAGTCTGTCGGGGACCAGATTCAGCAGCTCCTGGCCGGGACGATGCAGCAGAACTTTCTTCAGCGGATTGATTTCGCTTCGAACGCAAATACCTTTCATAGTTCCTCCTAAATACATGAATATTAATTTTGGCGCACTACCAGACGCATAGCGCAACCAATTCATGACTACTATCATAATACTTTATTCTATAAGTCAGGATGGAACTTAACCCTAGGTGCAAATTGTATATTTCCGCCAACATAATCCTAAGTTTAGAGTTTGCTTTTGCGCTGGTTAACATAGAGATTGTTTGAGAATAAACAATAAATGCGAAAAAATTGCTATTTTTCAGCGGATTAGAGAGGATTATTGGTTTATTTTGTCCATTGTACAAAGAAACTCATCCAAAGAGACCGGAGCTTTGCCGCTGACCATGTTCAGAGGGCCTCCTCCGGTCGCGTTCAAAGCTGTTTTGATTTGTACAAAAATTTCCCTTGCCTTTCCGTCGGGAGAAAGGATGGTAAATTGGGTCTGCCCGCCGCATTCCGCAGCTACGATCACATTCCGAGTGGTGCGGGCAGCTACCGCTTGACTCAAAGCACGAAGGGCCTTCGGATCAGATTCAGGGCAGATCAGCACCGGATCTTCGGTGGCCAGCAGCTCTGCTGCTTTGTATTCGTACAGTGCCCGACGCAGTTCGTCCACCTCTTTGGTCAGCTGCTTATTGGCGGAGAGCAGACTTTCCAGCTTTTGAGGCAGTTCATCGAAGCCGGCGGTTGCTGCGGTGGCCATTCTGCGCAGAAGGGCATTGTATTCCTGAAGTCGGACATTGACCATAGGACCACAGGCCACAAATACCTTGGTGCCACGGCCGGAACGGGCGCTGCCCAAAATCGTGAAGCCCAGAATATCCTTGGTTTCATTGACATGTGGAGTGCCACAAGGCTGGGTATCCACATCGCCGAACTTGACCATGCGGACTTCTTCAAACTGCTGATATTTGGGGTCGGGATAGTCGCATCCTTTTATATAGGAAATCTCGGTTTTGAGGTTGTTCAGGATCTGCTCATCCATGAATGCCTGGACCTCGTCCAGATGGCCGGCCGGCAGGTCCTTGGTGTCCAGTTCGTACCACTGATTGTCCGGATGGACGCCGATGGCTACAATATGCAGGCCCATGCGTCCATAATAGCCGTCCAGCATATGGAAGGCCGACTGCACAGAAGCGTTGCACCAGCGGGTCATTCGGTCCACCTCCATGTGGATGGGGTTTTGCAGCTCGCCCTCCACACGATGGTAGAGCACATCGCCCTCCCACTTCAGCTCCAAGACCTTCTGACCGTTGATGGTTCCTTCGTCAGGCAGAATACCGCCCTTTTCGCCGTAAAATACGGTGTCCTCGAAGGAATACCAGCCGTCCTGTGCGGTTTTGATGGTGGTGTCACAATGCAGGTTCAAAAAATCATCATAAACACGGGTCATTTGTCCAGCCTCCTTATCTTTGGTATTTGGTTGTAAAAAAAGAAGCCACAAGTATGTACATAGGGTGGAACATACTCGTGACTTCTTGGTACGCCGGAGAAGACTCGAACTTCCGACCTTCTGATTCGTAGTCAGACACTCTATCCAACTGAGCTACCGGCGCATATCGTTTATGCACTAAGAATAGCACTGTGAGCCTGGAGTGGATGGAACGAAACAGCAAAAAAACTTGTACAAAATAGGAATGAAGGCGTTTATATTTCTACAACTATGCTAAACCAGAGAAAAGATGGACTAAACCGGATGGAAAAGTGCGAAAAAAGAAGGGGGAAACCGAATAAAAAGCGGCGCAAAAGGGGTGTTGGCTTTGTATGCCCCAAAATGAGAGAGTAAAACAGAACAACCGTGACTTTGACGAATGTCAGAGCCACGGTTGAAATACATTATAATAATATAGAAAGGAAAAGAAGAGAGGGTCAGTGCAGCGGCTTGCGGGCAACCAAAATGTCACGCAGAATCGCTTGGTCAACCCGATGCTCAAAGGCCCCGTAGGGGCCGTTCTGCAAGACCTCAAACCCTGCCTGCTCCAGCAAAGCGGCAAAGGATTCTTTGGGAAAAACGAAGGTGTTCCAGGCCAGAACCAACACGCCACCGGGTTTAAGCACCGTATTCCAAGCGGGGAGACAGGCCTGTACCAGATCTTTGGGACTCCGGCGCAGCGCAGGCTGCTTGCGGTCGCCGGACACATTGCCGTGCTGGACACCGTAAGGCAGATCGCCTACCAGCACATGAAAGTGCTGCTTGGGGAAGAACAGATCGGCATGCATCGAGTTTCCGGAAACCAGTTCCCAGTGCTGCTCCTGATGGCGCTTGAAGTCCTCCTTGTTTCGGGCCAAATCAATGGCATAGTGCTTGGCGGTGAAGGATTTGTTGGGGCCGCTCTGCTTTTGCTGCCGGGTTACATGCTTGATGCGTTCCAGCTCCAGATATTTCTTCAGGTAGTGATAGCCGTCGGAAGCCGAGGATTCGTTGATCTCCACACCGCAGCAGTCATACCCCATGGACAGACCTTCCAGCAGGGTGGTACCCTTGCCGGCAATGGGGTCCAGCAGCCGGATACGCTCCGGTTTGGTGAAGGTGCCGGAGGATACGGCCACATTGATCATCATTCGGGTGAACAGTTCGTTGGTCTTTCCGGTGTATTTCAGCAGGCTGCTGATGCTTAGGTCAGTTAAATTGACATGCGGAATTGCAATCGGACGCAGACAATCATGCTCCACCTGATACAAAGCAAAGACGAAGGAAAGACGGGCGATTTGTTCCAAATCCCGGTCGGACAGGACCTTGCACGCAGAAAAACGCAGATAGTAAACCCCGGCTATGTGTTCGCCGTGGATGTCTGTGGGCGCACAGTCCATGGATTGGGCCACAATGGAAAATTCAGCCGCAGAGAGCTGCTGGGAGGATTTGTAGTAGACCCGATTGTGCCCGGGATTCAAAAGCAGTGCGTAATGGTTCATAAGTTCACCTCGTTTTTTGGTGCTATACATTATATTATAAGGAATTCAAATTGACAAGAGCGGGGACCATGCAAAAGCCGCAGGGGCAAAGCATGGCAGCCCCTGCGGCAAACGGGAGAATATCAGAGATCACAGTCCTCTTGCGGCTTGGGTGAGCTCGGAAGGGAGGCGGTCAGCGACCGCAGCAGCAGGAGCAGGCTGACGCCCAAGAGAATGTGACCGATTCCGGCCATACCGGACAGAGCGGCATTCGGACCGGAAGGGAGCGTGATCTGGAGTACCTGTGTAATGCCACGGACGGCAAGCATCAACACGGTCAGGTTTAAGCCCACATGATAGACCACAAGCACCCGCTTCGTGGTGGGTGTCGGGAAAGAAGTGGTTCGTGCCAGCAGAAAGAGCAGCAAGAAAAAGAAGGTGCCAAGCACAAAGTAGTGGGTATGGATCACGGACAGAGTTGTTTTGCCGGTGAACCCGTAAAATTTGGTGAATTCACGGAAAAAGACACCGCCAAGCAGTGCCAGCACGGCATAGCACCAGGCAGAATGAAGGGTGTGTTTCATAAGAACCTCCAAAGCAGACGGGGAAAGGTAGGGGACGGGCTTCGGTGCAGTGGATTTGACTCGGGCGGAATGCAGGGCGGATACAAAGGCGGCACCGAAAAGCAGGCCTGCAAGCAGGAGCGAAGCACCCAAGCCGGAATAAAAGACAGCGATAAAGCGGTCCGGAGCAAGACCGGAGGCCCGCAGTCCGATGCCGCCAGACATCATAACCGCCATGATGAGGAAGGACTTGCGGTCAAAAAAGGTCCAGAAATAGGGGCGTTCCTCCGGCATGGCGGCAATTCTGGCGGTGTGCTTTCGGACCAGTCGGCCAAACACAAAGGTCTGGAACAGGCCAAAGACCACTCCGGAAAGCAGCAGGTGCAATGGCGTCAAATAGGGCGGATAGGCCAGCACACCGATGCGCAGCACATTGAACCCGGCGGCACCCCAGACGAGGCAGGCGATCAGCAGTAATGTCGATTTCTTGACACGAAACATAGGAAAACTCCTTTCTGAACAACGTTCAGTTTGTAATCTTAAAAATTCCCACAAATGGTGTGGGAATTTTAATAAAGCGTTCTGCGGACCAGCTCCAGCACCACAGAGGGGTCATAGTCCTGCCGAACCAAGGCGGCCAGCATCAGAGAAAAGAGCAGATCTGCGAATTGCTGCGAGGAAAAGGCAGCATCAAAGGCATTGGGGCGGACCTTGGGGTCCCGCTGCAAGACGGCGCACAGGCTGTCCCGAATGTGGGACCAAGTCTGATACATCAGGCGGGTGCCGTTAGGCTGCTCTTCTCCGAGAAAGCCCAGCGAGTGGAAGGTAAAAAAACTGGGATACTGTTGGAATCCATATTCCATTCGCTCATAAATCCATGTGATGCAGGCCTGTGTATCGTCAAACACCGTGGGATCTTGAGGACGATGGAAAATTTCGCACCAGACACGCTCCGTAGTGGCCCCCATCAAGTCGGATTTGGAGTGAAAATAATTGTAAATGGAACCGACGGACACGCCGCAGGCATTGGCCACCGAGCGAATGCTTAGGGCGGACCAGCCTTGGGTCAGAATCAGATCCCGACTGGCTGTTAAAATGTCTTCTTTGGATGTCACGACGGTATTCATCAAATCACCTCAATCTGAACAATGTTCAGTATAAGGGACAATCCGTGGTTTGTCAAGCAGAAGTGGCTTGAAACGGAGTTTGTTTGGTTCAGCCGTAGGAGATACCGCAGAGCGGGGTGAAAGGGAAGCGTGTACGGCCTGCGGCATGAGGATGTGCGGGGCAGACGAACAGGAGACCAACCGTTTCGGGAACGATCATGTCGGAGGGGGCTGCGGTTGGGAGAGAGGACTCCGGAGCGGGCTGGATGCAGCCAAAGATCCCTGCAAGCAGAAAAGCCGCCGACCGCCTGCTTTGCAGGCGGTCGGCGGCTTCTTTGGCACCCCCGGCTGGGTTCGAACCAGTGGCCTGTCGCTTAGGAGGCGACCGCTCTATCCAACTGAGCTACGGGGGCAAAAATGAGGGAGCGTTCCGAAGGGGAGGGGGCGGCGGACGACATCAAGACCGTCCGGAAGGCCGATTCCCGAAGGGGAACAGAGATAGTTTAACCGAAACAGGGGAAAAAGTCAATGTAAATGGGTCGAATCCCTTGCAATTCATAGAAAAACAGGCTATAATACTCGGTTGTGTAATGCGTATTTAGGAGGGCGGAGCTCGCCCGTGTTTAGAAGAAAGAGGTTCCATATGAAGCAGGAAAAGTTGAGAAACATCGCAATCATTGCCCATGTTGACCACGGCAAGACCACTCTGGTGGACGCACTGCTGAAGCAGAGCGGTGTGTACCGTGACAATCAGGAGACGGTGGACCGTGTCATGGACTCCAACGATCAGGAGCGTGAGCGTGGCATCACCATCATGGCAAAGAATACGGCCGTCACTTATGGTGACACCAAAATCAACATTGTTGACACCCCGGGCCATGCCGACTTCGGCGGCGAGGTGGAGCATGTCCTGAAGATGGTCAACGGCGTGATCCTGCTGGTGGATGCCGCCGAAGGCCCCATGCCTCAGACCCGTTTCGTGCTGTCCCGTGCGTTGGAGCTGGGTCACCGTGTCATCGTGGTGGTCAACAAGATCGACCGCCCCGATCAGCGTGTCTATGAAGTGGTGGACGAGGTCCTGGAGCTGCTCATTGATTTGAACGCCACCGACGAGCAGCTGGATTCCCCCATGCTGTTCTGCTCTGCCCGTGATGGTATCTGCGGCTATACCCCCGACGATATTACCGAGGATCTGACTCCTCTGTTTGAGACCATCATGAACTATATCCCCGCTCCCGAAGTGGATGTGGATGGCCCCTTCCAGATGCTGGTTTCCTCCATTGACTACAACGAGTTCGTGGGCCGCATCGCTGTGGGCCGCATTGAGCGTGGCACGCTGAAGCAGAATCAGGAGATCGTGGTGTGCAACTACCACGAGCCGGGCAAGGTCAGCAAGAAGACCAAGGCCACGGCGATCTACACCTTCGACGGTCTGGGCCGTGTCCCTGCAACGGAGGTTTCCGCCGGCAACATCATTGCCATGTCCGGCACCAGTGACATCACTATCGGCGACACCATCGGTGTGCCCGATGCCGTGGAGCCGCTGGAGTTTGTCAAGATTGGCGCTCCCACCATGGAGATGACCTTCAGTGTCAACGATTCTCCCTTTGCCGGCCGTGAGGGCAAGTTTGTCACCTCCCGTCAGATTCGGGATCGCCTGTTTAAGGAAACCCTGAAGGATGTTTCCCTCCGGGTCACCGAAGTGGAAGGGGCCAGCGATGCTTTGAATGTGGCTGGTCGTGGTGAGATGCACCTGTCCATCTTGATCGAAACCATGCGTCGTGAGGGCTATGAGTTCCAGGTGTCTCCCCCTCGTGTGCTGTACCGTGAGATCGACGGTCAGAAGTGCGAGCCTATGGAGCAGCTGGTGGTCGATGTGCCCAGCGACTGCTCCGGTGCCGTCATTGAGAAGATGGGTTCCCGCAAGGGCGACTTCCTCGATATGACTCCCATCGGCGATTCCCGTGTGAAGATGACCTTCCTGGTCCCGGCCCGTGGCCTGTTTGGCTACCGGAACGAGTTCCTGACCGACACCAAGGGCGAGGGTATCATGGCATCTGTCTTTGATTCCTATGCTCCCTACCGTGGCGAGTTGGTCCGCCGCAATGTGGGCGCTCTGATTGCCAGTGAGACCGGTGAGTCCATCACCTATGGCCTGTACAATGCACAGAACCGTGGTGTGCTGTTTATCGGGGCCGGCGTTCCCGTGTATGAGGGCATGGTCATCGGTCAGACCCCCAAGCGTGAGGATATTACCATCAATGCCTGCAAGCGTAAGCAGCTGACCAACACCCGTGCATCCGGCAGCGACGATGCCCTGCATCTGATTCCCCCGAAGCAGATGAGTCTGGAGCAGAGCTTGGAGTTCCTGGATGACGACGAACTGTTGGAGGTCACGCCCAAGACCCTGCGTATCCGCAAGCGCATCCTGAATCTGGAGCAGCGCATGAAGTCCGTGCACCGCAACAAGTAAGATAGTCCTTCGCCGGTCTCTTCGGAGACCGGCGATTTTTGTACTTTGACAAGGATTGGACCATTCTTGTGTCGACAGGGAAAGTATGCTATACTGAACTGCTGCCTGTGGGCAGCGATAGAATGTGTGTGAAGTGCTTTGATTGAAAAGCGGTCAACATATAGGAGGTCGATCGTATGCTGAAAGTAGATTTGATCGCCCATACGCCGGAACCGGAGCGTGTGGTGGCTGCGGCTGCCAAGCTTTGCTATTCTGCGGTGGGTGTGGAGCGTCTGATGGAGGACTTGACGCCGGAAAAGAGCGCTCGTTTCTTGAATATGCTCTCCGATCTGGGCCATGCCAGCCCGGTGGAGCACGCATCCTTCACCTTTGCCATTGAGGGGGTCTCCCGTGCGCTGTTGGCACAGATCACCCGGCATCGGATTGCATCTTATTCCGTCCAGAGTCAGCGGTATGTCCGTATGGATGATTTCCGGTTCGTCATTCCGCCGGAGGTGGAGTCGGACCCCGAGTCCAAGGCCCGTTTTTTGAAGGCGATGGAGGAGGAAGCGGCCCACTATCTCTCCTTGGCCCAAGCACTGACGGCCAAGCATGAGGCGGAGCTGTTGGCGCAGGGGATGCCGGAGAAGAAGGCACACAGCAAGGCAGAGAAGATGGCCAATGAGGATGCCCGCTTTGTGCTGCCCAACGCCTGTGAAACCAAGATGGTGGTCACCATGAATGCCCGCAGCCTGAACAATTTCTTCTCCCTGCGCTGCTGCAACCGGGCGCAGTGGGAGATCCGTGCGCTGGCAGAGGAGATGTACAAGCTGGTCTATGCGGTGGCACCCAATCTGTTCGGAAAGAGCGGCCCCAGCTGCGTTTGCACCGGCCGCTGCCCGGAGGGCAACATGACCTGCGGTAAAATGAAGGAAGTGCAGGCCAAGTACGCCGCCATGCGGGAAGGAAAGTAATTCTGCACCGGCGGTCGATAGGACCGCCGGTTTTTGCAAGAAGGGAGTGCCGGGATGAACATTCAGATTTACGGCAAGAACAAATGCTTTGATACCAAGAAGGCCCAGCGCTATTTTCAGGAGCGCCGGGTGAAGTTTCAGTTCATTGATCTGCCCCGCTATGGCATGGGGCCGAGAGAACTGGAGAATGTGGCCCGGGCGGTGGGTGTGGATAACCTCATTGACCCCAAGCACCCGGATGCAGAACTGTTGAGCCATTATGCCTACGATGTGCAAAAGTTGGAGTATTTGCTGGAGCACCCGAAGGCCATTCGCACTCCGATCGTCCGCAACGGCAAGAAAGCCACGGTGGGTTATGCCCCGGATGTGTGGAAAGATTGGGAATAAAAAAGAGAAACGCCCGTTCGAAGCGGTTCGAACGGGCGTTTTTGCGCAGATATTGTGGAAAAAACGAGAGCGTATCCGAGGATACACTCTCGTTTGCTTTGTCTTTTGGGGATCACTTCAGGCGATGCCCAGAATGGCCCGGGCAAAGAGGAAGTAAATCAGCAGGGACACGGCGTCGATCAGGGTGGTGATGAGGGGAGAGGCCACCACAGCGGGGTCCAGACCGATCTTGTTGACGAACATGGGCAGAGTGCAGCCCACCAGCTTGGCCAGAATGACCACGCTCATTGCGGTGAGGCAGACCACCAAATCCATGGTGAGGGAGATGTTCTGGCCCAGCAGCATCCGATCCACCAGCCAGATCTTCACGAAGTTCACCGAGGCCAGCGTAACACCGCAGACCACGGCCACACGAATTTCCTTCCAAATGACTCGGAACATATCCCGGAATTCCACATCGCCCAAGCTCATGGCACGGATGACCGTAACACTGGCCTGGCTGCCGGCATTACCGGCGGTGTCCATAATCATGGGAATGAATCCGGTCAGTGCCACACAGGCGGCCAGAGAGGATTCAAAGGAAGTGATGATGATTCCGGTGAAGGTAGAGCCCAGCATCAGGATCATCAGCCAGGGAATACGGCTCTTCCAGGTGTCAAACACGCTGGTACGGAAGTAGGAGTGGTCGGTGGGGATGATGGCGGCCATCTTCTCGATGTCCTCCGTGGCCTCGTCTTCCATGACATCCACGGCATCATCGACGGAGACGATGCCGACCAGACGGTTTTCCTGGTCCACAACCGGCAGAGACAGCAGGTCGTAGCGGTTGAACAGCTCAACAACATCTTCCTGGTCATCGGTGGTAATGCAGTGGACGACATTTTCTTCCATGATGTCGCCGATGGTGGTCTCGTAGGAATTCATCAGCAGATCCTTGACGGTGACCACGCCGTCCAGATGACGGGAGTTATCCGTGACATACAGGACATAAATGGTTTCCGAGTCCTGACCGTTGGCACGGATGTAGTTGAAGGCATCGCTGACATGCCATTCCTTCTTGAGGGACAGATATTCCGCCGTCATGATGCTGCCGGCAGAGTTTTCGGGGTAGTTCAAGTACTGATTGATCAAGGCCCGGGTGTCCGATTTGGCATTTTTCAGCACACGGCGGACCACATTGGCGGGCAGCTCCTCCAGCATATCCACAGCGTCGTCCACATATAGGTCTTCGATGATGCGGCCCAGCTCGGTATCGGAGATGGAGTTGATGATCATTTCCTGAATCTCCACGGGCAGGAAGGCAAACACTTCTGACGCCAGATCCTTGTGGAGCATGCGGAACACCACGAGCCGCTTTTCCTCCGGCAGCTCTTCCAAATATTCGGCGATGTCCGCTTCGTTCAGCTCATTGAGCTTTTCACGCAGCTGACGCAGCTGCTTGCTTTCCAGCAGCTCGTTCAGCTCTTCGACGGGGAAACCATAGGTTTCCAGAAAAATTTCGTTATCCATGGGATGAAACCTCCTTCTGTTGATTCCTGAGGGTAAGTCAGAGAGACAGAGGGGTTCCGACGATCGGGTTTCCTTCTTCAGCAGCCCATCGAGGGGTGGATCGACAAGGGAACCGGAGCGTCTTCGCTCATGCCGGAACCAAGTCTGCAACTTCGACTTTCACTTTCCATTTCGATCCAACTCCTTTCACGGTGAATGATTGGGAAATCCCCGTTTCTCATTATATTCTCTTCGGAGAAAAAAGCAACCGGAATTCCGGAAAGCGAAAGAGAACAGGGAAAAAAGAACGGACACCCAGAGGGTGTCCGTTTATGGAGCGGAAGACGAGGCTCGAACTCGCTACCTCCACCTTGGCAAGGTGGCGCTCTACCAGATGAGCTACTCCCGCAACAACAAAACTTATTATAGCAGGAAAAACGGAAATGTCAACCCTTTTTCTGAAAAAAGTTTGTTGTATTTGAAAAAGATCAGGATGCCTCCGAACCCGCCTCAGAGACCCCGGTGCAGTGGGGATAATCGTCCTTGGACCAGTAGTATCCGTTGGAGGTCATATCGGCATCGCTGCGCAGCCGCTCCTGCGGAGCTGCTCCACGGGTCAGATCCACATGCCAGTGGGCACCGTCGGCTTCCACGATGTTCCAGCAATGGGGGATACCGCTCAGCGTGCCCTGCACAATCTGACAGGGGATGTCTGCCTGCTTGCACAGCAGCTGATAGGACAGGGCAAGCCCCTCGCTGTTGGCGCTGCCAAGACAAAGGGCATCATAGACGCTGGAACCGCCGTCGGGAGCGTAAGTCACGGCTTGCAGCAGACGGGCGCAGAGCAGCTCCGCCACGCTGCCGTTGGTAGCGGTTTCCAGTCCCATGATCCGAGCCGCAGCGGCGGCGACCTCATCGGCGTGCTGCTTCATTTCCTCGGGGCTGTGGTCGTAGCTGAACTGCATTTCCACAATGCGGACATCGCCGCTTTCCGGGAACAGCGAGATGGACACGGAAGGATACCCCATAGCGGTGGCCGGGGAGGCATAGTAGGCCTCCTGTGCCAGCTTGTAAAGGTTGGTCCGGTCGGCATAGTAGTTGGCGGTGCGGAAGGTGAGCGTACTGTCAAAGCCGGACATGGCTTTTTTGATCTCCTTCCGGATGGAGGTATCACCGTAAGCATTGACAATGGAGGAAATCTCCTGCTTGGTGCGCCGAAAGACAAAGTGGAAGGTGCATTCATAATAGGACACAATGCGGTCATAGGTAAAGGAGATGTCGCTCAAGGCATAGGCCCCCAGCGGATCTTCCGTCAGCACCTCCCTGCAAGCGGTACGCAGGTCGGATTCGATGTCGCCGGAGTATTTGTAGACGCGGACTTTGCCCTCTTGCTGTCCCATGAAGACGAAGTGCTGGACACAGCTGACCAAATTGGCATAGTTTTCTGCGTGCAGAATGGAGCCGTCCTCCTGAATGGCGGACTGCTCCTGATGGGGGGCAACGGCAAAGTCCGTGCGGTCAAACAGGGAACCGCACCCCGGCAGGGAAAGCAGTGCGCATAAGGTCAGGATCAGTGCGATGGTGCGTCGCTTCATGGGGGAACCCCTCCTTTTGGCGGTGGTTACAGCAAGGTCATCTGTTCTTCCCCCTTGTCCTCCGGTTTCAGCAGAGCGCCGGCCACCGGCAGGGAGCGGGAACGATAGCGGGATTGATTGACGATGCCGGTTTGAGCCAGCGGCTTGGCATCCCGCACATGCCATTTGGGTTTGAGCGTCATAATGCCCACGCCCTGCGTGGAGCGGGTGACCTTGGGAGCAAGGCTGGCGGTGTTGAAGATGACGGCCCGACCTTCGGTGGAGTAGAGCACCACCTCTTGCTCCTCCGTCAGCAGCAGGCAGGCTACCAGAGGCGATTTGTCGGAGTAGGCACCGGTCAGGCGGCGGCGGTTGCCTTGGGTCTGATAGGCAGACAGGGGGACACGAGCCACCTTGCCGTTTTCATAGCAGAAGAGCAGGTGGGCGGAGTAATCCCCGGGGATGCAGGCCCAGAACACCGTTTCACCCTCGTCCATGCCCAGTTTGGTGGGCAGATAATCGCCCAGAACGCTGGCCTTGGAAGGTTCGAAGTCATTCAGCTTGCACTTGTAGCACATCTGCTTGTTGGTAAAGACCAGCAGCTCCTCCCGATTGGACACATCCGCAGACAGGAAGGGGCCGTCGCCCTCCTTGTACTTCTGTTCCGAGGCCATACGCAGGGACTGCTGTGTGATCTTTTTGAAGTAACCTTCCCGGGACAGGAAGATATGCACCGGCACATCGGGGATTTCCGGCTCCAGATCCACCGCCTCTTCCTGCACATCGTAGAGGATTTCGGTGCGGCGGGGAACGGCGTGTTTCTTCTTTACCTCGGTCAATTCGTCCACAATGACCTTTTTCAGCCGTTTGGGAGAGGAAATGAGGTCATTCAGGTCGTCGATTTCCTGCTGAAGTGCATCCACTTCAGCGGTGCGGCGGAGAATGTACTCCTTGTTGATGTTGCGAAGTTTGATTTCAGCCACAAAATCCGCCTGAATCTGGTCAATACCGAAGCCAATCATCAGATTGGGGACAACCTCGGCATCGGATTCGGTTTCTCGGATGATGCGGATGGCTTTGTCGATGTCCAGCAGGATCCGCTTGAGGCCCTGGAGCAAGTGGAGCTTTTCCGACTTCTTCTTCATGTCGTAGTAGGCACGGCGGCGGACCGAGTCGGTGCGCCAAGCGGTCCACTCGTCCAAAATCTCGCCCACACCCATGACACGGGGCATTCCGGCAATCAGAATGTTGAAGTTGCAGGCAAAGCTGTCCTGCAAGGGGGTCAGCTTGTACAGCTTCTGCATCAGCTTATCCGGGTCCACACCACGCTTCAGGTCGATGGCCAGCTTCAGGCCGTTCAGATCGGTTTCATCCCGCATATCCGCAATTTCACGGATCTTGCCGGACTTGTTCAGCTCCACCACTTTGTCCATGATGACCTCGATGGAGGTGGAGTAGGGGATCTCGTAGACCTCGATGACATTTTCCGCCTTGTCATAGCGCCACTTGCAGCGCACACGGAAGGAGCCGCGGCCGGTGTTGTAGATCTTCTCCATTTCGGACTGATCGAACAGCAGCTGGCCGCCGGTAGAGAAATCCGGAGCCTTCAGCGTGGCGAACAGGTCGGCATTGGGGTGTTTGATGCGGGCAATGGCGGTGTCGCACACCTCGCCCAGATTGAAGCCGCAGATGTTGGAGGCCATGCCCACGGCAATGCCTTGGTTGGCTGCCACCAGAATGTTGGGGAAGGTGGTGGGCAGCAGGGACGGCTCCTTCATGGTGGCATCGTAGTTGTCCACAAAATCCACGGTGTCCTTGTCGATGTCTCGGAAGAATTCAGCGCAGATGGGGTCCAGTTTGGCCTCGGTGTAACGGCTGGCGGCCCATGCCATATCACGGGAGAACACCTTGCCGAAGTTGCCCTTGCTGTCCACATAGGGGTTCAGCAGCGCACCGTAGCCTCGGGACAGACGCACCATGGTGTCATAGATGGCGGCATCACCGTGGGGGTTCAGACGCATGGTCTGACCCACGATGTTGGCGCTCTTGGTGCGGGTGCCGGTGAGCAGGTGCATCTGATACATGGTATACAGCAGCTTGCGGTGGCTGGGCTTGAAGCCGTCGATTTCGGGGATGGCACGGGAAATGATCACGCTCATGGCGTAAGGCATATAGTTCCATTCCAGTGTGTCCACGATGGGCTGTTCCAGCACCTCCGCCCGCAGACCCTTGACATGGGTGCTGTCCACATGACGGGCAATCCCGTCTGTTTTCTTTTTCTTAGCCATTGATGTCGATTCCTCAGCTTTTCAGTGATATATCAGGAGATGTCGGCCAGCTCCAAGAAGCGGTGGCCGTCCTCTGCAATGTGGTCCTTTCGTCCCTGCAGGTTGTCCCCCAGCAGCAGATCGAAGGTCTGGGCGGTGCGCTCGGCATCCGTGGGCATGACCTTGACCAGGCGGCGGGTTTCCGGATTCATGGTGGTCAGCCACATCATGTCCGGTTCGTTTTCACCAAGACCCTTGGAACGCTGGATGGAGCACTTCTTGCCCGCCAGCACACCGTTCACAAGGTCGTCCTTCTCCTTGTTGGAGTAGGCATACCAGGTGTCGTCCTTGCAGGTGATTTCATAAAGGGGCGATTCGGCGATATAGACATAGCCCTCGTTGATGAGGGTGGGGGTCAGCCGGTAGAGCATGGTCAGGATCAGGGTGCGGATCTGATAGCCGTCCACATCGGCGTCGGTGCAGATGATGATTTTGTTCCAACGCAGATTGTCCAGATCAAAGGCAGCCATATCCTTGGCCTTTTTGACACCCTTCAGCTCTACCCCGCAGCCCATGACCTTGATGAGGTCGGTGATGATCTCACTCTTGAAGATTTTGTTGTAGTCTGCCTTCAGACAGTTCAAAATCTTGCCTCGCACAGGCATAATGCCTTGGAAGTCGGCGTCCCGGCTCTGCTTACAGGCACCCATGGCGGAGTCGCCCTCCACGATATACAGCTCCCGGCGGCCGGTGTCCTTGGTGCGGCAGTCCACAAACTTGGCCACACGGTTGGAGAGATCCAGCGAGCCGGACAGCTTCTTCTTAATGGTGACACGCTGCGATTCGGCGTGCTCCCGGGAACGCTTGTTGATGAGTACCTGCTCTGCGATTTTGACCGCATCGTTGGGGGTTTCGATGAAGTAGACCGTCAGCTGTTCCTTGAGGAAGTCGGTCATGGCCTCCTGCACGAATTTATTGGTGATGGACTTTTTGGTCTGGTTTTCGTAGCTGGTCTGGGTGGAGAAATTGCTGGACACGAAAATCAGGCAGTCCTGAATGTCTGCCCAAGTGATTTTGGATTCGTTTTTGTTGTACTTGTTCTGCTGGCGGAGATAGGAGTCGATGGCAGACAGCAGAGCGTTGCGCATGGCCTTCTCCGGAGAACCGCCATGCTCCAGCCAAGAGGAGTTGTGATAGTGCTCGATCAGATTGACCGTGTTGGAAAAGCACAGGCTCATGCTCAGCCGCACTCGGTAATCGGGCTTGTCCTCCCGATCCCGACCGATGCGTTCGGTTTCAAAGAACACCGGGGTGGTGAGGCTCTTGTCGCCGGCGATTTCCGTCACATAGTCCTGAATGCCGTGCTCATAGCGGAACTCCGTGGTTTCAAAGGAGGAGCCGGCCTGATTGCGGAACACAAAGGTGATGCCCGGATTGACCACCGCCTGCCGTTTCAGCACATCGGTGTAAAACTCCACCGGAATGGCGATGTCGGTAAACACCTCCAGATCGGGCTTCCAGCGAAACTTGGAGCCGGTCTTGTGACGGGGGGCGTCCTCTGTGTGGAGGCCGCCCACATTCTCGCCCTTCTCAAAGTGGAGGGTGTATTTTTTGCTGTCACGGTAGATGGTGGCGTCAAAATACTCGGAAGAATACTGGGTGGCACAGGAGCCGAGTCCGTTCAGCCCCAGGGCAAATTCATAGGTGTCGCCTTCCCCGGAGCCGTATTTGCCGCCGGCATACAGCTCGCAGAAGACCAGCTCCCAGTTGTAGCGCTGCTCTGCGTTGTTCCAGTCCACCGGACAGCCACGGCCGAAGTCCTCCACCTCGATGGAGCGATCGGCATAGCGGGTGACGATGATCTTGTCGCCGTGACCGCTGCGGGCCTCGTCGATGGCATTGGAGAGGATCTCGAACACGGCGTGCTGACAGCCGTCCAGACCATCGGAGCCGAAAATGACGCCGGGGCGTTTGCGGACACGATCGGCTCCCTTCAGGGAGGAGATCGCTTCGTTATCGTACTGTTTTTTTGCCGTTTTTCTGGCCATAGAAGTCAACCTCGTTATATATTATAATGATACAGCCTACATTATATCTGCTTTTACCGGAAGCTGTCAAGAAAAGGGAGGAGTTCTTTGCCGACCGGGAAAGGAAATGGGGCAGAAGGGTATTCGTTGCAAAGGAAAATAGAGTGTGGTATACTACACCAAAACAAAGAGGAGGTGCAAACCATGTACATCAATCGACTGGAACTCAAGCGCAGAGCAAAGCAGCTGATTCGGAGCGGCAGCCCCAATCCGATGATGATTGCACTGATCTTTCTTTTGGCCACGACCTGGCTGTCTGCGGTGCTGGATCTGGTGGTGGAAAACCCCCTGAATAAGTTTACGGAAGTGTACACCCAGTGGTCGCAGATGATGTCTGCCGGCGACTCCATCAGCCCCGCCATGATGGATGCGATGAAGCAGCAGATGATGGGCTGTTTCCAAGGCACAGAGGCGGTCGTCGGCCTGCTGTTGGCGGTGTTGGTCAGTCTGTATTCCCTGGTGGTGCAGATGGGTTATTACAGCCATTCGCTCCAGAAGGTTCGGGGCGAGGAGACCCCCATTGGGGAGCTGTTTGCCTGGTTCGGCATGGCCGGAAAGATCATCTGGCTGCAGATCCTCAGGCTGATCTTCATTTACCTTTGGTGTCTGCTGTTTTTGATTCCCGGCATCATTGCCATGTATCGCTATCGGATGGCAGATTACTGCTTGCTGGATGATCCCGACATCTCTGCATTGGAGGCCATCCGCCGCAGTAAGGCCATGATGAAGGGACGCAAGGCGGATCTGTTCTCGATGGATCTGTCCTTCTTTGGATGGCTGTTCTTGGAAATGTTTACGGCCTCCTTTGTGGGAATGTTCGTACAGGGACTCCTTCAGGGACTCCTTGGAGCAGAGACCGCACCTGTGATGGTCGTTACGCTTGTGAGCCTGCTGGTGACCACGGCGTTTTCCGTGTATCTGGTGCCCTATATGCATTACAGCTATGCCGGCTATTATCAGCAGCTGAAGGAAATGCCCAAGGCACCTCCGGTATACCCCGGCGCACCGCAGCCGCCCGTGGTGCCGCCCACCAATCCTCCTCGTCAGGACCCGTGGGACAGAGCGGAGCCGGAACACCCCAAGGATGATTCCGACAATGAGGGCTGGAATCAGTAATCAGAAATACAAACAAACAACACGGGGAGCGATGCCGTCGGGTGTCGCTCCCACTGTGTTAAAGGAAGGGATTTGGATGAAGAAAACCGTTGCCGTGGTGGGGTTGGGATTGATTGGCGGATCGCTGGCCGCTGCTTTGCGTGGCTTTGAGCACTGCGAAGTGGTGGGGGTTGCCCGTCGGCAGGAAACCGTGGAGTATGCGCTGAGCCATCAGATTTGTGACCGGGCCACGACGGATGCGGCCACAGCGCTTGCGGAGGCGGATGTGACGGTGCTGTGTACCGATCCCAGCATTGTCATTCGTTATCTGAAAGACTATCGGGATGTGTTCAAGGCCGGCAGTCTGGTTACGGATGTGTGCGGCATCAAGACTGCCATTATGGAGGCGGCAAAGGTGCTGCCGGATACGGTGGATTTCATCGGCTGCCATCCCATGGCCGGCACGGAATTTTCCGGCATTGAGCATTCCTTTCCGGAACTGTTTCAGCGCTGCCATCTCATCCTGACCCCAAGTGCGGACAGTACACAGGAGCACGTCGACTGGATGCATCGGATGGCGGACCATATCGGAGCGGCCGATGTGGTGACCACAACGCCGGAGCAGCACGACGCTATGATCGCCTACACCAGCCAGCTGATGCATATTGTGGCCCTTTCCGTGTGTGATGATGCGGAGTTGTTTCGCTGCAAGGGCTTTGAGGGCGGTTCCTTTCGGGATTGCACCCGAGTGGCGGCACTGGATGTGCCGCTGTGGCGGGAGCTGCTCACCCTGAACAGTGCGGCCCTTACCAAGGTCATTGAGCGGCTGGAAGAGAACCTCCACTCCTATCGGGTGGCACTGGAGCATCGGGATTTGGAGCGGATCACCGCAAAATTGGAATATTCCTCCAACCGGAAGCGGCGCATGAACTTGCCCGGACCCGGACAGATCAGTGTGGACTGGTTGAACGAGAAATAAACGAAAGCGGCAGAGCATGGATTGTTCCATGCTCTGCCGCTGTTTGTGTTCAGGGAGCAGAGGAGTGCAGCAGGCGGAGAATGTCCCGGCCATAGCGACGGGCTTTTTCGCTGCTGACCCCGCTGAGGTCGGTGAGATCGGAAAAGGACTGAGGGAGTTCTACGGCAATTTCGGTCAGAACGGCATCGGACAGGATGGCATAGGGAGGAACGCCCTCTCGACGGGAGAATTTCTCCCGCAGCTTGAGCAGCCGGTCCAAGCGGGCCTGCTGTTCCGCCGTGAGCGCGGCGGCCCGGGGGCGGCCTGCCGGCGTAGTAGGACCGCTGGTGGAGGCCATCAGCCGGACCCCGTCAAACAGTATGCCGTCGGACTTCGGTTCCGGAGAAAGCCGGTGCCGGCCATCCTCGGAGAGACAATTTTCTTCCACCAGCTGCTGCACGGTTTCGGCAATGGCAGCCATGGAGTAGCCGGACATAATGCCGTAGGTAGACAGGGTATGGAGCGGGTCCTTGGCCAGACTGGGGCTGCCGTAAAGCACGGCGCAAAGCAGCTCCGCATCCGAGGGATGACCCAGAAGCCGCTGCATCCGGTGGACGCAGGACAGCACCATCTGAGCTTCCAGTGTGATGTCCTTTTGCCGGAATCGGCGCAGGCAGTTGGCACAGTTTCCGCAGTTGTCTGCATGGGATTCCCCAAAGTAGGACAGCAGGTTGCTCCGGTAACAGCCGGAGGTTTTGCAGTAATGTTCCATAAATTGCAGCCGTCGGAAGAGCAGATTGCGGTGGCGCTGCTGCTCTTTTGGGGTCAGCTCCTCATTTTCCGTGCTGTTTTCAATGAGAAAGGTGGCGGTTTTTACATCGCCGGGAGAAAACAGAAGAATGCAGTCGGCTCGGCTGCCATCCCGGCCGGCACGTCCGGCCTCTTGGTAGTAAGCTTCCAGACTGAGGGGCATATTATAATGAATGACAAAGCGGACATTGGATTTGTCAATGCCCATGCCGAAGGCGTTGGTGGCCACCATGACCCGTGCTCGGTCGTACTGGAAATCCTCCTGCATTTTGGCTCGTTCTGCTTCGTTCAGACCGGCATGATACCGAACGGCAGGGAATCCCCGTAAGGTCAGATCTTCGTAGACCCGATCCACGGCGGCTCGGGTGGAGCAGTAGACAATGCCGCTTTTCCCTTGCCGATCCCGAAGAAGGGCTTGCAGCACGGCAGGTTTTTCCACGGCCCGGTGCTGACGCACCTCAAAAAACAGGTTGCTGCGGTCAAAGCCGGTCACTTTGACAAAGGGCTGTTGCAGCCGGAGCAGGGAAATGATGTCCTGACGGACCTGATCGGTGGCAGTGGCGGTAAAGGCGCCCACCACCGGACGCTGGGGCAGCGAGTCCACAAAATTGGCAATGTTCAGATAACTGGGACGAAAATCCTGGCCCCACTGGGAAATGCAATGGGCTTCGTCCACGGCCACCATGGCAATGGGCAGGCGCTGGGTCAGGGAGAGAAAGGCGTCGGTTTCCAGGCGTTCCGGGGAGATATAAATCATCCGGTATGCACCGGACAAAGCCCGCTGATAGACGGTGTTCAGCTGGGCGGGGGAGAGGGAACTGTTGATGTAGGCGGCAGGGATGCCGGCGGACTTGAGGGACAGCACCTGATCCCGCATCAGTGAGATGAGGGGAGAAATCACCAGCGTGACCCCTTCCATCATCAGCGCGGGCACCTGATAGCACACCGATTTTCCGGCGCCGGTGGGAAGAATCCCAACCACATCCTGTCCGGCCCGCAGGTGATCCACGATCTCCTTTTGACCGGGGCGGAAGGTCTTGTGTCCAAAATATTGTTTTAACAGCCGCTGTTCATCCATAATGACGCTCCGTAAACTGACAAGATATCCTTATTATAACAGCCCGTGCAAGGCCGCAGAACCCTCCTTCCCTTGGGGAAGGAGGGTTCCATAAATGCACGCTTCACTTATAAAAAGGGTGGGGACGGGGAACACTGAATTCAAGAGGGAGCGCCGTTTGCTGCCTGCCGCTCCTGCAATGCGGCAAAGCTCTTGTTCAGATAGATCTTATGGGCCACGGTGATATTGGCGTTATGCAGCAGGATCTGAGACTGGGCCGCACCGGAGGGCAGCGCCGTGAAGGGTTCCTCGGCACCGAACACATGGCGGAGAATTTGCTCCAACTCGGTGCAGAAATAGTTGTATGCCTTCTGTGTGTCTGGAAATTCCTTGGTCTGCAAGGTCAGCAGCATACCCAGATTATCCAGACTCAACACCGACTTCATCAGAGCAATGAAGAGCAGCGAGGCAATCTGATCCCGGTTATACTGCTTTTTGATGGGATTGGCGACCAGTTTCTTTTTCACATAGTTGCTGATCATGCTGCCGGTGATTTCAGCTTCCTGCAAGGGAGCGATATATTCGTTGATATATTTTGCTGTCTGCTCCAAATAAAGCCCCACATTGGGGATTTCCTCATAACGAGGCAGGTGAAAACCAAGAATTTCCTTGGCACATGGGGACAGGTTTGCGTCACACATGGGAAATGACCTCCTTCGGTTACTATGTATCATAAAGGAAAACCGACGTATCGTCAATGAAAATCTGTACAAGAGATATTCGATAACGCTTTACAAGGAGGAGAAAAGGTGATAGAATACTTACAACAAGTTATCCGATAACCGATGATAGGATTCGGTGCGATAGAAAGGTGGTTTCTATGATGTCGATGGGAAAAGCAATTCAGCCTCAGGAGGTGGGTGTTACTATGCCGGAGTTTCGGTTCCGAGCCAAAGACCCCGCCAGTGCGCTGACCCATTTTATTGGTTTGGTGGCAGCCATTTTTGCCACGCCGGTGCTGTTGGTGCATGGCGCAGATGCGGGGATCGGCCGGGTAGGGTTGGTGGCGCTGAGTGTGTTCATGTTGAGCATGGTTCTGCTCTATGGAGCCAGTTCCACATATCATGCCTTTAATGTAAATGAACGGGTCAATCTCCGGTTGAAAAAGATGGATCACATGATGATTTTTGTACTGATTGCCGGAACCTATACTCCATTTTGCGTGTTGATTATGGGCGGAGCGGCCGGATGGCGGCTGTTGGCCACGGTGTGGGGCATTGCGTTGGCAGGGATGGTTTTGAAGGCCTGTTGGGTCACCTGTCCCAAGTGGTTTTCCTCGGTGATCTATATTGCCATGGGTTGGGCCTGCGTAGCAGACCTTCCGGCCATTTATGCCGCATCCAAGGGCCCTGTGTTTGCCTTGTTGTTGGCCGGCGGCATCTTCTACACGGTGGGCGGTGTGATTTATGCCCTGAAGCTGAAGGTGTTCAATGACCGATTCCCCGGATTCGGCTCCCACGAGGTGTTTCATCTTTTTGTCATGGCGGGCAGTGCCTGTCACTATGCCATGATGCTCTGCTTCTTGGGCTGATAAAAACAAAATTCCCGGAACGGGGCGAAAAGCCTTGTTCCGGGCACTTTTTTTATGGTAGAATAGCAAAGTATATCTCAAATATCAGCCTTCCGCCGGGCAGAAGGCCCGAGGCGGAGGATACAGGACCGATTGGAAACAAGGAGTGAACGATCCATGAAGCAAGAGACAAAACGGTGGATGGGGCTGATTGCCTTCGGGGTGATCCTCTATGCAGCGCTGATGAACTTTTCCACGGTGACCGGATTCGTGCAGCAGATCCTGGGATTGATGACACCGGTCATTCTGGGCCTGTTTTTGGCCTTTGTGCTAAGCGTCCCTATGGGCGGCTTTGAGCGGCTGCTCCGCCGCTGGAGCAAAAAAGAGTGGAAGGGGCTGTCCGGTGTCAGTCTGATCCTGACGGTCATTACGATTTCACTGGTCATCGTGGTGGTGTTCACAACGGCGGTGCCTGTGTTTGTCCGATCGGTGATGAGCGTGGTGGATCAGCTGCGTCAACGCTGGCCGGAGTGGATGACCATGCTGCAGGAGCGCTGGCCGGAATGGTCCAAACAACTCGGAGAGGCCGGCATCAACCTGAATGAGGTGCCCAGCTGGCTGGAAACGTTGGATTACCGTCAGATCTTTAAGGAATTCACCAGCGGTGCCGGCAGTCTGATTTCTTCGGCTGTGGGCGTGGCAACTTCCACCTTCTCCCGGATGGGTACGGTGATGTTTGGTGTGATCGTGGCCGTTTATGTGCTGCTGGACAAGAAAAACCTGTGCAGACAGTGCGGCATGATTTGCGATGCCAGCCTGCCTGCCCGCTGGGCCAAGCAGGTGCGTCATGTGGCACAGCTGTCCAACGATACCTTTCGGAAGTTTCTCTCCGGTCAGTGCATCGAGGCAATCGTGCTGGGTACGCTGATTATGATTACCTTTACGGTGGCTGGATTGCCTTATGCCGCCCTGATTGCCATGCTGACCAGTGTGTGTGCCTTCGTCCCGTATGTGGGTGCCTTTCTCTCCTGTCTGATTGGCACCTTCCTCACGCTGTTGGCCAGCCCCAAGCAGGCCATTTTGTGCCTGATCCTTTATAATGTGGTCCAGTTTGTGGAAAATCAGTTTATCTATCCCCATGTGGTAGGCGGCTCGGTGGGGCTGTCTCCGCTGTGGACCCTGGTGGCGGCCCTGGTGGGTGGTAAGCTCTTCGGATTGCTGGGCATGATCTTCTTTGTCCCGCTGACTGCGGTGATTTATACCTTGGTACGAGAAGCAACGGTGGCCCGACTGGAGA
>JARIAU010000077.1 GCA_029257695.1 Oscillospiraceae bacterium
CAGGTGAGTTACCGAGTCAGGTGTCATGTGCGGTCTGTACTTTTCATATGCGGTCAGATCAACGAGGAGTGCAGCCAAGGCAAATTCATCTGAAGAAAACTTAGGCAGCATCTCCCGCAGTCTCTCCCAGTTCAGTTCCCCCAGTTCCTGATCTACCACCGCAAGAATATCCGGAGATAACTTCAGCTTACCCTTCTGGATATCCGCATAACAGAATAGATCCGATGCATCCAACTGACTAACCTTGTGGAGTAAATATGCACTAATTACTGTAGTACTTCCAATTCGATCCGAATTTCCTCCCAATTTGGTGATCATTTCATCTATGAGACGATGGAGTCGCTCATTCTGTTCTTCAGTCAAAGAAAAAAATTTATTCTTGTAATACATGCTGTTCCCTTTCTGGCTATTGATAACCATATAAATCTGATATATGCATTGTATCACATTATGCGAAAAAGTCAAGTGGTTTTTAATAACCAAACCTAGTGACGGTCTCTTAAACGAGTAATACTTCCGAGACATCCTGTATATAAAGTTGCTTCGGTGTGGTGCCCCATAGGCTGATCTCCACGGCTTGATAAACTAGCAACATAACTCATGAGATAGTTACTATCTATGGTTCCTCATAGATAAGTTTGGCACATACAATTTCCTTGGCATTATGTTGAATACTGTTCATTTTGTTAACCCATTCCATCTGGTCGGCGGCTTTTAGCTGTTCTGTGATTCCTTCACGCTTTGCCATTTCATCTACTAACAGAAAGAACATATCCTGAGCCTGCTGCTCCACATCGGCAAGATGGGGGTAGAGCGTACACGTCGTAAGCATATTGTAATACTTGATCCGGTGGTGCTGCTTGAGGAACTGTCTGCGGCGGTTTCCCCACACACCAATGTCACCGTGTTCCTGTTCGGCTAGCTTGACATTCGGCAACAGATAATCGCCTTGCTGTGTGTAGGTACCGCCCAGTTGCTCAAATATAGTCGTTTCCATAGTCTCAACCTCCTGTATTTTGATTGTGCTTTCATTTTACAGAGGATTAGAGGCAAAAACCAATGTGTGGATTGGAAAGTCCTATAAACACAAAAACTCCCCGGCTGGTTTTACAGTCGGGGAGTCATTGTTTAGATATAAAGGTTTACTTCAATATCTTTCCAACCAAGCACTCTTTTTCTTGTTGAGAACGAGTACAGATACTTCTTTGCATCCTCTATTGTTAAAGTGAAGCTTGCGAAGCGCTGATATTTTAGTTCCTGCCATCCTTGATGGCAGCCTGTGCTGCGGCCAGACGAGCCACGGGCACACGGAAGGGGCTGCAGGAGACATAGTTCAGGCCCACGCCATGGAAGAACTCCACGGAGGAGGCGTCACCGCCATGCTCGCCGCAGACGCCCAGCTCCATGCCGGGACGGGTCTGACGGCCCAGCTCTGCGGCCATCTTCACCAGCTTGCCCACACCCTTGACATCCACATGCTGGAAGGGATCGGACTCGTAGATCTTGGTGTCGTAGTAGGAGCCCAGGAACTTGGCGGCATCGTCACGGGAGAAGCCGAAGGTCATCTGGGTCAGGTCATTGGTGCCGAAGGAGAAGAACTCGGCCTCCTTGGCGATCTCATCGGCGGTCAGAGCGGCACGGGGGATCTCGATCATGGTACCGACCAGATACTTCAGATCCAGACCGGACTCGGCGATCAGCTTGTCAGCGGTGGCGACCACCACATCCTTGACATACTTCAGCTCCTTGACCTCGCCGACCAGCGGGATCATGATGTGAGGCGTGACCATCACACCGGTCTCACGGCTGACCGTAATGGCAGCGTTGATGACAGCGGTGGTCTGCATCTCGGCGATCTCGGGATAGCTGACGGCCAGACGGCAGCCACGGTGGCCCATCATGGGGTTGAACTCATGCAGGGACTCGACAATATTGGTCAGCGCCTCGGCGGTCATACCCATCTCCTTGGCCAGCTCTGCAATGTCCTCGGCCTTGGTGGGCAGGAACTCATGCAGCGGGGGATCCAGATAACGGATGGTCATGGGCTTGCCGTCCAGGATGCGGAACATCTCGGTGAAGTCCTGCTGCTGGAAGGGCAGAACCTTGGCCAGAGCGGCCTTACGGGCCTCCACATCGGGGGCGCAGATCATCTCACGCACGGCCTTGATACGGTCGGCGGCAAAGAACATATGCTCGGTACGGCACAGACCGATGCCCTCGGCACCCATGTCCATGGCGTTCTGTGCGTCGGTGGGGTTGTCGGCATTGGTCAGGACCTTCAGCTGACGACGCTCGTCGGCCCAGCTCATGAACCGCTTCAGGTTGGGGTTCTCGGTGGCGTCAACGGTCTTGATCTGGCCCTCGTAGATGTTGCCGGTGGAGCCGTCGATGCTGATCCAATCACCCTCGTGGAACACATGGCCGTTGATGGTGATGGTCTTGGCCTCGTAGTCCATGGTCACTTCGTTGTCGTTGCCGCAGCCGCAGACACAGCAGGTGCCCATGCCACGGGCCACAACGGCAGCGTGGGACGTCATGCCGCCACGGACGGTCAGGATGCCCTGTGCGACCTGCATGCCCACGATGTCCTCGGGGGAAGTCTCCAGACGGCACAGAACGACCTTGGGCATTTCCTTGCTGACGACCTTTTCCTCGGCCTCTTCGGCGGTAAAGACCACCTGACCGCAGGCGGAGCCGGGGGAGGCAGCCAGACCCTTGCCGATGACCTCGGCGGCCTTCAGAGCGGCCTCGTCAAACTGGGGATGCAGCAGGGTATCCAGCTGCTTGGGCTCGACACGCAGCACGGCCTCGGTCTCGGTGATCATGCCCTCGTCCACCAGATCAATGGCGATCTGCAGGGCGGCCTGCGCGGTACGCTTGCCGTTACGGGTCTGCAGCATGAAGAGGTGACCGTCCTCGATGGTGAACTCCATGTCCTGCATATCCTTGAAGTAGTTCTCCAGACGGGTTGCGATGGCCAGGAACTCCTCATAGACCTCGGGCATGACCTTCTGCAGTTCGGCAATGGGGGAGGGCGTACGCACGCCGGCGACCACATCCTCGCCCTGTGCATTGATGAGGTACTCACCCATCAGACCCTTAGCGCCGGTGGCGGGGTTACGGGTGAAGGCAACGCCGGTGCCGGAGTTGGAGCCGGAGTTACCGAATGCCATGGCCTGCACATTGACGGCGGTACCCCACTCGTAGGGGATCTCGTTCATCTTGCGGTAGACATTGGCACGGGGGTTATCCCAGGAACGGAACACGGCCATGATGGCCTCGATCAGCTGCTCGGAGGGATCCTGGGGGAAGGGCTTGCCCATCTTGTCCTGATAGATGCCCTTGAAGGTGACGACCAGTTCCTTCAGGTCGTCGGCCGTCAAATCCACATCGTTGGAAACACCGCGGGCTTCCTTCATCTCGTCGATCTTCTCCTCGAACAGGGTCTTGGAAACACCCATGACCACATCGGAGAACATCTGGACAAAGCGGCGGTAAGAGTCATACGCAAAGCGCTCGTTGCCGGTCTTGTGCGCCAGACCTTCCACGGCCTCGTCGTTCAGACCCAGGTTCAGGATGGTATCCATCATGCCGGGCATGGACATACGGGCACCGGAACGGACGGAGACCAGCAGGGGGTTGGAGTTGTCACCAAAGGTCTTGCCGGTGATCTTTTCCAGACCCTTCACATGCTCGAAGATGTCAGCAACGATTTCGTCGTTGATGCGGCGGCCGTCATTGTAATACTGAGTGCAGGCCTCAGTGGTGACGGTGAAGCCCTGGGGCACGGGCATGCCGGCAGCGGTCATTTCAGCCAGACCGGCACCCTTGCCGCCCAGGATGTTCTTCATGGTTACCTTATCGCCGGCAAACGCATCGGAACCCTCGCTGAAGTAGTAAACAAACTTATTCGCCATTTCGGATGTTTCCTCCTTGCAGTTTTTACTCTGATAACGCCCAAATGTCAAACCTCAGAACGCAATGCAACGCAGAGTAAAGTATGTTAATTTGTACACAAGCGTATTATAGAACATTCCGCACGGAAATACAAGCTATTTTTGCCAAAAACCACAAATTGACCTTGCATAAGTTCCAGTTTTTGAAATTATATCACAAAAACTTTTCCTAATAACTTTTCCAAAATTCCTTGATAAAACAAGGAGTTGGCCCCCGCTTTTCCGCCGTCACATCATCTGTTTCCAACGCTTTTCCAACAGCCGCCCGATCATATCCGCCGAGGCGGCAGCCTCCACCGCCGTCACCTGACCGTCCATAAAGCCCAGAATGGAGCTGATGCGATAGACCTCCTCCATCAGCTGGGCCAGAAAGCTGGTCTCCCCGATGGCGGCATCCACTTTGGCCAGCGGCCGGACAAAGTCATCGCAAAGCTGATCCAGCACATCCGGCAGCATATCCACCAGCTGCTGCTGGGTGCGGGCGTCCATGGCGCCGATCTGCTGCCAGGTGAGGTCGGTCTTGCCCTTGCTCCACCAGCGGAGATAGTCGGTCAGGTCGCCGTAATCCGTAATTTTTTCCACATACTGCCGCTCCAGCGGATCAAAGTGGAAGTCGCTCACCGCCAGACTGAGCAGCACCGCCTGCAAAATCAGATCGAAGTGGATCAGGGGCTTGATCGGGTCCATGGTCCCGGCATCCTGCCGCTCCGCATCCCAATGCACCTGATAGAGCATCTTCACCAGCTCGATGGCATGGCGATAATGCTCCGTGGCCTCGTTAAACAGTTCCTGTCCGTGTCCCATGGTGTGGTTCCTCCTATGCAGCCCGGCGGAAGCCGGGCGGTCTTTCGTTTGACTGCCGTCCGACCGCCCCCTGCGGAGCGGCCGGATGATTGCCTTTAGTGTAGCACGATTTGAAAAAAAAACAATCAAAAAAGCACCTCTGCCATGGTGGCAGAGGTGCTTTTTTTGACGAAACTTGCTGCGATCAGCGCTCCTCCCGGAAGTAGCTGAGACCCAGTGCGGCAGGGCCGGTGTTTTCCTTCTTCTGACGCATACTGGACACCACCAGAACCACGATGGTGACCACATAGGGGAGCATTTTGAACAGCTCCTGGCTGTACCGGCTCAAACCGCCGATGTAGAAATACAGCCAATAGAGGATGCCGAAGAGGTAGCTGCCCCAGATGACATTCAGGCTCTTCCAGCTGGCGAAAATGACCAGTGCCAGTGCCAGCCAGCCCAAGCTCTCCATGGTGCCGTCGTTGGCCCAGGTACCCTTGATATAGTTCATGGTGTAGAACACGCCGCCCAGACCGGTGATGGCGGCGCCCACGCAGGTGGCACCATACTTGTAACGGGTGACGCTGATGCCGGTGGCATCGGCGGTGGCGGGGGACTCGCCCACGGCACGCAGGTTGAGGCCCATGCGGGTGCGGTTGAAGAACACCGCCGCCAGCACCGCCAGCGCAATGGCCACATAAGTCAGGAAGCCATAGCTGAACAGCAGCTTGCCCGGCAGGCCCAGATTGCTCAACGGGGTCACGGCACGGAAGCCGGAGCTGGTGGTGGCCACGCTGATCTGGCCCACGCCGCCGGCCAGCTTGTTGAGGCTGCCGCCGAAGAAGTTGGCCACGCCGGAGCCGAAGATGGTCAGGGTCAGGCCGGTGACATTCTGGTTGGCCCGCAGGGTGATGGTGAGGAAGGAATAGATCAGTCCGCCCAGCGCACTGGCCAGCATGGCGCAGATCAGGGCCACGATCACACCCACCACGGCACTGGGATGCTCCACGGCGTTCTCGTAGAAGAAGGCGCCGGCCAGAGAGCCGATGCCGCCCAGATAGACGATGCCGGGGGTGCCCAGGTTCAGGTTGCCGGACTTCTGGGTGATGAGTTCACCCAGCGCACCGAACAGAATGACGGTGCCGAAGGTGATGGCTGCCTGCCACAGAGAGATGAAATTACTCATGGGTGTCCTCCTTTCCCCGGAAGATCAGTCGGTAGTTGATGAAGAATTCACTGCCCAAAATGAAGAACAGGATGATGCCCTCGATCATCTGGGCGGCATAGTCGTTCAGATTGAAGCGGCTGGCGATCTCGGCGCTGCCGTTGGACAGGAAGGTCAGCAGGAAGGAGATGATCACCATGATAAAGGGGTTGAACTTGGCCAGCCATGCCACGATGATGGCGGTGAAGCCACGGCCGCCGGCGGTGTTGGTGGAAATGGTGTGGCTTGCGCCGGCCACGCAGATATAGCCGGTAAAGCCGCAGACGGCACCGGAGATCAGCATGGTGCGGAGATACACCTTGGTCATGTTGATGCCGGCATACCGGGCGGTGTTCTGGCTCTCGCCGGCCACGGCGATCTCATAACCCTGCTTGGTGTGGCTCAAGTAGATATACATACCCACCATCAGCACCACGGCCAGCAGCACATTCAGTCCATAGGTCTGGCCGAACAGACGGGGGAACCAGCCGGCCATGTTGTTCTGGTTGATGATGCCCACGGTGTTGGAGCCGAAGGGGTTTTCCCAACAGGCCACGGCGTAGCTGGTCAGCTGGATGGCCACATAGTTGAGCATCAGGGTGAACAGGCTCTCGTTGGTGTCCCAGCGGGCCTTGGCCACGGCGGGGATCAGACCCCAGATGGCACCGGCAGCAATGGAAACCACCGCCATCACGATCAGCAGCAGCCAGTTGGGGACACTGGTGCCCAGATAGATCATACAGGCCGCCGTGGCGATGCCGCCCATCAGGATCTGGCCTTCGGCGCCCAGATTCCAGAATTTCATCTTGAAGGCAGGGGCCAGACCCACACCGATGCACAACAGCACCACCGCATCACGGATGGACACCCACGCACGGCGGGAGGTGCCGAAGGCACCCTCATACATGGCCCGATAGACCTCCACCGGGTTCAGATGCACGATGGCATAAATCAGAAGTCCGTCCACCACCAGTGCCAGCAGCACGGCGAGGATGCGGATGAGCCAGCCCTTCCAGCGGGGCATATCTGCCCGCTTGGCAATGCGGATCAAGGGCGTTTTGGAAGCGTTGCTCTTATTCATGCTCCGCTCCTCCTTCCTTGGAATGAAGATTGGTCATGAGCAGGCCCACCTGCTCCTTGGTTGCGGTGCGTCCGTCCAGGATGCCGTTGACCTGACCGGAGCAGAGCACCAGAATGCGGTCGCACAGCTCCAGCAGCACATCCAGATCCTCACCGACAAAAATCACGGCGCAGCCCTGCTGCTTCTGCTGGTTCACCAAATCATAGATGGCGTAGCTGCTGTTGATGTCCAGACCACGCACGGCATAGGCGGTCATCAGCACATGGGGGGCGGCGGCGATCTCACGGCCCAGCAGGATTTTCTGCACATTGCCGCCGGACAGCTTGCGGACCGGGGTTTCCAGACCGGGGGTGACCACCTCCAGCTGCTTCACCACCTGTGCGGCCAGCTTGCGGGGGCCCTTGCGGCGCACGAAGGGACCCTTGCCCTCGGAGTAGGAGCGCAGCATCATGTTGTCCGGAATGCCCATATCGCCCACCAGGCCCATGCCCAGACGATCCTCCGGCACAAAGGACAGGGCCACGCCCTTGGCACGGACCTGCCGTGCGGACAGACCCACCAGCTGTGCCTTTTCGCCGTTTTCGCCCAGATAGACCACGCTGCTGCCGGGCTCCGCCGTCTGCAAGCCGGCAATGGCCTCCAGCAGCTCCTTCTGACCGCAGCCGGAGATGCCGGCAATGCCCAGCACCTCGCCGCTGTTGGCGGTGAAGCTGACATCCTTGACGGCCATGACACCCTCGCTGTCCTTCACCGACAGATGCTCCACCACCAGACGGGGAGTGGGATTCTCCGGCTCGGGGCGCTGGATGTTCAGGGACACGGAACGGCCCACCATCATGTTGGTCAGCTCCTGGGGGTCGGTGTCGGCGGTACGCACTTCACCGATGTACTCGCCCTTGCGCAGGACGGCCACCCGGTCGGCCACCTCCATCACCTCGTGGAGCTTGTGGGTGATGATGACCACGCTCTTGCCGTCGGCCTTCATGTTCTTCAGCACCTTGAACAGCTTTTCCGTCTCCTGGGGAGTCAGCACGGCGGTGGGCTCGTCCAGAATGAGGATGTCGGTGCCTCGATACAGCACCTTGACGATCTCCAGGGTCTGCTTCTGGGACACGGACATGTTGTAGACCTTCTGATCCGGGTCCACATCAAAGCCGTACTTCTCGCAGATGAGCCGCACACGGGCCGCCACCTGCTTGCGGTCCAGCATGGTGCTGCCCTCCAGACCCAGAACAATGTTCTCGGCCGCCGTGAACACATCCACCAGCTTGAAGTGCTGATGGATCATGCCGATGCGCAGGGCAAAGGCATCCCGGGGGGAAGCGATGGTCACTTCCTCGCCGTTTACCAGGATCTGTCCTTCATCGGGGAAATAGATGCCGGACAGCATATTCATCAGGGTGGTCTTGCCGCTGCCGTTTTCGCCCAGCAGGGACAGGATCTCGCCGGGATACAGCTCCAGATCGACCTTGGAGTTGGCTACCACGGGACCGAAGGCTTTGGAGATTCCTCTCATTTGTACAACGGGAGTCTGCGCCAAATCTATCATCCTTTCTCTCTCCTATTTCATTCCGGCACCACCACAGAGGTAGTACCTTTTTTATGAATAAAAATATGTCAACACCATATTATACCCTACAAACGAACGGATGAAAAGAGCAAACCGTTGCCTTTTCTGGGAAATTCCCCCGTTTTCGACTCCACCTCGGCCGCCGGCCCGGGTTTGGAGGGGTTCGACACACTCGGAGAACCGGAGGCAGGCGCAAAAGCGGTCACGCTCCACCTTGGCCGCCGGCCGCCCGCAGAAAGAGCAAAAAGCAAACGGGGAGCTGCAAACGCAGCTCCCCGTCGTAAGGAACCAGAAACACTTAGTTCAGCTCGGTGATACCGTCGATACGGGCGGTAAAGCCGGGAGCGGAACGCAGGGTGGACTCCATGAACACACCGTCCACAACACCCTCGGTCTCGCCCTTGAAGTCGCCGTCCAGGTCCACCAGGATGGACGTGGGATGCTCCCCGTTGATGGTGAACTTGGAGCAGTCAAAGACCTGCAGGGAGCCGTCCTTCAGCGCAGCCACGGTCTCCTCGACCTTCTCGGCGGTGCCTTCGGCGCAGGCAGAACCCAGCTTGGTGATGCCGACTGCATCGGCCTCATAGCCCTTGCACCAGTCGGTGTC
>JARIAU010000090.1 GCA_029257695.1 Oscillospiraceae bacterium
GGCGGATTATAAGGCAGACAATCCGGTCAAGCAGGTCATTTTGAATCTGGACATCAACCAGAAGGCCACCCATACGGACGAAAACGGCAATCCCATTTCCAATGTGCCGGATTACGGAACCTGGTACAACGAAACGGACGAATCCAGCAAGTATATGTTTGAATTTACCGGCCGTTTCTACCGGATGGAGGCAGAGCCGAACCACAATGGTCAGGTCTATGCCACGGCAGACACCAAAATGACCATTGGCGGCGGCCGCAGCCAGGAGCGTGTGGAGACCTCCAAGGGATTCGACAGCAAGTCGGATTGGAGCTTCAAAAACTACTATCCGTATCGTTATTACCGTAGTTATTATGGCTGCACGACCTCTTCTCGGCTGTACAAGGCGGGCAACCTGTATTCCAAGACCTATGTGCATGTCATGCGTGATCATGCCAATGTGGTCAAGGGTGCAACGACCTCGCCCACCAATCAGAGCAACACCAGTGCCTACTTCGGTATGGACAACCAGTATCAGGTCAGCTTCTATCGGAGCGGCACATCGGATCCTCTGTATGCGACAACCGGCATCCTTCCGGGTAAAATCTGGTACGATGGAGGCTATCATACGAACGATCCCCATTGGTATCAGGATTCAGAGGACTGGTCGGGCAAAATCGGATATGCCGACGAGATCATCCTGCGAGATACCTTGCCGCCCCTGCGGCCGGACGATGAGTATGGATTCTATGGTTTTATGACCACAGGACTGGAGCTCAAGCCGGATCTGGCGAAATATCTGACCAGCATTGATCTGAAGGTTTGGGATGTGGATAAGGAAGGGCAGAAGACCAATCCGCATACCGTTACAGTGGATGCAGCCCAGCTGATCGAAGATCAGGGCACCAAGATCCTTAAGTTTGCCTATGCAACAGAAGAGACGGAAGGAAAGCACCCCGCTCCCACGGTTTCCGAGGGAACACTGACTCTGGCAAAGGGGCAGTTTGTGGAAAGTGTGGATGTCCATATCAAGAACCTGATGGGCAACGGCGAGTACACGAAGGAACTGGGGCTGAAGGGTACGCCGGATTTCCACGGCAACGGCACCGAACTGGATATGATCGTGCACGGCAAGCCCTATGTGATCCATGTCAAGGATCCCGAGCGGGATGGTACCAACTCCATCACCGGTATCAATAAGGTGGATTACGAGGATAAGGAATATACTAACAGTGCAGACGATGCACTGCTGATGGGTTATCTGATTCCGATGATTCCGGGCTATCGAGTGGAGCATACCAATCCGGACCAGAATATGACCGATTACGGCACAGACAATGTGACCCCCAATGTGGCCGAGTTTGGTGTGGAACTCTGGAACGGTCGGAATGAAGGTTCCAACGAGGGTGTGAATAAGCGGGCACGCCTTTCCAAGGCTATGGTGAACAACACCATGAACGAAGCGTTCCGTTTGCAGCACATCTACATCCCGAAGTTCTTTACCGAGAGCGAATGGTTCCGAGTCAAGGATCTGGTCCTGACGATCAACGGAAAAGAGCATGTGGTGTCGCTGAATCCGACGGATCTGAAGGAATCGGCGAAGTACACGGACAGCTATGAAATTGATGTGGAACAGCTGATTCGGGATCACTTGAAGGATGGGTATGCGGTGGAGTATTCCAACCGGGAAACGGACTTCAAGACCTACCTCAAGGCATCTGTGTCGGATTTCCGCCTGACCTTTGAGGCGGTGCATCCCTCTGCAAATGATGCAACCACAGTGCTGGAGCATGGCGAGTACCTGACGGCAGACCGCCAGAAGGGTTATGCATACCGCTATGACGGCATTTATGTGGATCGAAACAAGGAAGAGTTCAAACAGAATGTATGGACGGAAGAATCCACACCGTCGTTTGGCAAAACTCCGGATATCGGCCGTACCCATGTGCTGCCCAACACCATCAACCCGAAGTTTGAGTCGGTGGATGTGAATGCAGACATCTATCACAATCCGGTGGCCCCCGGGACGCAGTCCTCGGATTATTACCGGATGAGAAATCTGGCAGCGGTCATGGGCTTGCATGTGACCCGTGATACGGCAACCGGCTTTGCCTACGATGCCGGTAAGGAAAATGCCCAGCGGCAGGAAGTGGATCAGAATCATCTGCTGCCGTATGATACCATTGAATATACGGCGACCATTCGAAATGGGGACGATGCGGATCTTTCGTTGAACAATCCCACGCTGCATTTTATGGCTCCGGAAGGACAGCAGGTGGTTGGATGGGAGTTTGTCCGCTCTACGGATGCAGAGATTGGGGCAAATGATCTGTCTGGCGTGCTGCTCGATGGAACGAAGGAACTGGCTGCGCTCAACGGAGCAGACTATTCCCTGACCCAGGATGGAGCAGATGCACAGCACAGAGTGCTGAATGTGACGGTCAACCACCGCTTGGCCAAGAATAGTGAAGTGGTTGTTCGAATTAAGACACAGCTGCTTCCGGAACCTGCGGACGGATACGATAACCGCTCCATGACCACCAACACGTGGCTGACTGCGGCCCATACCCACAGCTACCCGCAGTATGCCATCCACGGTAAGGCCAATGGTGAGTTAGGGTACTTCACCACCACCTATGATTTGGGCGGAGGCACCAGCTACGCGCGGAATGTGACGGGAGCGGCGGATGCAGCGCCGGAATATGAGCTGCGTGCCACCAACAACCTCACCTTCTTCCCGAACACCAACACTATGAATGTGTCCTACACCTTTGATGATGTCGGCTATCGGTATGATAATCAGGCGGCGACCATTCGGGTGACGGGCATTCAGAATGACACGCAGCATGATCTGGAACACATGGTGGTTACGGTGTCCTTCTTGGATGAAGCGGGGTATCAGGGCTTTGCACTGACCAAGGTGCCGGACATCCGTTATCCCAATACACTGCCGGCAGAGGCGGGCCGTGCACCGGTGAAGATCGAGTACTGGTGCGACGAAACCACCGGTTGGGTGGTTGGAACCGGAGCGGAAACGGAAGAATTCCTCCGCACGGCCAAGAAGGTCCGCTGGACCTACCATCAGATCAATGCAGCGGACACGGAAGGCGGAATGCCCCAGTTTGATGCGGTGACTCTGGTTGGCGTCGGGCTGTACGCAGATATTCGAGCGGATGAGTCCAAGGATACCATGGCGGAAACCTACTACTTCAAGGGAGCCGCCCAGCTTGAACGCATCCACCACCATCAGGAGAACAAGCAGATCGGAGAACCTCCGGTGGAGTTGGAGCAGGATCGAATTGTGAACCTGAAAAACGAAACTCCCTTTGATCTGACGATTTTCCGTGAAAACCCCGAAGTGGAATACTTCACCCAGGTGTTCCCGACGGAAGAAGCAGCCGCAAATGCGGGCATCAATCCGGATGCGGCGCAGAAGCGTGGTTATCGCCCCGGCGAAACCATGTGGCAGAAGCTGTCCCTGCGGAACCTCCACATGGTGGATCGTTACGGCTCGCAGGAGCGGGATCAGGGTGTGGTGCTGAACCCGGTGTTCTATGACAAATTGCCGGAATACCTGTCCTCCACGGATTTGGAGCAGAATCGCTTCCATGTGCTTTGGAAGGACATCAACGGAGATGTCAAGAATACGGATGTGGCGCTGACGGCAGAAGTCGTGGACACCATTCAGGAAAAGGACTACGGCGGAGCGTTTGTCTATCCCAAGTCCAACGCTGCGATGCCGACCTATTACGGCAGAGGGTTCTCGGACCTGACCCCCAGTGCAGACAATACCAAGGACATCCAGTTCACGGTCTATAAGCTGTCCTTCCACAATGCGGATGGCAGTACGGTGCGGATGGAAGTGGGCGATACCATTGAAATCTGGTACTCGGTGACGGCACGGGACGACGGACTGCCGATGGTGTATGTGGATGAAGACCGTGATCTGGCTACGGTCAACGATCAGCATCCCGGCTACTTCCCCAGAATGGGCGAGTATTACAGCTATGAAGACTCGTTTGCCCATCCGTTGGCACCCAGCTTGGGCAGTGACGCTCGAATCGACAATGCATATCGGCAGATGGATTTGGATTACCTGCTCCATGACATCGGCTTTACTGCCGATAAGAATGCACAGGTGGACCGTTGGGAGTTCCTGAACGGAAGCCGCACGCTGATTCCCGGATCGAGCTCCAACGATAGGCATTGGCGTGACGATGAGTATGGCAGAAATGGTGTGCTGTTCGACCAGGACATCAACGAGGCCAATGACCATCAGTATGTGCTGTACAACGGGACTCGCACGCTCAACAACAAGCAGGATCGGGACAAGCTGCCGGAGGACTTTACCCACACCCTGGATGGGTATGTGCGTGACTGGTGGAACCTGGTGCTGAAATTGCGTACACGCTTTGACCAGCATTGGGATGGAACCACGACTGACCGGACCCCCATCCTGTGGAGCCAGACCCGCCAGCATCTGCAGAAGGCATGGCTGGTCACGGCCAGCGAAATGGTGGGAAGCAATGTCCACTATGAGCGCAGCAATCCCAACTATCCCTCCACCGGCCATTGGACCAATTCGCTCCGGGCGGTGACGGAGGATCAGAACCGCACGGCACTGGAATACGATGAACAGTTCCATACCTATCTGCACGCCCTCAACTATGGCGACTGGTCGCTGGATGGCATTGAGTTCCTGTATATCATGCCCCGTGGCATTGAACCGCAGGTGAAGGGTGGGACCTACGGCATTACGGCGCAGATCCTGTCTGCGGTGACGGGCCCTGGCTCGGAAGCCTATCAGGATATCCTGCCGGAGAATGTGCTTGTGGAAGTGCTGCAGAGCCCGGAAACCGGATTCAAGGGGTATCAGGCACCGGAGCAGGTGCAGGATCCTCTGTGGACGGATTCGACGCAATGGAGCTACTATGCCGGTGACGGTGTGGAAACCGCTCCTTGGGTGTTCAAAATCACGGTAAAGCAGCCGCTTCTGAAGTGGTTTGCCCGTGGCGGAGAGACGGGATATAAAATCAAGGTGGATATTCCGTCCCATGTGTACCTGAATAATGAAAATGAGGCTTGGTATGATCAGGTCAGCATTCGTCCTTATGTGAAGCCCGACTCCGAGAATCACTATTATTATCAGGTTATGGACATCGACCACTGGGAAGGCCATAACCGCACTTCTCCGCACAATCAGAAGTACGGCATGGACTATCTGTGGTATGTCAATCAGCACTATGAGTATTGGTATGGCTCTCCCAACACCCCCTATATTGGCGGCTACAACATCCAGAACAACGAAGTGGTCAAGGGTGACGGCGAGCCCATGGGCCGAGCCACGGAAAATGCGTATACCGATTATGCAACGGCAGCAAAGCTGGATCTGTATGCCCAGACCGGCACGGCGGCCGTCATGCGGAAACCGCTGGTGCGTTTGTGGGCAACCACGGGCGATGATCTGACCGGCGCCACCCAGCAGGGTTACTACACGGACATTGAGGGACAGAGAAATCAGTTCAATATCCATGTGGAAAACAAGTACTGGTGGGATGATTTTGCCTTCAACGGGCATTATCAGTACGGCTATGAAAAGTATCTGCACAACTACGAAACTGACGGCGGCTCCAGAGGCACGCTGTTTGCACCGGTCATTACCAATGTGCTGCCCTTCGGCATTACTCCGGTGACGACGGACGGTGAGTTGTTCAGTACGGACAATGAAGCCAACGCCAGACGGGAATTGGCATGGAATCTCTACACCAGAGATGTGCATGTGGATGCCGATCTGCGTGCCTTTACCGAAGCGGAAGCTGCGGAAAAGGCCAAGTATGATGTAAAGGTCACTTATGAACAGATTCCTTGCTATGATGACGCAGGAGAAGTGGTGGAGCGAACGGAAGGACGCTATGTGGTGCGCATCGCACCCAAGCAGGCACCGGACGGAACGGCACCCGAGCAGGAAGTGCGGCTGGAGTCCCAGAATGCACTGACCTTCTCCATCATGACCTTCACGGAGGAAGCCCCCAGACTGGACACGGACAAAGCCGGTATTCAGGAGGACCTTGGCAAGAATTATCAGGACAACCGCACCTATCTGAGCAGTACGCTGCCCGGATTCAAAGCAATTTTGGATGAGGATATTGCAGGAAACCCCTATCAGGTGGGTGCATATGCGTATTCCAGAGAATATGCACAAGACATTGATCCTCGTTTGGATGCGGTGAAAACCAAGTATCATTGGGGCGAGCGAGGCAACCTGCCCGATGATCGTATGAATCATGCCCATGAGTTTGATCGCCCGCTTCTGGGTGGTCAGCACCGGGTTGTGGAAACGGATCCTCTGAATGTGGAAGACTATTGCGCCTTTGAGCATGTGAAGAAGGACCTGAACTATAAGGCAGTCCTGAATGCGACGCAGAAGGACTTCAACGCAAATGGGGCCAATACCCATGTGGATGCCTATCCGGATCAGATTTATCCGGATACTGCGATCATGAATACGCTGAAGCTTCGCACCGCAACACCCAGACTTTCGGTGGAAAGCTTGGTGGGAGCCACCAAGGAAGAGCCTGGAAGCACGGATGGTGAGGTGGAGCGGCCCTTCCAGTATGCGGAAGATGTCTGGTTCAGCGCTAAAATCCAAAATGCACCGTCCACACCGGAAACCTATGAAGAAATGGGCGGTGTCCGCCATGCGAAGATGGTGGTGTCCTTCCACTTGCCGGAATCGGTGAGCTACAGTGGTACGGCACAGTGGAATGTCCACAACAACGACGGTGATTCCTACAACAACTTGGACGACTACTATCTGGAGTATTACGATCCGACCACACAGCAGACGCAGAAGCTGACACAGGCAGAGATGCGTGCAGCCGGATGGGGTGTGGAGGTCGTCGATCTGGATGAGTCCGAGCAGTGGAACACCGAGGCCCAGACGCACGGGGGACAGGTGGTCACATTTGAGATCACCACGCCTAAGACGGACGGATTCGGCGATTATCAGTCCTACATTCGGGGCGAGAAGCCGGCAGGCTATGTGCCCAGCGGAGCGGTTTTGAACTTCAAGATCCGCACCCGTGTGGACAATCTGCCCAAGGATGTGTCGGTGGAAGAGAGCGATGTGTGGAAGAATGGTGACCATGCAGAGGTCTATGTCACGCTCCATAATACGGATGGCAAGTTTGCCCTGCGTGAAAACGGCACCTTTATCAATGCGGATGACTATGCAGCAGGCCAGCGGCCGGCGGCAGGCGCCTATAATGGATTTGAGGTGACCTATGACGGACATGACTTCCATGAGCAGAAGCAGGAACTGGTCACCTGGAACACCCCCACGGGTCAGCCTATCTCGGACGAACGGGATGATGCAGATGCGCTGGTGGTGGACTACACCAAGGATGGTGTTTACGACACTCGCCACACGACGGATGAAAGTGCGGCGCTGGTGCTCCAGAAGCCTCATGTGACAGTCCGTTTGGATACCGGCAAACTGAGACCGCAGGTCAACGATCCCGACTCGGACCGCGTGATTACCGAAGACCCCCATGTGAAGGGTGCCTACACCATGACCATGCGTCTGGATCAGGCAGTCAATGAAGCGGCCAATGTGAACACCTTCGTTGTGAACTATAATATTCCGTATTATGGCACCAATGAGGGCACCCCTGAGCCGGCCCCGGCGGTGGAGCTGAACAAGCTGAAGCAGATTGTCAGCAAGATCCGCACCGGTATGTGGGAACTGCCGGAGGGACTGGATCCCGCACGAGCAGCAGTGATGGCCGAGCACACCAAGGTCTATGTGTATGTCCTGCGTCTGGAAGATCCGGCGGCGGAAAACGCGGCCTACTATTATCCCGGAGCCGGAGACTACAAGATGGCCGAGAACGACAAGGACAACGGCTGGCGTCTCTACGGCGATCCCAACGGCTATGCCTTGACCGATAATACTGAGATTCCGGTCCACCCGGCCGATCAGGAGCACATCTATCAGATCCGCTGGGTCATCAAGACGGAGCCCTTCACCGATGCGGCAACCGGCTTGACCTATTCGGAGGAACAGGCGGCCATCTATTACCCGGTGCCTGCCGGCTTCCGTCTGGATGTGGATGCGGACGCAACGGCCCCCGGAAAGCAGGAAATGGATGATGTGGACCCGAACCGGATCAATCGGGACGAGCCCACGGACAATGTGAAGGCCAATGCGGCCATCATTGAGATCAACACCAATAAGGTGGATACGGAGGGTGTCTTTAAGCACACCAACCACTATGCCACCGGATTTGCGAAGTACGACGATGTGAAGTGGAACTTGATTTCCGCCCGTGCAAGAGCAGGCTACTATGTGGATCCTGAGCTGCCGACGGTCAATCTGTGCATCCGTCCGATGTACTTCAGCGGCAATGTGGTCAAGGGTTATAAGTGGAAGAATGATCTGAATGTGGATCCCCAGACCAGTAAGATGCTCAAGTACCGTGTGGGTTATGAAAACATTGGACCGGAGGTCGAGAATGTATCCATCGACAATGTGACCGACCCCACCATCACCATTGCAACCCCCTATGTGGCTACGCTGAATGAAAACCGGTTTGAATATGCGCCTTATCAGGAGTACACGCCGGAGGAAGCTGCCGCCAAGGAGTATTACATTGGTGACAACTATGAGAGCAAGCGGAATCTGGATACAGTGGTTCCTCGGTGGACCTGGTATCTGATGGATACGGACGGCACCTTCAAGGCGCCGGATGATCCGGCTGTGGTCAATCAGATCCACCTGGAAGGCGAGCCGGAATTCGTGCGAAAGGCCATTGATGGCGGCACGAACCTGCGTACCATCGCCAATTTCCACTTTACGGGCTACCTGAAACCGGGCCAGACGGTGTATGTGGACATGATGGTGCCCATTGAGGAGCTGGAAGGCAATGCAGTGCCTGTGGATATGCTGCAGTGCAAGGCGTTTGGCTTCAAGAAGGGCAACTTTGACCCCTATATCCAGCCGGGCAATGCCTTTGACAACCTCAACTATGAGTACGACACCAACGATGTCAACAACAACGGCAACCAGAAGGATATGGCCATCACCCGCCTGACCAATGCCATCGTATTCAAATCCACCGAAAGTATCGTTCAGAACAAGTCGGTCACCACAGAGCTGGATAGTAATGTGACGGGCCGTGCAGTTCCCGTGCCGGAGGGCAAGGATTTTGAGTACAAGATCTCTATCATCAACAAGAGCGGGGCGAGCGAATTCAATCAGCTGGTGCTGTACGATGTGCTGCCCTATGAAAACGACTTCAACATCAAGAACCTGACCTCTCAGGGTGAGAAGATCGCCCGTGACTCCAAGTGGAACGGCTGGCTGCGCCCGGATAGTCTCCGTGTGCTGTCCTACACCACCACGGCGGACGGTCAGACGGAGGAAGTGGAAGTCGATCCCAGCCAGTATGAGATTTGGGTTGGCCCCATCGTCCGGAACGGAAGCAGCTTCGAAGTGAAGACGATTTCCGATCTGCCTACCCAGCAGCAGCTGAACACGCAGGAGTTCTTCAATCAGATGTGCGGCAACGACGCAGAGAAGGGCAAGTACTTTGTGCGTCTGAGCGATGTGCAGGCGATGGCGGACGGAGCGGCCAAGGACGAAGTGGTCAAGGGCATCCGTGCCGTCTGGGTGGAGATGGATGAGAATTACACCCTCTCTGCCAGCGCAAGACTGCATCTGAGCCTCAAGCAGCACACCCCCCTGAACCTGCCGGTGTTTGGTGGAACGCTGGATACCACGCCCACCAATCCCAACAGCCCCAACCACGATTACAACGAGAAGGTCAAGGATTACACCGCATGGAACACCTTTGTCTCCCGCTGGAATCGTGACATTACGGAGCAGGCCCGTGCCGGTGTGTATCCCAACGCACCTTCCGGCCGTGGTTACATCGGAAGCTATGTCTGGCATGATCTGGACTACAGTGGTGTGCCGGACGGCGGTGAGGGCGATTACACCACGGAGGCCAAGACCGGCCGTATTCACCTGAATCAGGCCACGGTGGATCTGGACTTCGACGGTGTGCCGGATGATCCCGGTGTGAACGGCGTGAAGGTCCAGCTGCTGAATGAAAACGGCTTCCTGGTCAACCGGGAGGGCCAGACCATCACCCAGGCCGAGGATGGCAAGTACATCCTCATCGACCCTGTGACGGGTGAGCCCAGTCTGGTTCAGAACCCGGACGGTGTTGTGGTGTATCAGTACTCCAAGTACGGCGGACCGGTGGAGTATGTGACCGAAAGCGATTATTACGGAAGAGAGGGCTATTACATCCTCTCCAACCTGCTGCCTGGCAGCTATCGCCTGCGGTTCACCTTCCCCGAGGCCTACAAGACCAGTTCCATTACCACCACGCAGCTGGGTGCCGATCAGGCAACCGGCATCACGGTTTACCGGGATGGCCAGTATGTCTACGGTGACAAACAGACCCCCGTCTCGGATAAGAATCCCATGGCACCGGATCGGCTGATCGTTCAGACCGACCTGATCCGTGTGGATGCGGTGAACGAAAAGACGGAGGAAACCTTCCGGGCCTATGACCAGAAGATGACGGCGTACAATGTGGGCGTGGCTTTGGGCCACTTCTACGGCGGTACCGTCTGGCTGGATGAGACCGATCACGACGGCCACATCGAGAGCAATGGTTATCTGGAAGAAACCGAGCCCACGCTGGGCAAGATGGAAGTCACGGTTTACGATGCTTCGGACCTGACCAAGCCCTGTCTGGATGCGGACAACAATCCTGCGGTGGCAACCACCGGTGACGATGGACAGTACTTGTTCCGTCTGAAGCCGGGACGCCAGTATCTGGTTGCGGTGCGGGATCTGGACGACCAGCGGCTGCTGAAGCCTACGCCCTGGACCTTCACCAACGATCCCACCGAGGCCGATGGCGACAACGACCTTTCCGATGTGGGAACCGGCTACCAGACGAAGGTGTTTACCGCTAAGGTGCCGTTGGATGCATCTGGCAAGCCCATCTATCAGGATGAAGCCACCCACACCTATCAGGCACAGACCAACCTTGACCTTGGCCTCATTCAGGCGGGCCGTGGTTATCTGGGCAAGTTTGTGTGGGATGACCGCAACTACAACGGTATTATGGATGCCGATGAACAGGGTATCCCCGGTGTGGTGCTGACGCTGGAGTCCTATTATATGGACGATCAGGGCCAGTGGGTGAGTCTGGGCGAACGGGATGTGACCACCAACGCAGCCGGTGCTTATGTCTTTGAGAATGTCATGAGCTATCACAAAATCGGTGATGTGCGTTACCTGACCGGTTACAAGATCCGGATCGACCCGGCGAAGAACCCCGGTCTCTATGAGACCTATGCAATTACGCACTATCAGGTCAAGGGCTCGCCCAACAGCGACCTGATTGCCAAGCCGGACAGTGCAAACCGGTATTATCTGAACGAGGACTACATCGTCGTGGCCATTGACGCCAATGACCAGACCGCAGCGGGCAACCGCAAGAGCTACGGCGGCAAGGACTACGACATCAGCGATGCCAAGATCATTCTGGACTATGACGCAGGCCTCACCAAGTATGAGTACGGTGAAGTGAGCGGCAAGATCTGGGAGGATAACGGTGCCGGTGACCATCGGTACAACGGCATTCTGGATGCGGATGAATCCGGACGGTCCGGCGTACGGGTGTATCTGGAACAGTATGTGAAGCAGGCCGATGGCAGCTATCAGAAGGTCACCGATGGCGTGGCGGCGGATGGAACCGCCTACACCGACGGTATGACGGTGGTGACGGACGGAACCGGTGTATATCGCTTCCAGTCAGTACCTCTGTTTGTCCGGATCAACGGGGAAGCCAAGCTGTGCTACTATCGGATCCGTGCGGAGCTGCCGGATGACAGCTATGCGGTGACCCGTTACCGTCAGGATGCGACCCAGACGGACAGCCACTGGATCACCGATCAGTATCCCGGTTCGGAGCACTATCTGACCACGCCGGAGGAAGATTACTTCCTGTTGGCAAAGCAGGCAGGCGACCTGCACAATGATCCCTATGTTCAGCCGGATGGCAAGACCGTCTATGATATGGTCCACGCCATTGCACCGGTGCAGGGATATGACGGCGGTATTCTGCAGTATGAAACCGCTGTTCTGGAAGGCAGAGTGTGGGACGATGTGAACTACAACGGCCTTCAGGATCCGGAGGAACCCGGCATTCAGAGTCAAGAAGTCCAGTTGGAGCGCTATTACTACGATGGTGCCCAGTGGCAGAAGGATACCGGCTTTGGCACCTCTGTCTGGACGACCGGCGACGGAAACTATGTCTTCCGGGATCTCCAGACCCATGTGATGGTGGACGGCAAGCCCTATCTGGCCGGTTATCGGCTGCAGCTCAAGCAGCTGCCGGAGGGTTATGCAGTGAGCCGTTACAGAATGGGCGAAGATCGCAGCAAGGACAGCGACCTGCTGGCAGATACGCTGGCTCTGGTTCGGGAGGAGGAATACCTCATTCTGGCCAAGGAAGCAGTGGCCGGAACCGATGGAGCAGAGTCCTACACGGTGAGTGAAGTCCACGACGCCTTCCACGACGGCACGCGCTTCGATATGCTGACGGCGCAGAATCACGCCGGACAGGATGGCGGCATCAAAAAGCTGGCCAAGGAGCAGATCACGGGCCGCATTTGGGACGATGTGGATTACAACGGCATCCAGAACGACAACGAACCCGGCATTGCGGGCCAGACCATCCAGCTGGAACGCTTCTACTATGACAACGGCCACTGGACGAAGGATCCGAATGCATCTGTGATGACGCAGACCACCGGAACCGACGGCTGGTACACCTTTGCAGATCTGACGACCTATGTGATGGTGGACGGCAAGCCCTATCTGGCCGGTTATCGGCTGAAGCTGGACCAGCTGCCCAGCCAGTTTGCGGTGACGCTCTATCGTCAGGGAGATGACCGCACGGTGGACAGTGATTTGGATCGTCACGAATTGACCCTCCAGAGAGAGATGGAATATCTGATTCTGGCGGATCATGCGACGAAGAACACCGAGGACGGAGCCTATTCGTTCACGGCGGTCACGGTGAATGATGCTTACCATGAAGGTGAAGTCTTTGACCTCGTGACCTCCAAGCCGGTGGAGCATCAGGATGGCGGCATGATTTCGGATCAGGCCGGCATGGTGACCGGTATCCTCTGGGAGGATGCCAACTACAACGGCATCCGGGAGGAATCTGAACCTCGCATTGCCGATGCGGATGTGAAGCTTTCCTGCTTCTACTATGATGCAGCGTCTAAGGAGTGGAAACCCTATTCCGGTGCAGCAGAGCGCAGCGTGCGGACCGATCGCACGGGTACTTACACCTTCACCGGATTGGCAAGCTATGCCAACATTGACGGCCAGCTCCGTATGCTGGGCTATCGTGTGCAGGCAGAGGCGATCCCGAGCGGATACGATGTGACCAGATACCGTGTGGGAGATGACCGCACGGTGGACAGCGACCTGCGGTATGACAATCGGGAACTGGTCCGTGACGGCGAGTACCTGATTCTGCTGGAGGAAGCCACAGGCACCTTCTCCAGCAATGTGACCATCACCGATGCGGATGGCAGAGAGGTCACTTATGACCTGACGACCATCAAGCGTCAGGTGAATGGACAGGACGGCGGTCTTGTGAACCACAGCCAGCACAGCTTGGCCTCGCTCACCGGACGAATTTGGGACGATCAGAACTACAACGGCATTCAGGACGCAGGGGAACCCGGCGTTATGGAAGTCGAAGTGGAGCTGAACCCCTATTACTATGACGGAACCCAGTGGCAGGCAGTACCGTCTGCCGGGGCACCGGTCACGGTCAAAACCAAGGAAGACGGCGAGTATCGCTTTGACAGCCTGACCTCTTATGTGGAGGTGAATGGGCAGAAGTATCTGGCCGGCTATCGGGTCAGTGTGGCCGATGCGGATGTGTTTGCCTCCTACGACATCACCTACTATCGTGTGGGTGAAGATCGCAGCGTGGACAGCGATCTGCGTCATGACGACCATGCACTGGTGCGGCCGGGCGAGTTCCTCGTTCTGGCACAGGAAGCCAAAACCGAGGGTGGTGCCTTGAACCACACTGCAGTGACCGTCAAGGATGACTTCCACGATGGCGTCACCTATGATTATCTGTTGGCCAAGAGTGTCAGCGGCCAGGATGGCGGCTTGGTGGATTACAGCAAGCACAGTCTGTCCTCCCTGACCGGACGCATTTGGAACGATGCCAACTATGACGGCATTCAGAATTCCGACGAATATGGTGTGGCGGGTGTGACGGTTACGCTCAAGATCGCCTACTATGACGGAGCGGCATGGCAGGATGCCTCTGTGGCACCGATGACCACGGAAACGGACGCACAGGGCGTCTACCGGTTCGACAACCTGACCTCCTATGTGGAGGTGAACGGTCAGAAGTATCTGGCCGGCTATCAGGTGGCCGTAAACGATCAGACGGTGACCGAGTATGGCATTACCCACTATCAGGTGGGCAAGAACAAGGCCGTGGACAGCGACCTGCGCCATGAGGACTATGGCCTGGTGAACCCGGATCAGTATCTGATTCTGGCGAAGGAAGCGAAGGGCAGCCTGACCAACCATTCCATGGTGACCGTCAATGATGCCTACCACAGCGGCGTGACCTATGACTATCTGTCGGCCCAGAATGTCAGCGGACAGGATGGCGGTCTGGTGAAGTACAGTGAGCACAGCATCGCCTCGCTCACCGGACGGATTTGGCACGATTCCCATTACGATGGCATCGAAGGTGCGGGCGAAACGGGCATTGCCGGGATTACGGTGCAGCTCAAGACGGCCTACTACGATGGAACCGAGTGGAAGTCTGCGGATGCCATCGCAGCACCGGTCACAACGGTGACGGGTGAGGATGGTGTGTATCGCTTCGAAAACCTGCCCTCCTATGTACAGGTGGGTGACCGGAAGTATCTGGCCGGTTATCAGGTGGCGGTGGATGAAACCACCGTGCCCGATTCCTATGGCATTACCTACTATCAGGTGGGCAAGAACAAGGCGGTGGACAGCGACCTGCGCTACGAGGATTATGCACTGGTCCAGCCGGGCGAGTACCTGATTCTGGCACAGGAAGCCAAACAGGTGAGCAATCACTACAACCACACGACGGTTACCGTCAACGATGGTTATCACAACGGTATGGTCTTTGACTATCTGATGGCCCAGAATGTCAGCGGACAGGATGGCGGCTTGGTTCCCTTTGGACGGGCCTCCCTGACCGGGCGCATCTGGGAGGATGCCAACTATGACGGTCTCCAAAATGCTGCGGAGTCCGGCGTGGAAGGGGTCACCGTTGCACTGAAGACCTCCTACTACGACGGCACGGCATGGCAGTCGGCAGACGCTTTTGCGGCCCCTGCAACGGTAGAAACCGACAAGGACGGCGTATATCGCTTCTCTTCGCTGCCGGTGTATGTGGAGGTGAACGGACAGAAGTATCTGGCCGGTTATCAGGTGGCTGTGGATGACACCACGGTGTCGGACACTTACGGCATTACCTACTATCAGGTGGGCAAGAACAAGGCCGCGGACAGCGACCTGCGCCACGAGGATTATGCACTGGTGCAGCCGGAGGAATATCTGGTTCTGGCGGCGGAAGCGGTTCAGCAGCCGGATGGCAGCTATCCCTATCTGGCGGTGACCTTGAGTGATGCATTCCACAAGGGTGTTGTGTATGATCTGCTGGCGGGCAAGGATGTGAGCGGCCAGGACGGCGGCTTGGTCCGGTATGGCCTTGCCTCGTTGACCGGACGCATCTGGGACGACCGGAACTACAACGGTGTTCAGGATAAGGGAGAAACTGGAGTCAAGGATGTGACCGTGACGCTGACGACTTCCTATTATGACGGAGCTGAGTGGAAAACGGCCGATGAAGTGGGCAACCGCACAGCAAAAACCGGTGAGAACGGGATCTATCGCTTCGAAAACCTGCCCTCTTATGTACAGGTGGGTGACCGGAAGTATCTGGCCGGCTATCAGGTGACGGTGGAAGAGACCACGGTTCCCGGCGGCTACGGCATCACCTACTATCAGGTGGGTAAGGATACGACGGTGGACAGCGACCTGCGCTATGAGGATTACGCACTGGTGCAGCCGGGTGAGTATCTCATTCTGGCACTGGAGGCGAAGGCGCAGGGCGATCAGCTGAACCATACAGCCGTAACCGTAAACGACCGGTTCCACAGCGGTGTGACCTACGACTACATGACGGCTCACGATGTGAGCGGCCAGGATGGCGGCTTGGTCCAATATGGTCTTGCTTCCCTGACCGGACGCATCTGGGATGACCAGAACTACAACGGCATCCAGGATGGCAGCGAAACCGGCATTGGAGGGGTCAAGGTGGAACTTGTGACCTCCTACTATGACGGAACGGCATGGCAGACGGCGGATGGTATTGTGGCCCCTGCAACGACGGAAACCGGTGAGGACGGCATCTACCGCTTCACGCAGCTGCCCAGCTATGTGCAGGTGGGCGACCAGAAGTATCTGGCTGGCTATCAGGTCCGTGTGGTGGACGGCAAGGTGTTCGATCATTACGGCATCACCTACTATCAGGTGGGCGACGACCGCACAGTGGACAGCGATCTGCGCTATGAAGACCATGCACTGGTGCAGCCGGATGAGTATCTCATCCTGGCACTGGAGGCGAAGGCGCAGGACGATCAGTTCAATCACACCACGGTGACTGTCAACGATGCGTTCCATAACGGCGTGACCTACGACTACACCACCGCCCACGATGTGAGCGGACAGGACGGCGGTCTGGTGGATTACAGCCAGCACAGCCATGCAGTCCTGACCGGACGCATCTGGGAGGACCTGGACTACAACGGCATTCAGAATGGTGAGGAGCCGGGTGTGTCCGGCGTGACCGTGACACTGACCACCTCCTACTATGACGGAGCGGAGTGGAAGGCAGCCGATGATCTGGTTGCTCCGGCGACGACGGCAACGGGTGCGGATGGCGTGTATCGGTTTGAGAATCTGCCCAGCTATGTGCAGGTGGGCGACCGGAAGTATCTGGCCGGCTATCAGGTGAGTGTGGTGGAAACCACCGTGCCCGGTGAGTATGGCATTACGCACTATCAGGTGGGTGAGAACAAGGCGGTGGACAGCGACCTGCGCTATGAGGATTACGCACTGGTACAGCCGGGCGAATATCTCATCATGGCACAGGAGGCCAAGACCGAGGGCGGACAGCTGAACCATACGGCTGTAACCGTCAACGATGCATTCCACAGCGGTGTGACCTATGACTACCTGACCGCTCACGATGTGAGTGGACAGGATGGCGGTCTGGTGAAGTACGGCATGGCTTCTCTGACCGGACGCATTTGGGACGACTTCAACTACAACGGCATTCAGGATGAAGAGGAAATCGGCATCCAGGATGTGACCGTGCTGCTGAAGACCTCCTATTACGACGGGACTGAGTGGCAGGAAGCGGACCTCTTTGCGGCTCCTGCGACCACGCAGACCGGTGCGGATGGCGTGTACCGCTTTGAAAATCTGCCTTCCTATGTGGAACTGGACGGACAGAAGTATCTGGCCGGTTATCAGGTGGCAGCCGATGATACCACTCTGCCGGAGCGCTACGGCATCACCTATTATCAGGTGGGTGAGGACAAAGCCGTGGACAGCGACCTGCGCTATGAGGACTATGCTTTGGTACAGCCGGGCGAGTACCTCATCATGGCACAGGAGGCCGGAGTGTATCCGGATGGCAGCTATCCTTACACCAGCGTGACGGTTCACGATGCCTTCCATGACGGTGTAGTGTATGACCTGCTGACGGCCCACGATGTGAGCGGACAGGACGGTGGCCTGACCAAGATGGAGGACGCATCCCTCGGCGGACGCATCTGGGAAGACGCCAACTATGACGGCATCGAGGACGACACCGAGTCCGGTGTTTCCGGTGTGGAAATCAGCCTGAGCCGCTTCTATCTGGTGGATGGCGAATGGATGCCGGATGAGGCGGATGCAGCCGAGGTGAATACCGACGAAAACGGTGTGTATCTCTTCGATCACCTGCCGGTGTTCGTAGAAAAGGAGGGCGTCCGTTATCTGGCCGGCTATCAGGTCCATGTGACCACGATGGCAGAGGATTGGGCGGTGACCCGTTATCGCCAGGGCATCAACGAGCTGCTGGACAGCGACCTGCGGCCGAACGGCATGCTGGTCCGGGATGGGGAGATTCTCCCTGTGGCCCGGTACAGCGATCCGAAGCTGACCAACGCCCCCTATACGGTCACGGTCACGGATCTGGATGGCTTTACCGATACCTATGATCTGCTCAAGGGCAGACATGTGGAGGGCCAGGACGGCGGCATCACGCTCTTCCAGCTGGGCAGCATCAGCGGCACGGTCTGGAACGACAAGGATCTGGATGGCATCATCAACCACGGCGAGGATGGTATGTCCGGCGTCCGGGTGGAGCTGGCGCAGTATATCCGCAAGGATGGCCAGTGGGTCCGGATGGAGGACTTCCGGGCAGAGCAGAGCACCGATGCGGATGGCTTCTACCGCTTCGACCAGCTGCCTGTGTTTGTGAAGGAGACCAATGCCGACGGCGAGATCGTCCGTTATCTGACGGGCTATCGCCTACAGCTGGAGTCCCTGCCTGAGAACTACAAGATCACGGCCTTCCGTCAGAATGACGGTGTGGACGACAGCAAGGTGCTGGCGGACGGTCTGGCTCTGATTGAGCCCAGTCGTGAGCTGGATGGCTGTCTGGTGCTTGCCGCTTCCGCTCATCCGGAAATCAGCTTCCTGAATGCAGCGGAGATGGCGGGCGGAGCCTTCTATCAGCAGGAAAACTATGACCTGACCAGAGCGGTGGACATCGACCAGATGAACGCCGGACTTTGGAAGCCTTCGGTTCAGCCCAAGACGGGCGATGAGATGAACCTCGTTGCCATGAGCGGAATGATGGCTGCGTCGGGACTGATGTTCTTGATGCTGGTGCTCAGAAAGCGTCGCAAGAGCGAACGCTAACAATTCAACCACGGAGGGAGCAATCCCTCCGTGGCGTTTTTAGAAAGGTTGGGCAGGTATGAGCAAGGAAAAAAAGCAAAGACCGTCCGCTGTATGGATCGCAGGCGGTCTTGCGGTGCTGGCGGTTGTGCTGCTGGGTGTCCTGTGGTTTGTCAGAAACGGTTCCGACGGGGGACAGCAGTACCTTTGGTACAAAGGGAAACCCTCACAGGCAGACAAAGCGCCTGACCGGAAAAACGAATTTGTGATCGGCGGAACGGATCTTCCGGCCGACGCCCGAATCTTCCAGCAGTACGGCATTGCGTCCCAGCAGATTTGCCGGCTGGTGTATGAACCCTTGGTTCGGGTGACCCGTGCGAAGGAGGTCACCCCGGTTTTGGCCGCTTCGGTGGCCTTTTCGGAGGACGGGCGGACGGCAGAGGTGACGCTGAACGCACGGAACTTTTCCGATGGAACACCGGTAACGGCGCAGGATGTGGTGGATTCGTACCGCCTGCTCAATGAGCCGATCTCTAATAACCCGCTCAAGCCGGTGATGGCGGCCATTGAAGGAATGGACGCCTACCAGCACGGCGAAAGTGACACCTTTGGGGTGCAGGTGCTGGAGGAGAACAAGGTGCAGTTCCAATTCGTGTCTGCTTCGGTGGATAATTTGGAGGCACTGAACGCACCCATTGTGAAGGCCGCAGAAGGCGGTTCGTTCGCTCTGGGGACCGGCGGTTATCGTATCGACTGGATGCAGGGGATGGAAGAAGTGCGCCTGGTTCGCAATGCGGAAGGCAAAACAGACCTCCCTTACGAGCAGATCCGGTTTTTGAATGCCACAAGACAGCGCATTGAGCAGAGTGCAGAGGATTGCTCCATCGATGCAGTCCAAATCAATGTAGGTGCGTTGGCAGATCGGATGAAAGAGGCCGGCGGATATGATATTTATGCCTATCCCGGCGGAGCTCGGGCCTATCTGCGCTTTTCCGCAGAGGCAAGTCCGGTGGTGCGGCAGGCGGTCAATGCCATGTTTGATCGCACGGCATTTTGGGCCGAAGTAGAGCCGACGATGGATGCCGAAGGGGGATATGTCCCGGCAGAACCCTTTGTCAGCCCCACATACCACGGGGATACCCCGTTTGGCACCGAAGGCAACCCCAAGAAATTGGCCAAAGCACTGGAAGAGGAGCGAGGTGAGGCGGTGCTGTATCTCCGGATGGACAGCAGCGCATTTTCCATGAGCCGTCTTCAGATCCTTGAGCGCCAGTTCCAGGCCTATGGTGTTCGGTTGGAGCCGGTATACGAGGGAGAGGTGCAGACCGGCAGCACCTACGATTTCACCTTTGCAGCCGGCGAGACCGGAACACCGGAGCAGATCCTTTGGGACGGTGCGGCAGAGGAAGTGGTTTCGGCTTCCGCAGAGCGCATTGCCGATCAGCTGCATCGGGATTACCGTCAGGTCTATGGGGTGCTGGAACAGGAGGCCGGCGAGTATATGCCGGTCATTCCGGCCGGTGCGCAGGCGGTCTATTGGGCAGTTTTGGCCAATGCCCGGAATTCGGACATCCAGTTCCTCCTTATGGGTTGAATTGCACTAAGGATGGGGTCCTGTTGATGGATCTGCATCCAAAGAATCGACAAACATGGCTGCCTTGTCCATGACAGGCGGCATAAAGTGAAACTTCCGAGGAGGGTTCCATGGGAACCGACCTCGGAAGTTCTTCTTTTTAGGAGGGGATGCCTTGCTTGAGTTTGCATACAGGGTCTGGTATAATTTCGGTACCAAATATCCCAAGAGGGACAAAACGAGTGCAGTCCATGCGCAGAATAACGAAGGAGGAGCCAGATGAATCAGACAACGAATCCGCACAAGCTGACTGAAGGGTATGTGCAGGTGTACACCGGAAATGGAAAAGGAAAAACCACAGCTTCCATGGGACTGATGCTGCGGGCCTCCGGGGCTGGGTGCAAAAGCTATTTCGGCCAGTTCATGAAACGGGGCGATATGAGTGAAATCCAGGCCTTACGCCGGTTTCTGGGCGAGTTTGTCACCGTGGAGCAGTATGGCAGCGGCGGCGAACTGTTTGGCCCGGATCGGGAGCGGGACACCAAGGCCGCCCGAGATGGGTATGAAAAGGCATGTGCCGCTTTGCGAAGCGGACGGTATGATCTGGTGGTGCTGGATGAAATTCTGGTGGCGGCTTATCTGCATCTGATTGAAGAGGAGGATGTGCTGCGGCTCATTGACGAGAAACCGAAGCACACCGAGTTGATACTGACCGGGCGATATGCCGGCGATGCGGTGGTGGAAAAGGCCGATCTGGTGACGGAAATGAGGGAAGTTCGACACTATTATAATTCCGGTGTTCCGGCCCGTGTGGGGATTGAGATGTGATCGAGCGAACTGCAACCAAAGAACACCGGAGTGTATCGGATGCGATACACTCCGGTGTTCTGTTTTGATCCAGTGCCAAAGGGCGTGTTGTGAGCCTTCACCACCCGGGCCGGATGGAATGTCTGGGACAGAGGAAGTCAGGGGACGGGGGGCTGCTCCTTATCCGGCCAAGAAGCACCTTTTGGCAGATGCAGCTGCACCATGCGGACCCCGAGCAGACTCTTTCGCTGACAGACGACAAACTCTGTGCCGCCTTCCTGCAAATCGTAGAGTTCTTCGCTGACCGGAATCGATTTCGTGGAGCCATCCTCCAAGCGGATGGTCAGGGTGCGGTCTCGATCCGGATGCTCCTCTGTAGGAGCGCTGCGGTCCACAACCACAAGGGGATAGTGTTTCGACGGCTTGCAAAGGGCCAGATTTCCGGCGTAAAGGATGGAAAAAGAGACCAATATCAAAGCGGTTGCTGTGATCACAAGGGATTCTACCTCTCTGATCCGCTTGGGGGTGCGCCAGCGGAACAGAGCAATCAGCAAAGCAGAAAGCACCAGTACCTGCACCACGAGCAGCAGATCATCCACCACATGCAAGACCTGTTGATTCCAGAGGTAATGAATCTGTGTGGCATTCAATAGAGCCAAAAGCACCACCAGGATGGTAGGGAACTTGATGTGCATCTGATTCCACTCTCGGGAGGCGTTGGTGGGGCGATCCGACAACAGCAATACCGGTGCAAAGAGGACATAGTACAGCAGGATCGGCACGGCAGAAAAAGCCGTCCAGTAGATGACCACGGATGCCTTGACATCGGCAAAGAGATAGAGGAGCAGAGGCAGAATGCTGCCGAATGTAAAGAACAGCGTCACGACAACCAGACCAACCCGAATGGCAGGCAGATGTGCGTGCATCGGTGTGCGGTCCGCCGTGTGCCAAGAGACCGTCTTGAGTGCGTGCTCCTGTGTATCGATCTTCTGATCCAGAGCCTTGGAGGTGGAAAAATGCAGATGGCTGCGTTCTGCCCAAGTGACGGCATCTGCTGCGCCGGGCATATTGGATTCGATGCCGCACAGTTTTTTGCCATCGGCGTCCAAGAAGCGAAGAGAACCGTTGGAGGTAAACTGTACCGATGCAATCTGATGCCGTTCCAGCTTACGGACACGACCGAAGGAGGAGGTATAGACCAAGTGGGTGGAATAGCAGAGCAGAGAGCGGTTTTTGCGGGACAGCAGCATCCAGACGGACAACAGCAGCAGGCCAAGGCCGATCGGGCCAAAGAATCCAAAGGCCATTACCAAGTCCTGCGGAAGCAGAATGGCACAAAAGGTGCAAAACAGACCAAACAGGCCTAGGATAATGCCGATCGCAGGCAGCAGAGGATGGTCATAGACTGCGGCTTCGGGCGGACGGCCATGCGGCTCCGCTTGCGGAGCACGGCAAATCAGCAGGGCTAAGCCGGCGGCGGCCACACCCACGATGATAGGGATGCTTCCCACTGAATACACCGGAGTACTTTCCGGCAGCAAAACCAAAAAGGAAAACAGAAGCAGAAGGGAAGATACCAGCAGGAAGATGCCCCAAATCAGACCGGGCAGCCGGCTGCCGGGCTTGGGAAGGTCCGAAGAGGTGGGCGCATTGGAGATCAGGTCCTCGTCTGTTGCTTGCATCTCCTGTCGAAGTTGTTCCACCAAGGCAGGATCCAGAAGCGATGTGCCGCACTTGGGGCAGGAAGCGACTGGATACGGGGTCGAGTACAAATGACTCTTGTGGAGGGGCAGTGGGGCTCCGCAGTGTGGGCAGACCCAGCTGCGGTGCAGGATCTGCCGTTGTATGGGAGCAAAGACGGTCATGGCAGCAAGGGGACACAGCAGTGCAAGAACCACCAACACCGGGAGGGAACACCACAAATAGGCGATCAAAAGCAGCACATGGATCAGGAATGCACCGCAGAGCAGCCGACGGAAGTGCTTGGAACGGGAAGAACGAGCGGCAGAGTAAGTGAGGTTGCAGCGTGCTTCTTCCTTTTGCAGCATCAGCAGATGGGATTCAATGGCTTCGTATAGATCATCCTCGGTTTTGAACGAAAACTCGCCACAGGATTCTCCCAGAACGGAACAAGTGATATGCAGTCCGGTGACCACCAGTTCGCCAAGGGCGGTTTGAATGGTCAGCGTTCCGTTGGATTGCGTAATCTCGCAGTTTGTATAATTGGATTTCAGCCGCTGAGCAAGGGCATCCAGAGAATACTTGGAATCCGGCATGGCGGATCGACTCCTTTCCGTGTGCATAAGCATGGAAAATAGATGGTGAAATTTTTCTCATTATAGCATAGGCAGCAAAGGAAGTATAGTGGTCGAAACGGGACGAATGGAACGCAAACAGGCACCTTCTGACGATGGTCAGAAGGCGCCTGTCAACGAATCAGACTTCACATTTTTTCAAAATACCAAGCCCCATGGGGTAAGGACCGGTATGTACGCCGATGGTGGCGCCGATGCGGACCCGAATCCAGCTGTCCGGCTGAATTCCGGTCTGGTTGAATCGGGCCTGAATGGCATCCATAAAGTCGGGATACTCTTCAATGTCTACGCCGATGCCGGTGCCGAAGCTGTATCCATGCAGGTCCAACTGCTCCTGCTCCAAAAAGCGGAAGAAGTTATCCACCACCTTTTGCAGAGAACGCTTGCGTCCACGGCAGATTTCCGTAGGACCCAGATCTCCGTTCTGAAAGAGGAGGATGGGCTTGAGATTGAGCATACTGCCGGCGACAGAGGCCACCTTGCTGAGTCGTCCGCCATGCTCCAGATACTTCAGATCTTTGGTGGTGAAGAAAATGCGTCCGGTGCTGCGGATGTCCTCCAACAGGGGAACAGCGGTTTCCAAATCCAGATCCAGATCCCGCAGCCGGACGGCCTCCTGCACCAGTAAGCCTTGCAGGGCAGTCACCAGCTGAGAATCCATTACATGAATGACCGCATCGGGATAATCCTCCTCCACGGCGGCTTTTGCGTTGCGGGCGGACTGCAGCGAACCGCTGAACATCTTGGTCAAACAGATGCACAGCACCGGCATACCGGCCTGCACATAGGGAAGGAAGGCATCCATGTAGTCCTGAATGGAGGGCATGGAAGTTTTGGGATAACAGCCTTTCTGGTCAATCATGGTCTGATAGAAGTCTGGGACAGAGATGTCCACGCCCTCACGGAGATAATGCTCCCCATCCATGGACACATAGAAGGGTACCACCTTGATTTGAGATTGGTTTACATAAGAATCCGGCAAATCCGCGGAACTGTCACAAATGACTTGAAATTTCATCGAATCACTGGCAGACAACAACACTTTGCTCCGAAAGCGTGGAACACGCAATTGATCATGTCCCGGTCCGCCGATCTCCTTCCTGTAACATCCCATTCATCTTTTGAAATGGTATCGAATGCGAATGAATTTCATTTTAGCACAGTTCTGAGACGGTCACAATTGATTCTATGTTACGATTCTGTAAATAAAGGCAGAAACAGGAGCAGAAACCGTTGAAGAGAATGGAATCGGCCCATTGACAGCGTCGGGACGGAGCGGTATGGTAACATAGAACTACATTTTCGTCCAAATCCTTGTTGCAGGGAATGGATGAAACACCTAGGAGGAAACGCAATGACGGCACACGACGAGAGGACGGTACATCCAACCATGACACAGCTTACGGTCAGTCCGCAGGGACATTATGCAGCATTTGTACTGCGGCAGAGTCGGGGAAGTGCTGTCCAGCCGGAACAGTCGCTGTGGCTGTATGAATTTTCCACCGGAGAGTGCTATAAACTGCTGGAGGACAGCCAGTTTCTGGGGGCATATCGCTGGGAGGATGAAGGGCATCTGCTCTATCTGGCCCGTGGTATCGGTGGGCGGACTTGGTGCCGCCGGTACTATGTGGAGACCTTGGTGGAGGATGAAGTCTGTCTCCTGCCGCCGTTGGTTCGGTCTGTGTGGGCGGTAGGAGACCGGTATGTGTTCCAAAAAGACGAGGGAGACCGCCCCGGCGGCTGGTATGCCATGTCCATGCGGGGCGGAATGGTTCAGCGACTCACAGAAGAAGGGGTGTCGGTGCTTCAGACCGTGCAGACTCCGGAAGGACTTTTTGGACGGTTCTATAAGGACCATGCTGCACAGCCTGGCATCTGTTTCCTTTCGGAATCGGGAGGGCCGGTAGAGCCGCTGGTGGCGGAAGGGACATTCCCGATTCAGGGGCTGGCGGTGGATACAGTACATGGTGCGGAACAGCCACAGCTGTATGTTTGTGCTGACGGTCAGTTTTACCGTTGGAAGGGGGAAGGCGAAGGCCCGTTGTTCCGGCAGATAGCGGAAGGTGACGCCAGAAAGAAAGCGGAGAGAACGGCGCCGACCCAGTTCTGCGTAGCAGAGGAAGGCCTGCTCTATGTGGACGGACCGGCGGATGCTGCCGCAGTGCGACAAATTCAGTGGGACGGAGCCTCCAAGGATCTAACTCCGGAGGGTGGAACCGTGACCGAGTTTGCACCGCTGCCGGACGGCGGTATCTGCTTCGTTGGTACATGGGAGCAACCGCTGCATGAGCTGTATGCAGCAAAGGAAGGGCGGCTTGTGCGGCTGACCCGGCGCAAGGAAGGAAGTCTGGATTTCCGACCTACAATAAAATGACGATGCGATGGGAGAACCTATTTGGTGATTTGGGTTCCGACGGGCCCGACAGTGCAAGTATTCAGAAACGCAAAAAAACGGAGTGTATCACATTGATACACTCCGTTTTGATGTTTGTGGAGGGGAACCAATCAATCCCGTCGCAGGGCCTCGATAGGGTTCAGGTTTGCAGCCTTCAAAGCAGGGAGCAGACCGAATACCACGCCGATGGCCATGGAGAACACCACGGAAATGGTGATGGCAGGGATAGAAATGGCCACAGGGATGCCGTTGGTTTTGGAAATCAGCTGTGCCAGCAGGATGCCCAGAAGCACGCCAATCAGACCGCCCAAACTGGTGAGGACCGAGGCCTCGGTGAGGAACTGGACCCGAATGCGGGCTTTCTTTGCGCCAAGGGCCTTCTTCAGGCCGATCTCGCCGGTACGCTCGGTCACAGAAACCAGCATAATGTTCATGACGCCGATGCCGCCCACCAACAGGGAAATGCTGGCGATCCAGATCAGCTGCTGATTGGTGGAGTTGCTCATTTCCTGCAGCTGCTGTGCCTGCTGGAGCAGATCCTCGCTGCGATAGGAGAAGCTGCTGCCGCCGTCTGCGCCGCCGCCAGTGGCTGGCCCTGCATCGACTGCAGCGGACTCTGCACCGCCGCTGCTGGAACCTGCCGGAGCAGCGTTGGGGGAAATCTGATTGGCAGTCAGATAATCCGCCACCTGTTTGCCGGCCTTGGTCATCTGGTCGGTGCTGCCGGCCTGCACGGCCACGCACTGGGGCTCATCGAACCGGTAGACAATGGGCCAGGTGGAGTCCGGAATAAAGATGGCACCACCGCCGGTGTCGGAGTACATATGATAATCGTTCATGGTCTGGATTTTGGGCGTAAAGCTGCTTTGCTTTTCCACCACGCCGATGACCACAAAGGGCTCTCCCTTGATGTCCACCGTTTCACCCACGGGATAAGTACCGGGGAACAGGGTAGAAGCCGCCTTGTTGTCCAAGAGGACGACTTTGCGGAAGTGGGCGAAGTCGGTTTCGGAGAAGTTCCGGCCGTAGGACGGCTGATAGGACATCAAATCCAAATAGGCGGGATCGACACCGTAGACCGTGCCAAAAAAGGAGTTGGAGCCGGCACGGACATCGTTCGAGAATTCCCGTTTGGTGTAAAAGGCAATCTTTTCCACCCCATCCAGAGCTTCCAGCTCCCGACGAGTACTGCGCTCCAGTACCTTAACGCCTGCGGGAGGCTCATTGTATGCCATGTCAAAGGGATAGGTGTCTTGATACAGCTGCACGGTCACCACATTACCGCCGGCACCAATCAGATTTTCCTTGATCTGCTCATTGGTGCCCTTGATGGTGGAAACGATGGTGATGATAGAGGCAATGCCGATGATGATACCCAGCATGGTCAGGAAGGAGCGCATTTTATGGCCCCAAATGCCTTGAAAGGCCAATCGGATATTTTCCATAAGTTACATTCCCCCCATTCCGTTGCCGTACAGAGTTTCGTTGGTGCCTTCCATCGTCTTGGCACCCTCCCGCACCTGCTTGCCGTAGGGGAATGCCAGCCAGTCGTCGGCTGTGATGCCGCTGAGGATCTGGGTATAGGTGTCCCAGAGTCCGGCACCTACCTGCACTCTGCGCTTTTCCAGACGACCCGCTTCGTTGCGGACAAACACATAGTTGGTGGCACCATCGGTGCGGAGGAAAGCGTTGTCCAGATAGAGCGGAGTTTCGTCCGCATCGGACTGCAAACGCATGGACACATAGAAGCCGTCCTGCAGATCAGCACTTTCGTCAATAAATACCTTATAGGGATAGTAGGTGAGGCCGGAGCTGGTGTCATACAGCTCCGAGTCTGCCGGAAATTGCTGAATTTCCACCACGGTCCCTTCGTAGGTGAGGCCGGTGTCCCAAGAGGAAACCGTGACCTTCTGATCCAGCTGAAGGCTGCCCAGCGCCAGCTCGCTGACTGCGCCGGTGACATAAAATCCGCCGCCGCCGGAGACCTTCAGCAGGGGTTGATTCTGGGCCTTGGCCGTATCTTCGTCCACAATGTTTTGTACCACGCCGTCGAAGTCGGCGGTGACCGTGCCGGCATCGGCTTCTTTGGTCATGATGCTGAGTTCTGATTCCGCCACTTTGATTTTGAAATCAATTTCCTGAAGCTCTGCCTGCTTGTCGGCACGCATTTTTGCGATTTCCGCTGCGGTATAACCGGAACCGGTATCCTCTTGGGGCATATCGTCGCCGGAGTCGCCGCCCGGTTCCGAGACAGAGGGCTGGAAAAACGAATAGGCATAGGTGTAACCGGAGGGATCGTCCGGTGTGGACAGCCGCATCAGCTCAATGCCGAAGTCACCGATGACCGCACCGGATGCCTGATCCTCCTCGGTCTGGAGAAACCGCACGAACAGCACATCCTGTGCTGCGGCGGAAAACAGATCCTCCATCAGGGCGGTGTCTACCATGGTGCCGGAGCGGAGCCAGCACAGCTTTGGATTGTTGGCGGTGTCGCCGGAACCGGTGTACACATAGTAGTCGGCATCCGCCAGTGCAGCGTCATCCAAACCGGCCAGCGGGTGGCTGGGTTCGGCAGGGGCAGGGGACTCCGGCAGTTCCGGCCGGGGAACCATCGGCACATAGGAGTTGATTTCCCGCAGTTCCTTCTTTGCCGTTTCCAAATCCAGCTTCAGCTGCTGTACCTCCAGATCCTTCTGCTGCAAGGCAATTTTGGAGAGGGTCGTGTCATAAGTAAACAGGGTATCCCCCTTGTGAACCTGCTGTCCTTCCGTCACCTGTACCTGTACATTCTTCTGAGTTTCGGTAAGAAAGGCGGTCTGCACTCGGTCGGTGGTCACAATGCCGCTGGATTCGTTGCCGTCGTTCTGAAAATCCGTCATGCCGAGAATTCCGTCTGCAAAGGAGTAGACATAGACACTGTTCCGACCGTGGCCCAAAAGGATGACGCTAAGAAGGATGGCCGCCGCCAGTACGACTGCCAGCGCCCCAAGAAGGATGCGTCTGTTAGGTTGTTTCATGGCGGCTCACCTCCTTGTGGGCTGCGTCTGTAATCAGCTGACCGTCCCGAATGTGATAGGTTTTCTTGGCGCAGGCGGCGATGTCTGGTTCGTGGGTGATCATGAGGATCGTCATGCCCTGGTCACTCAAGTGCTGAAAGATTTCCATGATCTGATTTCCGGCAGCGGTGTCCAGTGCGCCGGTGGGCTCATCGGCCAGCAAAAGCTGGGGATGGCTTACCATCGCTCTGGCAATAGCCACTCGCTGGCACTGACCGCCGGAAAGCTGATTGGGAAGAAAATGGACCCGCTCTCCCAAACCGACCGCAGTCAGAGCTTCAGCGGCCCGGGCACGGCGCTCCTTCTGTGGTACACCGGCATAGAGCAGCGGCAGAGCCACATTATCCAGAGCGCTCATCTTGGGAAGCAGATAAAAATTCTGAAAGACAAAACCGATATATTTGTTTCGGATGTCCGCCAGAGCGTTGTCATCCAAGGCGCCGATGTCCTGACCGGCCAGATGATATTCCCCCTTGGTGGGCACATCCAAACAGCCAATTAAATTCATCAGCGTGGTCTTGCCGGAGCCGGAGGGACCCATGATGGCAATATAGTCGCCCTGTTCCACCTCCAGACAGATGTCCTTCAAAACAGAAACGGCATTTTTGCCCCGGGTGTAGTCTTTATAGACATGGTTCAATTCCAAAATCATAATCAGTCCCCCAGATCTGCGGAGCCGGCGGCCTCCGGAGCGGCGCTGCTGTCCTCCGGAAGGTACTCCTCGGGCAGGGAGTCATCCTCGGACAAATAGTCTTCGTCGCCCATGTCTCCATCCGTCCAAGTGGGATCTCCGCCGAAGTCCGAGTCGTTGCGATAGACCACTGCAGCACCGGACTGGCAGTTTGAAGCGTTGGGATCGGCCACATAGTCCTCCAAAGACAAACCGGAGGTGATTTCATAACAGCCCGTTTCTTCGGCAAAGGAGCCCAGCGTCACCGTGCGCAATTCCAGTTTGCCTTTTCCGTTATCGGCCCAAACCTTCCCGCTGGTGTTGTCACTGTTCAGGTCAGTGAGGAACGACGCAGGCAGCCAGACACCGGGCTGTGTGCCTTCGGGAACCACTTCCATATAGACATGCTGTCCCAACAGCAGCCCATCCGTGGAGTCCAGTTCCACATAGAAGGGGTAGGAGGAAGAGGTGGTCAAAGAGGCTCCGGAGCCGTCGTTGCCGGACGGGGAAGCTCCCTCCGGTTCCTTCTGGGCGTTGGACTTCATGTCCACCGAAGTGACCGTGCCCATCCAAGTCTGGTTGGGGTCGATGCGGGACACCACGCGGACGCGGATGCCGGCAGACAGCTGATTCCCCAAGCTCATTTCGTTGATGCTGCCCTTCACCTTGAAGGCACCGCTCTGCTGAATGGTGATGTAAGGACCGCTTTCACTGGATTCGTTGATCTGGCGGATGGTGCCGTCGATGGGGGAGAGAATATCTGCATGGGCAGCGGTGTCTGCCAATGCCTGCAATTCTTTCTCCTTGGCGGCCAGCTGATAGTCATTTTCCATCTGATTGGTCTTCTGTGTGTTGATCTCCAAGGTCAGACGGGCCCGGGTGGCGGAGTCGCCCGCAGCACCGAGCTGCTTTTGCAGGTCGGCAAGCTGGCTGGCCAAAGCGGTTTTTTCCTGTTTCAGCTTTTCCACTTCCAACTGCTGTTTTTCCACATCCAGCTGCAAGGAGGCAGAGTCATAGGAAAACAGCTTGTCACCGGCGGACACGGTCTGTCCTTCTGTGACATATAACTCCTTGACGGTTTTGTTGCTGTCCTTCGGAATCTGTTCCACATGCTCGCTGACCACCATGCCGGCAAAACGATCGCCGGCCTGCCCGACGGCGGTCAGGCGATCCACACGCTGTACGCTGACCTCGCTTCCGGATGTTCCGCAGGAGCAGAGCAGGAAGAGTAGGGAGAAGATCATCAAGAAAGTGAGTTTTCTTTGTTTCATAATGGTGCCCTCCAATTCAGTTTGAAATGTGAGGCTATTATACGGCACAAAAAGGGAGAAAAGTAGTAAATGCGGAAAAATTAAGCAAGAATTAAGCAATGTTAACGAATTGAAACCAAGGGAAAAGAATGGAAACTTTTAGAAGCGAAACAACCAAAACTTTCCCGGCGAATTTCTTGGAAAAAAGGGAGAAAAATGGTTTACATTCTGCTGAAATGTGTTACAATGAATCTGCTCACGAGAGTCTGAGAAGTTTGTGCGCCCCTGCCCTGCGGCAGGGGTTGCTTGCGTGGTCTTGGAAGAGAGAAGAAGAGAGAAAGAATGTGATAGGATGAAAGTAGAAAACGATCTGGGAAGAGATAAGATCTCCAGCCTGGTGTTCCGAATTGCCATTCCAAGCATGCTGGCGCAGTTTGTCAGCGTGTTTTACAGCATTGTGGACCGCATTTTTGTCGGCAACATCCCGGAGGTGGGTGCCCAGGCGCTGGCGGGCGTGGGTGTCTGCGGACCGGCCCTGACCTTCATTGGTGCATTTGCCTTCTGGGTGGGCATCGGCGGCACCCCTCTGATGGGCATCACTTTGGGCGAGGGAAAACCGGAACGGGCATCCCGCATTGTGGCAAATTGCTTTGTGATGCTCTGCGCCATGGCGGTTTTGGTGGGTGGTATCTCGATTGCCTTCCGCCAGCCGCTGCTTCATTTGTTCGGTGCCAGTGAAACAACTTATATCTATGCCGAACCCTACTTCAAAATTTATGTCAGCGGCTCGATTTTTGCCTTGCTGGCAACCGGTATGAACCAGTTCATTATTGCACAAGGATATGCGAAGACGGCCATGTGCTCCGTGATTCTGGGCGCAGTGATGAACATTGCACTGGATCCGCTGTTCATCTTTGTGTTCGATATGGGTGTCCGTGGTGCTGCATTGGCTACGGTGATCAGTCAGGCTTGCAGCGCTGTGTTCGTCATCCAGTTCCTGCTGCGTAAGGCGCAGGTGCCGCTGACCTTTGGCGGATACCTGCCTCCGCTGATGTGGAAGATCCTCAAAATGGGCATTACGCCGTTTGCCATCATTGGTCTGGACAGCGTGGTTATCATCGCCATGAATGGTCTGCTCCAGTACTATGGCGGGGCAGAGGGTGATGCACTGATTACTTGCAACACCATTGTTCAGAGCTTTATGCTTGTGGTCACCATGCCTTTGAACGGCATCAGCGGCGGCACCCAGGGAATCTTGAGCTACAATTACGGCGCCCGCCGATCCGACCGTGTACTGGCGGCAGAAAAGTATATTCTGTGCCTGTGCATGGGATATGCGGCAGTGATGTTTGTGCTGGCCCGTGTGGCTGGGCCGCTGTTTACCGGACTGTTCACCTCCGATCCGGAGATGACGGCGCAGGCCTGCCGAGGCATCCGCATTGTTACGCTGGCGGCCATCCCCATGTCCATTCAGTATGCATTGGTGGACGGCTTTACCGCACTGGGACAGGTTCAGATTTCCCTGCCTCTGTCGCTGGGGCGTAAAGTGGTCTATTTTCTGGCAATGTTCATTCTGCCCCAGTTTGGAGCGGCGATGATTTTCTACGGCGAAACCATTGCAGACATTGCCGGTCCTGCGGCCTGCCTGTATATGTATTTCACCCGCTATAAAAAGATTCTGGCCAAGCGTGAGGGAACCCGCTCCCAGCTGGTTTGACAGAATGAAGGAACGGCCCCTTCTGCTACTTGTGCAGGAGGGGCCGTTTTGCGTCTGCGGACAAGGGGGACGGCGTTGACGGAGGGGGAAAAGCAAGGTAAAATAAGTCTGATTTATGCGCCGATGAACCACAGAGGGATAAACGGAGCAAACGCAACACCGATGTCATGAGGAACTCCGGTTGCATGGATGTGGTGTTAGAAAAGAACGGCGATTCGGAGGGAAGTTCAGTGAAGGAAACGAGGACATGGCGGCAGATGCGGGACCGGCTTCTGGAGCGGGTCGCTCCGCTGCCGGAAGAAGAGAAGCTGCTGACGGCGGCGGTAGGCCGGCGGATCTCCCGCACCGTGAGGGCACGATGGGATGCCCCGCCGTTTGACCGCAGTCCTTATGACGGCTACGCCTTTCGTGCCTCGGATACGGGGGAGAAATTGCCGGTAACGCTGACGGTAGGGGAAGAGATTCCCGCCGGAGATTGTCCTCGGAAGAGCGTGCAGCCGGGGACAGCAGCCAAAATTCTGACGGGAGCCCCCATTCCACCGGGAGCGGACAGTGTTGCCAAGTGGGAGGAAACCACCTTCACGGAAACACAGGTGACCCTGAAGCGTACCTATCACAGCGGTGAAAATGTCATTCGTCGGGGAGAAGATGTGGCAGTGGGTGAGGTGTTGGCTCGACCGGGTCAGCGGCTGGATGCCGGATTGTGCGGCGGACTGGCAGCCCAAGGAATGGAAACGGTGTGGGTGCATTCGGTCCCCCGGGTTGGAATTCTGACCATCGGGTCGGAATTGGAACCGCCGGGAGCCTGCCCTGTCTACGGAAAAATTCCCAATGCCAACCGGGCAGCATTGGAGGCGGCAGTGCTGCTGCTGGGATGTGTTCCGGAATATCTGGGTGCGCCGGAGGATGAAGTGGAGGCGATTGCTCGGGGGGTCCGGACCGGACTGGAACGGTGCGATTTGGTGTTGACCACCGGCGGTGTGTCAGTCGGTGATTATGACCGGACTCCGGAGGGCGTTTGCAAAGCCGGATGTACGCCGCTGGGCGGGGATTTGGCCCTGCGCCCCGGAGGGAAGAGCTTTTTTGCGGAGAAGGAAGGAAGGATCGTTGCCTGTCTGTCCGGAAATCCGGCTTCGGCCATGACTTGCTTTTCGGCAATAGTGGCTCCGGTGCTGCGGAAGATGCAGGGACACCCACGGCCTGCATGGGAGGAAGTGACAGCGTACCTTGCGGAGGACCATGCCAAGGTTCGGCCTGTGGAGCGATTGCTCCGGGGGCGGCTTTGGACGGAGCAGGGCAGACTGTGGTTCTGTCCGTCCCGACAGCAGGGCAATGGAGCCATCCATGCGTTGGCCGGTGCCAACGGCTTTGCCATTCTCCCGGCCGGTGCCGGCCCCATGTCAGCCGGGGATGCAGTCACTGTGCTGGTGTTGGAAGACGGAGGCGGGCGGCCATGAAAGATTGCTGTCAGCGGGAGATTGACTACCTCCGTCTGTCGGTGACTGACCGATGCAATTTGCGCTGCCGTTACTGTGTCCCACCGGAGGGAAGGCAAACCGAAGGGGAGCTGCTGTCTGACGATGAATTGGTGGACATTGTGACGGCAGCGGCGTCGCTTGGAGTGCGAAAGCTGCGCATCACCGGAGGAGAACCATTGGTGCGAGAGGGCATTGTCGGACTGTGCAGCCGCCTGCATCAGGTAGAAGGGATTGCGGAACTGACCCTCACCACCAATGGACAGCAGCTGGAAGCATTGGCGCTCCCGTTGCGAGAGGCCGGAGTCGCCCGAGTGAATCTAAGTCTGGATACCTTGCGGCCGGAGCGATACCGAGCGATCACCCGAGGGGGGAGTTTGGAACGAACCTTGCGGGGGATCACAGCAGCGCAGGCGGCAGGATTTCCCCTCAAGCTGAATGTGGTTCTGATCGGCGGCTTTAACGAGGATGAGATCAAGGATTTTGTCGCGTTGACACAGGATCAGCCGTTGGAGGTTCGCTTCATTGAGCTGATGCCCATGGGGCCGGGAGCGGATGTGCCGCCGGAAGCGTTTTTATCCTGCGAGGAAGTGCTGCGTCGGGTGCCACTGCTGCAATCCATGGGATGTGTCGATGGGGTAGCACGACTGTATCGGCTGCCGGACGGTGTGGGTCGAGTGGGACTGATTTCTCCGGTCAGCCGTGATTTCTGCGGTCAATGCAATCGGCTGCGGGTGACGGCACGGGGGACCTTAAAACCTTGTTTGCACACCGCACAGGAGCTGCCTCTGCGGGGGCTGGCGATGGAGGCGCTGCAAAAACAGCTGCGGAGAGCGATGGCAGAAAAACCGGCAAGGCATCCGGATTTTGTGCCGGGACAGGCCTCCGCCGGAGGGCGGATGATGTATTCGATTGGAGGATGAACCCGTGGAGAAATGGACCCATTTTGATGAGCAGGGGAATGCCCGTATGGTGGAGGTTTCCGCCAAGCCGAAAACGCTTCGGACCGCAGTTGCCGCCGGAGAAGTTCAGATCAACGCAGAGACCTATGCCCTCATCCAAAGTGGTGGCTGCAAAAAGGGAGATGTGCTGACGGTGGCACAGATTGCCGGAATCATGGCCGCCAAGCATACCCCGGACTGGATTCCGCTGTGCCACCCGATTTTGCTTTCCGGTGTGCGAGTGGAGTTGTCGCTGGAAGAAGCACCGTATCGGGTGGAAATCCGGGCCACTGTGTCCTGCTCCGGGGCCACCGGTGTGGAGATGGAGGCCCTTACGGCAGTGAGTGCGGCGGCATTGACTATCTACGATATGTGTAAGGCGGTACAGCGGGACATGGTCATCGACCGCATCCGGCTGCTGCACAAGAGCGGCGGTGCGTCCGGCACCTATGAGCGAAAGGCGGAGGACCAATGAGAAAACAGGCCATTGTGCTTACAATCAGCGATCAGGGAAGTGCAGGGCTGCGGAAAGATACGGCAGGTCCGGCGGTGGCGGCACAGTTGGAGGAACACGGGTTTGTGATCCTTCGAACGGCGATTTTACCGGATGAGCAGGCACTCATTTCCGAGGCGCTTATCCAAGGCTGTGACCAAGCCAAGGCAGATTTGATCGTGACCACCGGAGGTACGGGGCTTTCGCCTCGGGATGTGACTCCGGAAGCCACCCTTGCTGTATTGGAGCGGGAGGCACGGGGGATTCCGGAGGCCATGCGTTATGCCAGCCTGCAAATCACACCCAAAGCCTGCCTGTCCCGTGGTGTGGCAGGAACCAGAGGAACTACGCTGATTATCAATTTGTCGGGCAGTCCCAAGGCGGCGGTCGAGCAGCTGTCGGCGGTGCTTCCGGTCCTGGACCATGGACTGGATGTGCTGCAGGGCACCGGCGGGGACTGCGGAGGACCGTACCATGGGTAAGGTCCGAGCCGTTTGTATCAGTGCGGTGCGTGGAACCGCCAAGCATCCGGTGGAGGCGATCCACTTGATTCCCGAGCACGGGATTGAAGGAGATGCCCATGCGGGCCGCTGGCACCGGCAAGTGAGCCTTCTGGCGGTGGAAAGTGTGGAGTTGATGCAGTGCCGGGTGGATGTCTGCTTGAACCCCGGAGATTTTGCGGAGAATATCCTGACCGAAGGGATTGAACTGAAGTCCCTGCCGGTGGGAACCCGGCTGCAGCTGGGGACGGCCCAAGGGGAGGTGACCCAAATTGGCAAAGAGTGCCATGCGGATTGCACCATCCGGCAGAAGGTAGGGGATTGTGTTATGCCGAGAGAGGGGATTTTCCTTCGGGTGCAGACCGAAGGCTGGGTGCGGCCCGGAGATACCGTTGAAGTGCTGGCATCTGCGAAAAACGAAACCGTGTGAGGGAATCATCTCTCACACGGTTTTGCATTCGGGAACAGAGTGCAAATCAGATCTGCACAACGGTCTGCATCGGTCCAAGAAAACTGCGGCCGAGACACTGGCAGCGGATGGTCGGTGATGTGGGCAAGAACGGTGGGTTCCTCCGGAAAGTAGTCCGGACAGCTGCACCGATGCAGTGCCAATTTGGGCAGAGGACCGAATTTGCAACCTTCCACCAAAATAAGGTCAGTGGGCGTTAGTGTTTCCCGAAGGTGTTCCGGGGTTAGATCCTCGGTCCAAAGTCGTACTTGATCGGCGCCTGCGGCCTGTAGGCGGGCAGTATCCTTGTTTGGAGACTCCGGCTGTGCCGGGTGATGACTGTGTTTGATGGCAGCCACGGTTCGCCCACGGCGCTTGAGGGCGGGGATCAACGATTCTAAAAAGGTTGTTTTTCCGGTGCCGGACCATGCAGATACGGAAAGCATGGGAGATGTACCCGCCAGTCCTCGGAGCAGGTCTTCCGGTGTGTTCCAGTTTTGAAACATTGGCTCCAGCCGCTTGGGAGCATCGACCCATCGGGTATCCACCCGGCGGAGCAGCTCCATCATGCGAAAGTCTCCTTGCAGATGCATGGTTTCCAGTGTGGGAAGAATGCTGCGCCGATACACGCCGAACAGCGGCTGCGGAGAGGTTCCTGTGCGGTAGACAGCCGCATCTCCGGCGGGGGCATCCAAAACCGCGTCAGGCAAGAGAACGGGCATATCCACAGCACTGACCCAGAGCAGGGGGGCATCGGTTGTGCGGAATGCACTGATCAGTCCGCCCAGTGGTCCGCAGTCCGATACCACATCGAAAATGGGAGTGACCGATTCCGGCAGCGAAACAGACAGGCCTGGATGGAGGGATACATAAATGCGGTCCATGCCGCAGGCGGTCCAAAAGGCGACGGCACGCTCCAACAGGGTTTGCCCTTGTACCGTCAGGGCATACTTATCCATGCCCATACGCCGGGACCGGCCGCCGGCCAGAATCAGCGCACAGCGCAGCGGAGGTGTGACGGGGGTCGTAGACATCCGGGGGTTCCTCCTTTTGGAAAGGTTCTGGTTGACATTATATCGAAAGCATTGGTACAATTCAATCCCGGTATAGAGAGGGCAGAAGCAGGGAAGAAGGGACCGGCGGCCGGTCTTTTGTGCTTTTTGTCGATATTTTTCGAGTTTTGGTGGAACAGCTTTGTGTTATCCTGCGGAAACTTATGGTTGCAGAGAAAGCAAAAATCCGTTAAAATACCTTTGTAAAAGGTACTACCTTTGAATGCGGAAAAGGAGAGGAACAGGATGGAGCGGGCAGTGCAACCGAAAACCATTCGGGCTTGGCTGGTCAAAGCGATGAAGCAGGGCGAATATGCCCAATCGGATCGACTTCCACCGGAGAAGGTGTTGGCAGAGCAGCTGGGAATCAGCCGGACGCAGCTGCGTGATGTTCTGGCCGGCTTGGAACGGGAAGGCTTCATCACCCGGCGGCATGGCGTGGGTACGATCATCAACCATCATGTTTTGGATGTGACCAACCGGATGGACATTGAATGCGAATTCATGGATATGATCCGGCGCAGCGGTTATGAGCCCGGCACAGCCTTTGTCCGCTCCAAGCAGGGAAATGCAACCGAGACGGAGGCCAAGCAGCTCAGAGTTGAAGTGGGAGCGCCGGTGCTTCGGGTGGAGCGGCTCTGCACGGCTGACGGCAAGCCTGCCATCTACTGCGTGGATGTGCTGGCCACGGCCATGATTCAGAAGAAGTATCCTGCGGAAGAGTTGGAACATCCCATTTTCGACTTTCTCCAAGCGTACTGTGATGTAGTCCCTTTTATGGATTTGACGGATATTCGGGCGATGGTGGCGGATGAGGCCCTGTCCCGGATCATGCAGATTCCGGAAGGCACTCCCATCCTCTGTATGGATGAGGTGGACTATGATGTGGAGGGCAATCCGGTGATTTGCTCTCGAGAATTGTTTGTAGACGGCGTATTCCGGCATACCGTAATGCGCAAGAAGCTATAAAGTACCAAAACTCAGTGATGAAGTGAAATCAGGAGGAATGTAACATGGAAAAAACCCTCGTTTACACTGGTAAAACCAAGAATGTTTATGCGCTGGAAAACGGCAACTGCCTGCTGAAGTTCAAAGACGACTGCACCGGCAAGGACGGCGTCTTCGATCCCGGAGAGAATGCAGTTGGCCTGACCATCGACGGTGTGGGTGATGTCAACCTGCGTATGTCCATCTATTTCTTCGAGAAGATCAATGCCGCCGGCATCAAGACCCACTTCATCAATGCCAACCTGGAGGATACCACCATGGAAGTGCGTCCCGCCAAGGTGTTCGGTGATGGTCTGGAAATCATCTGCCGCCGCAAGGCTGTGGGCTCCTTCCGCCGCCGCTATGGCCAGTATATCGCTGAAGGCGCCGATCTGCCCTACTATGTGGAGGCCACCTTCAAGAACGATGAGCTGGGCGATCCTCTGGTGACCAAGGACGGCCTGGTGGTTCTGGGCGTCATGACCGATGAGCAGTATGAGGACATCAAGGATATGACGCAGAAGATCACCAAGATCGTGGCAGATGAGATGGCTGAGCGTGGCATGGAGCTGTATGACATCAAGTTTGAGTTTGGCTATGACACCGACGGCAGCGTCATGCTGATCGACGAGGTCGCTTCCGGCAACATGCGTGTCTATAAGGACGGCGAGTATGTCGATCCCATGACCCTGTCCAAGCTGTTCTTCGCATAATGGGCGGATTCTTTGGAGCAGTTTCGAAAAAGGACTGCGTGCTGGATCTGTTTTTTGGCGTTGACTATCATTCCCACCTCGGCACCCGCCGAGGTGGCATGGCGATTTACGATGCAGAGAGTGACAGCTTTCAGCGTCAGATCCATAACATCGAAAATACGCCCTTCCGAACCAAGTTTGAGGACGATTTGAGCAAGTTCCACGGATGCAGCGGGATTGGCTGCATCAGTGATACGGACCCCCAGCCGCTGCTGGTTCGTTCCCATCTGGGCCTGTATGCCATTACCACTGTCGGCATTATCAACAATGCCGAGGAGTTGGTGAAGGAGTACTTCTCGGACCACGGGCATCAGTTTATGGCTATGAGCTCCGGCAAGATCAACTCCACGGAGCTGGTGGCTGCGCTCATCAACCAGAAGGATGATGTGGTATCCGGTATCCTCCATGCACAGGATGTGATTCAGGGATCTGCCACCATTCTGCTGCTCTCTAAAAACGGCCTGATTGCTGCCCGGGATCGCCTGGGCCGTCTGCCGATGCTGGTGGGTAAGAATGAGCAGGGTTATTGCGTTTCCTTTGAGTCCTTTGCGTATCAGAAGCTTGGGTATCAGACGGAATATGAGCTGGGTCCCAGTGAGATTGTTCGGTTGACGGCCGACGGGATGGAGGTTTTGGCTCCGGCCCGGGAAAAGATGCGGATTTGTGGATTCCTCTGGACTTATTACGGCTATCCCAACTCCAATTACGAAGGGAAAAATGTGGAGGTCATGCGCTACCGCAACGGTGAGATCATGGCTCGGGATGAGGTTGTCAAGGGCAAGCTGCCTAAGGTGGACTATGTGGCAGGAGTGCCGGATTCCGGTGTGCCCCATGCCATTGGATTTGCCAACCGCAGCGGAAAGCCCTTTGCTCGCCCCTTCGTGAAGTATACGCCCACCTGGCCTCGTTCGTTTATGCCGGAGAACCAGGATGTGCGCAGCCAGGTGGCCAAAATGAAGCAGATTCCGGTTCCTGAATTGATCGAGGGCAAAAAGCTGCTGTTTGTGGACGATTCCATCGTTCGAGGCACGCAGCTGCGGGAAACCGTGGAATTCCTCTATGAGAGCGGTGCGGAAGAAGTGCATATGCGCTCGGCCTGCCCTCCCATCATGTATAATTGCAAGTATCTGAACTTCTCCCGCAGCAATTCCGATCTGGATTTGCTGGCCCGCCGCACCATTCAGGAGTTGGAGGGCGATGAAGGACAGAACCATGTGGAGGAATATGCAGATGCATCGACGGAGCGTGGTCAGTGTATGCTGAAAACCATCTGCGAAAAGCTTGGCTTTGATTCGCTGGGGTATCAGTCGCTGGACGGCGTTCTGGAGGCCATTGGTCTGGATCGGGACAAGGTTTGCACCTATTGCTGGACCGGTAAAGAATAAGTTTTCTGCCATTTGCAGCGGACACCATTGGTGTCCGCTGTTTTTTTTCGGCCTGCCGCAGTTGTGTTTTGAGAGGAATCTTGATAAAATCAAAGCCAACGAACGAATCAATCCAAGGAGGAATGGGTATGAAGTTACAGATTGGAGAACGCCTTTGGGGCTTTCTTGTGGAGGAAATCCGGCCGCTGGAGGAAATCTCCGCAACGATGTATCAAATGCGCTATGAACAAAACGGGGCACAGCTGATTTGGCTGGATCGGGAAGACGAGAACAAGACCTTTGCCATCAGCTTTAAGACGATTCCTCAGGATGATACCGGCGTATTTCATATTTTGGAGCATTCTGTGCTCTGCGGCTCCCGGAACTATCCGGTCAAGGAGCCCTTTGTGGATTTGTTGAAGAGCTCTCTGCAAACCTTTCTGAATGCGATGACCTTTCCGGATAAGACCATGTATCCGGTCTGTTCTAAAAACCCGCAGGATTTTTTGAATTTGATGGATGTCTATTTGGATGCGGTGTTTCACCCCTTGAGCTTGGAACGGCCGGAGGCCTTCTGGCAGGAAGGATGGCATTACGAACTGGAGGATCAGGAAGGGGAATTGCGCTGCAACGGCGTGGTCTATAATGAAATGAAGGGTGCCTATGCCGACCCGGATACGATTTTGTCGGCAGAATTGAATCGGCTGCTGTTTCCGGATAATTGCTATGGATGCGAGTCCGGAGGTCATCCGGATCACATTACGGAACTGACCTATGCACAGTATCTGGACAGCCATCGGCGGTTCTATCACCCCTCCAATGCCCGTATTTTCTTGGATGGCACCATGGATCTGGAGGAAGTGTTGGCCCGTATCAATGGATTTTTGCAGGAATATGACGCACAGGAGGTTTGCACTGACATTCCCAGACAGATGCCGGTGGCACCGCCGGAAAAAACGGCAGCATATGAGATCGGAGCCGGAGAAGACCCGGAGCGGCGGGTGCTGTTGGCGGACGGCTGGGTGTTTGGTGACTTTGATGATCCGGAGCGGAGCTTGGGAGCGGCGGTGCTCTGCAATGCACTTTGCTCATCCAACGAGGCACCGCTGAATCGGGCGCTGTTGGAATCCGGCTTGGCAGAAGATGTGAAGCTTTTTCCGGTGGATGGTGTGCAGCAGTTGTATGTCACACTGGTTGTGCGAAATACCTCTTTGGAGCAAAAGGAGGGCGTGCGTCGGGTAATTCGGGAAACCCTTACCAAGCTTGCAGAGGAAGGACTGGATCACCAGCGGCTCCATGCGATTTTGAATCGCTTTGAATTTAACTTCCGGGAGCGGGATTTTGGAACCATGCCCCGAGGGCTCATTTATGCCATGGCGGTCCATGACACATGGCTGTATGGCGGCGATCCGGCGCAGAGCCTGTGTCTGGATGCCCTGTTTGCCACCTTGCGGAATCGGGTGGATGAGGGTTGGTTTGAGGCGCTGATCCGCAGCATCCTGCTGGAGAATCCGCACCATGCCCAGCTGTGCCTGGTGCCGGATGCCAAACTGGGTGAAGCCAAGCGGCAGGCGGAAGTCAAGCGGCTGGCCGAGGAGAAAGCTGCGTGGAGCAGGGAGCGGATCGAGCAGGTGATGGAGGAGTTTGCTCAGCTGCGCCGTGCGCAGGAGCGGGAAAACACACCGGAGGAGAAGCAGACCCTGCCGGTGCTGTCTCTGAAGGATTTGCCGGAGTCGATTGCTCCGGTGCGGCAGGAAGTCCGCACCATGGACACGACCACCTTGCTTCATCAGGATCTGGAAACGGACGGAATTCTATATCTGACCTATTTCTTTTCCTTGGAGGATCTTTCACTGGAAGAGTTGACCCCACTCTGTCTGATGGCCGGAATGTTGACCAAACTGCCCACCCGGCAGTTTGATTTGGTGGAGCTGCAAAGTCGGATTGAGCGCCATTTGGGTCAGCTGTCAGTCGGAGTGAGTGCCTTCTGTAAGGATGGCCGGCCGGATGTGTGCACACCCTATCTGACAGTGACTGTGTCGCTGCTCCAGCATCGGAAGCGGGAAGCGGAAGCGCTGCTGCGGGAGGTGCTGTTCCATACGAGGTTTGACCAGACTGCGGCGGTAGAGCGTCTGCTGCGGCAGCGCAAGGTGGCCATGGAACAACGGGTGATTGCCGGGGGAAATCGGTTTGCCACAGATGTGCTGATGTCGGGACAGACGGCACAGGGTGCGGTAGAGGATGCCCTCTGTGGCCTGACGCAGCTGCGCTATTTGCAGGGGAAGGTGGAACATTTTGCGGAGGAGGGCGAGGACCTGTGTGCCGAATTTGACCGCCTGTGCAAGAAGGCTTTGACCCGGGAGCGATTGACGCTTTCCCTCACCGGTCCCATGGATGTATCATGGCTGGAAGGGATGCGGACGCTGATTCCGGAAGGTGGCGGCATAGGACCCAAGGTGGAATATACCCTGCCGTCAAAGGACCGGTTTGCACTGGAAATTCCTGCGGATATTGGCTTTGCCGCCTGCGGCGGACATCTTTCAGCAGCAGGAGCGTCCTATTCCGGTGTAGAGCGGGTAGCGGCACAGATCCTGACCTATGGCTATCTCTGGGAGACGGTGCGTGTCAAAGGCGGTGCCTATGGCACCCGGTTGGAAGTGGGGCCGGATGGCACTTGGAGCATGACATCCTTCCGTGATCCCGGCTGCAGCCGTACCTTGGATACCTTCCGAGGCGCCGGAGAAGCCCTGCGTACCTTCTGTCGGCAGGAGGAATCCTTGGATAAGTGTATTATCAGCACCGTGGGTGACAGTCAGCGGCTTCTGACGCCCAGATTGGAAGGACTTCGTGCGGCCACGCTGTACTTGACCGGGCGCACCCAGGCCGATCTCCAACAAAGCTACACAGAAATTCTGCACACTACCCGGGAGCAGCTGGAAGCATTCAGTTTTGTGTTGGATGATCTGTGTGAAACGGCGGCAGTGTGTGTGGTCGGTGGCAAGCGGCTGCTGGATGACTGCGGCACACGGTTGGATAAACGAGAATTGCTGACACAGAAGTTTGAGCGGTGAAAGAGGTGTTTATGAAGAAACAACAACGGTTTGAGCTGACTTCCTTTGTGCTGCATTTGCTGGCCATGGGACTGATGCTTCTGGACCATATGTGGGCAACGGTGGTGCCGGAAAATGCATGGATGACGACCATCGGCCGCATGGCATTTCCCATTTTTGCCTTTATGATCGTGGAAGGTTATTTTCACACCCATGATTTGAAGAAATATGTGGGGCGCATGCTGATTTTTGCCGTGATTTCGGAGATTCCCTTCAACCTGATGATGGGGCAGACGGTCTTTTATCCCATGCACCAGAATGTGTTGTGGACCTTCCTCATCGGCATTTGGATGATCTATTTGAATGAGAAAGCCCGAAAGACGGGCAAAGTGTGGCTTCGGGTGCTGGTGGGGGTCGGCACCGTGCTGGCCTCGACTGTGCTGGGACTGGTTACCATGGTGGACTACAATCATTACGGCGTTTATACCGTCCTGGTGTTCTACTTCTTCCGGGGCAGCCGTTGGTGGCAGCGTCTGGGCCAGTTGCTGTGTCTGGGCTATATCAATACGGCCCTGATTGCCGGTATCGGCACCTCCTTCCACTTGTTTGGAATGGAGCTGTTTGTGCCGCAGCAGGCCTTTGCGGTGCTGGCTCTGATCCCAATCTGGCTATACCACGGCAAGCAGGGGCCACATCCCAAGTGGTTCCAGTACACCTGTTATGCCTTTTATCCGGTGCATATTCTGGTGCTGGTGCTTCTGCGCTCTTGGATTTGGCTCATGCACGGATGAAACGGCTCGTTCGAAAGCCCGGATCCACTGGATCCGGGCTTTTTGCAAAGGTGTTCATGCGGTGCAAGTATGCCGAGAAAAAAGAGAAAAAAGAAGCAGAAACTATTTGAAGAGCCGAACAAAATGTGGTAAGATGGTTTAAGAAGGTTTTCGTAAACCCGATGATGCGTGTATGGATACCGCATCGAAATGCGGGGGAGAAGCCAGAATGTGTAACAGAGCCGTCCTGCGGGCATGGTGCTGTTGTAAGGAGAAGAAAACATGAGCTTTGCGATTTTTACAGATACATCCGCCAATCTGCCCACACGGGAAACGAAGCGATTGAATTTGATTGTGGTACCCCTGTCTTATTCCGTGGATGGTGTGGAGCAGGAATGCTTGGATACCGAGGCGTTTGCTGCTGCGGACTACTATGAGAAGATGAAGGGCAGCACCGTCATCAAGACCTCCCAGATCAATCCCCAGAAGTATGTGGATTATATGGAGCCGGTGCTGCGGGACGGGAAGGATATTCTGTTTGTGGGGATGTCCTCTGGGATCAGCGGGTCCTTTGCCTCGGCCAAGATTGCCCGGGAGCAGCTGCTGGAGGAGTATCCTGACCGCACCATTCGACTGGTGGACAGTTTGGGGGCATCGTTGGGCGAGGGACTGCTGGTGCTGAAGGCCCAGCAGTGCCGGGAGCAGGGGATGACGCTGGATGAAACAGCGCACCTTCTGGATGAGGCCAAAGCCCATATGTATCAGCTGTTCACGGTGGATAATCTGATGCATCTGCGCAAAGGCGGCCGTTTGTCCAATGCGGCGGCACTGGTGGGTTCCCTGTTGAACATCAAGCCGTTGCTGAAGGGCAATGAAGAGGGACAAATCGTGTCGTTTGGCAAGGTGCGTGGCCGGAAAGCGGTGCTGCAGGAGCTTGTGAAGCACTATTGTGCGCTGGTGGTGGACCCCCAGACACAGGTGGTGGGCATTTCTCATTGCCACTGCCCGGAGGATGCGGAAAAATTGGCAGAGCTGCTGCGGGAGAACGGCGCACCCAAGGAAATTCTTGTGGTGGAGCACGAACCGGTGACCGGTTCTTATCTTGGTCCCGGTGCATTGGCTCTGTACTTTGGCGGCGCACAGGATGTGCGGCTGCACTGATGTTTTTGTTGGATATGATCCGAATACGGACGGCATGGCTTTGGTCATGCCGTTTGTGTTTTTGGAAGGGTGTGGGCATGGATTTTGCACCAATGATTGCAGGGAAAGGCAGAACATAGTATAATGTCAACTTGAATGCAGGTGGAACCACCGGTGTGCCTTTGGCACCGCAGACCGCTCCCGTGGGGCGCGTGGAAAGGAGTATTCCAATGAAGATGGTGATTTTGGACGCATATGTGGAAAATCCCGGCGATCTCAGCTGGGCACCGCTGAAGGATCTGGGCGAACTCACGCTTTATGATGCCATTCCGGGAAACGATGTGGATAAAATCGTCGCATGCATCGGTACGGCGGAGGTGGTGCTGACCAATAAAACACCCCTTTCGGCGGAGGTGCTGCACCGCTGCCCCAGCATCCAATGCATTGCCATTTTGGCCACAGGCTACAACATCGTGGACATTGCGTGTGCCAAGGAACTTGGAATCCCCGTGTGCAATGTGCCGACCTACGGCACCTATGCGGTGGCGCAATATACCATTGCCATGCTGCTGGAACTTTGCAGTCGGGTGGCAGAGCATGACCGCTCGGTTCATGCCGGTCGGTGGCAGAACAACCCCCAGTGGAGCTATTGGGAACGACCGCTGACGGAGCTTGCAGGAAAGACCATGGGCATTATTGGACTGGGCCGCATCGGCCAGCGGGTGGCACAGATTGCCGCCGCCATGGGCATGAAGGTGCTGGCTTACAGCCGAACGGAAACGGAGGAAGGGCGCAGCATTGCTGCCTATGTGGATTTGCCGACGCTGCTGGCGGAATCCGATGTGGTCAGCCTGCATTGTCCGCTGTTTCCAGAGACAGAAGGGATCATCAATCGGGAAACCATTGCCCAAATGAAAGACGGAGCGATTCTGCTCAATGCCAGCCGAGGAGGTCTGGTGGTGGACGCAGACCTTGCCGAGGCACTCCACAGCGGCAAGCTGGCTGCGGCGGCCTTGGATGTGGTCTCCCAGGAGCCGATTTGTCCGGACAATCCGCTGCTGAAGGCCCCGAACTGTATCCTGACACCCCATATTGCGTGGGCGGCAAAAGAATGCCGCCAGCGCATCATTGACACCACAGTGGAGAATGTGCGAGCCTATAAAGAAGGCCATCCCATCCATGTGGTGAATCCCTGAGAGAAGAGGTTGCTGTACATGAATGAAAAAGAAATCGGCGAGCTGCGCCGTCGGATCCGACCGGATAAGAGCAATATTTCCCGTGTCTGGGGCTGCTATGTGAACGAGCGGCACGAGATCATTTCCCAGTTCAACGAATCCCTTGGTATGATGACGGCGGAGGACGGAGAAAAATTCCTGTCTCTGTTCCGTAAGGTGCTGACCGGCGGCGTGGGGCGGAATCTGCTGGATTTGAGCTTCCGAACACAGCAAGTGGTGGACGGAGAAGAGCATCGTCTGCTGATGACTCTCCGAGACAGCCGGCTGGAGGACGAACAGGCGGTGCAGATGTTCTTCAGTCGAGTCATGCAGAGCGTGGATTTGGAAGGGAATTTCCTCATTCTCCTCACTTATGATACTTACGATGTGTATTATAAGGGAAAGGATGATGTCATGCAGAAGGATAACTCTACCGAGGAGTTCCGCCACATCCTCTGTGCCATCTGTCCGGTGAAGGAGAGCAAGCCTTCGCTCAATTACAACAACCGGGAGAGCAAGTTCCACTTGCAGGCGGCCCTTCAGGTGGTGGGCAATCCTGAGATTGGATTCCTGTTCCCGGCCTTCGATGACCGGGCCACCAACATCTATAATGCCCTCTATTACACCCGCAACATCGAGGAAAACCACGAGGACTTCGTGGATGCCATCTTCAAAACGGAGATGCCGATGCCTGCTATGGCGCAGAAGGAGACCTTCCAGACGGTGCTGAGTGAAACGCTGGGAGAGGAATGCAGCTACGATGTGGTGCAGCAGGTGCAGGATCGCTTGACCCAGATGATCGATATTCATAAAGAGAGCAAGGAGCCGGAGCCTCTGACCATCTCCAAACAGGGAATGCGTGCAGTGCTGGCGGCCAGCGGGGTCAGTGAGGAGCATGTGGAGGCCTTTGATGAACGGTTTGATGCAGAATTCGGCGTCAATACGCAGTTGAGTCCCCGAAATCTGGTGGATACCAAGCGGTTGGAGGTAAAAATGCCGGATGTGACCATCCAGATCAATCCGGAGCGGAGCGAATTGCTGCAAACCCGCATCGTAGACGGAGCCAAGTGCCTTGTCATCCGAGTCAGTGAGGATGTGGAGGTCAACGGTGTGCCCATCCAGATTGCGGCAGAGAACCCGATGTAATTCCT
>JARIAU010000008.1 GCA_029257695.1 Oscillospiraceae bacterium
ACGCTGGCATAGTTGCCCTGAGCACGAGCCACAATGGCCTCGGTCATGGCGACCACATCGCGGTCACGGGGGCAGAGTCCGTCTTCCTTCATCGCTTCCAGAATGCTGTCGGTGACGATCTGAGCCAGATCATCGCCCTCACGGATGATGGGGGTACGGATTCCCATAGATACGGTACCTAACATGCGACTCATGATTAACACTCCTCGTTGAGAATAAAATACGAAAAGAACAGCCTTTTACTTCAACATTATACATCGGAGAAAGGAAGATGTAAAACAGAAATGTTCCGTCATTTTTGCGGAATATTCTGTGAAAAGAATGCGTGATTTATGCAAAATGCAACAATGAATCAAGGGGCGGGAAGTGCAGGCAGGTCATAGCCGCAAATGCTGCCCGAAATGGTTGAAAAACAAGGGGGAAATTAACAAAAGAAACGGGGGTTGCTTGATTCTTGGGGGAATTGTGTTATAATATAATTTACATTTTATTCTATTTCGAACCAATCGCGTTGGGTCTTATCAGGAGGAACAATATGGGCGTTAAAGTTATTTCCGACAGCACCTGTGATCTGAGTCAGGAACTGACGGAACGCTATCAAATCGACATCATCCCGCTGCATGTGGTGCTGGGGGAGGATGAATATCTGGATGGAGTGACGATCTCTCCGGATCAGATCTACGCATGGTCGGATGCCCACAAGAGTACGCCCAAGACCTCCGCACTTAGCATCGACATGGTGATGGAAGCGTTGAAGCCGGCGCTGGACCGGGGCGACGAAGTGGTGGCCTTTTCGATTTCCAGCGAGATGTCCACCACGGCAAATGTGATGCGCATGGCCGCCAAGGAACTGGATGCCGAGGATCGGGTGTTTGTAGTGGATTCCAGAAACCTGTCCACCGGCGTGGGGATTCAGGCGATTGCTGCGGCCGAATTGGCGCAGCAGGGAAAGACCGGAGCAGAAATTGTGGCATATCTGGAGGATGTGACGCCCCGGGTGCGGGCCAGCTTTGTGGTGGATGTGCTGACTTATCTGCACCGTGGCGGCCGTTGCAGCGGTTTGGCTGCACTGGCTGGCAGTGCGCTGCGGCTGCATCCCCGTATCGGTGTGGCAGACGGTGTGATGTCACCGGGTAAAAAATACCGGGGTCATATCGACAAGTTTGTGATGGCTTATGTGAAGGACATGGAGGAGGCCCTGCTCCGTGCGGACAAGCGGCGGGTCTTTATTACGCACTCGGGTGGTCCGGCAGATGCCGTGGTGCCTGCGGTTCGGGAGTATCTGGAAAGTCTCCATCATTTTGATGAAATCTTGGTTACCCGTGCGGGGAGTGTCATTTCCAGCCACTGTGGGCCCGGTACGCTGGGTGTACTGTTTGTGGATGGCGGAGAGGACAACGCAAATCAGGCATAAAAGAAAGTGCAAACAAGCAGGAGCGTGGAAACGCTCCTGCTTGCTGCTTTTTTGGACAAGAGAAAGACCATAAAAAAGAGCAAACAAGAGCACCCCACACCCGGATCGGTGATTCGGGTGTGGGGTGTTAAGATCAGTTGGCCCATTGATGGTCAAAGTAGTATGCAGCGAGTAAATCCACACACTGGCCATAGGTCTGCAAGCCATCGGATTGACCATAGCTTTGCAGGAAATTCTCATAGACGGTGTTGCTGACATGCTCCATGGCAGCCTCCAGAGGAGATTGGAAGCGGTTCCAGTAGAGGTTGTTTTCCTCCAGATCGGCTTCCACCTGAGGCTTCAGATTGCTGCGGATGGACCAGTAGGTTGCAGGGTCTACGGAATAAAGGGCGTTGCCCAAATGAATGTAACCCAACAGTGCGGCGGAATAGTTGAACACCGGATCGCCGCTGCGCAGACCGGCAAGGATCGCAACGAAATTGCATTCGTCTTCGCCTGCGATGTTGCGTTGGTGAGCCATCTCATGCAGCAGTGTGGCGGGAATCAGACAGGAGGGACAGTCTACATTGATGAGTGCCTCTCCGGTGAAGGGGAAGAAAAATCCGGTAAAATCCAGACGGCTGACAATGGGACTGGATAGCAAAGCCTTGGGGGTCCGTTCCGGAGCGGCGAGGAATGGGAACTCCTCGACCATGCCGTCATAAATTCCGTCGGTGGAAGCAAACACCGCATCCAGATCTTCGTTAAAACGACCGCCTGCATCCCGGGAGACCTGCTCGGCATATTGGTTGAGGTGCTGCACAAAGGAGGCGTTCAATATGGCCAGCTCCTCTACCGTTGCGCCTCGGGTCTCAATGCCGCTTTTATCGGAAAAGGAGTCGCAATAGTAGTTGGTACCCCACAGCAGCGTATAGCCGAAGGAAAGAAAGCAGACCGCAGAGAGCAGCGCAAGGGTGCGGCGCAGCAGACGAAGCAGGAAATCCGGACGGGTGGACAACAGATAAATGCTCCGCCCGAGAAAAATGAAAAACAGCAGAAGTGCCAACCCGATGACGATTTCTGCTACGGCCACAGGAATGGGATCACACAGAAAGGAGATCCCTCGCTTGATGGGGGTGGTGATGTGATCGACCCACCCATTCATCAGGGCTTTGTTCCGGCGCAGGAGCAGGAAGAGCAGCTGCCCGAGCAGCGGCACGGCCACACAGCAAAGTGGGGCGAGAAGGGAGCGCCAGTTCCGAGTTTGTTTTGGCGTGCGGATTTCGTCATAGAGTGTTTTCATGGAGCATTAGCCCTCCTGGTCGAGTTGTTTCAGCACCGTAGCAGCCACCCGTCCTGCGGTGGAAGAACCCCAGCCGCCGTGTTCCACCACGACGACAAAGGCATAGGGGTGTTCCGGTTCATCCACAAATCCCACAAACCAGGCGTGCGGATCCTGCCCGCTGCCCACTTCTGCCGTGCCGGACTTGGCACAGACGGGCAAAGAGCCGAACTGCTCCTGGCCGTAAGTCTGGAGTACATTGTTTCGCATCAGCTCCTGCAGCTTTTGACAGGTTTCCGGTTTCCAGCCAATGGTGGAAGTGGAGCGCCGCTCCTGTCCCACAGGCACACCGGAGGGAGATGTGATTTTGTGATCCAGACGAGGGGTGGCCGCCTTGCCGTCTCCGGCGATGCAGCCCATCAGAGTGAGCATGGAGGCGGGGCAGACCTGATCGTGGAACTGTCCCACACCGGACCAACCCAGATTGACCGAGCCGGCATCTGCAGCCTCAAAGCTGCCGGCTGCCGTGGGAAACCCGGAGATGGTCATGCTGTCCAGCAAGCCGGCCTTGCGCGCGTAGTCCTCCAGGACAGATCCGTTCAGCTCCAGTGCCAGCTGTGCAAAGGCACCGTTGCAGCTTTTGGCCAAAGCAGAGCCGAAGTCCAGATCACCGTGCTTTTTGGGACAGGTTACCTTGTCGCCGCCCACAGCATAAGAGCCGGTGCAGTGGAAGGAAAAGCTGGCGGTGTCCAGTTGTTCCAATGCAGCAGCGGCCGTGACCACCTTGAAGATAGAGCCTGGGGTGTAAGTGGACGAGAAGAAGCGGTTGAGATAGGCACCTTCATAGCGGCTGTCGCCATCGGCAACGGCTTGCACTTGTTTGTCATTGGTGGGATCAAAAGACGGGGCGGAAACCAAACAGAGAATTTCTCCTGTTTCGTAGTTGTAGACCGCCACCGTGCCGGAGTGGCCGTTCAGTGCATCATAGGCGGTCTGATTCAGAGCGGCATCTACACTGAGGTAGAGTTTGTTGCCCTTTTTATTCAGGCCGGTGATGGGATTATAGCCCACCAGCTTGTCCGAAAACAGTCGTTTTGCGCCGCCGCTGATATTGCCCTGTCGATCGCCGATCAGGTGCAGCGTGGCGGTCCGCAGGCCGGCCCCTTCGCCGTAAGTTTGTGTCTCGCAGTCATAGAGCAGTGTTCCGTCACGGTCGTAGATCACACCACGAGCCAGCTTGCCGGAGGAGTAGGCATTCCAGTTTACGCTGGAGGAGGCCCAAGTTCGGCCGTGGATGACCAGACGGACGCAGAATACACCGGTCAGTGCCACCAAAAGTCCCACAAAGCAGAGGACAAACAGGGTGCGTCGTTTCAGTTGTTTCACTTGTCCTCATCCTCCTCCCAGAGAAAATAATCCTGCCAGTTGTCGGCATCCGATCCCGGCGGGGGATCGTCGTTCCAATCAAAGGAAAAATCGTCGGGTTCGTCTGTTTTAGGGGCGTCAAAGACGGTAGGGTCGAAGTAATCCTCCATGGGCTCCGGATCACGAAGCTGCTTGCTGCGGCCTGCATCGTCGAGGACGGATTCCGGTTCTGCGGCGGCTAGAGCGGCCGCTTTGGTTGCCTTGCCGGCCTTTCGCCGGCTGGGCAGACGCACCGCCAGCGCTGCATTTTGTCGGGTGTCACTGGCCTTGATATAAGCCAGAAGGCCCCAGCAGCAGATGATGCTGCTGCCACCCATGGACAGGAACGGGAATGTGACGCCGGTCAGGGGGAGCAGATCCACCGAGCCGAACACATTCAGCATGGTCTGCACCACGAACAGCATAGCGGTGGAGCAGGATGCGATCACATAGAAGGTGGAGCGGGCGGTAGCGGCAGATTTGATGGCAAAAACGGCCAAAATCACGATGACAGCCAAGGCACACAACGCCACAAGGAAGCCCATTTCATCACTGACAACACCCAAAACCAGGTCTGTGTTGGCGGCGGCAATGTTTTTCAGCCATCCGTTGCCCAAGCCGTTGCCCAGCAGGCCGCCGCCGGCAATGGCAGACATGGTTCGGGTCTGCTGATAACCAAGGTTTGCGGTATCATTCCAAGCGTGGAGGAAGATAGAGAAGCGGCGGGCAATGTAGGGTTTGAAGTGGATAATGATGTATCCGCCGAAGGCAGCGGCAGAGCTCATGAAGGCCACGCTGGGGAGGTCGCCGGAGCGGAGAAAGGCGATGGCGAGGAAGGTGGCAAAGAAAATCAATGCCGTACCGAAGTCGCTCATCAGGCCCAGACAGCCTACACAGAAGGCAGAAAAGAGCAGGGTAAAGACCAGATTTCGCCGGGAGAACATGCGGTCCAGCGTAGTTGCACCGCCGAGAATAAAGGCCATTTTGACCAACTCTGAAGGCTGGAAGGAAAGCGGCCCCAGTTTGACCCAGTTCTTGGCACCGAACAGACGGCTGCCAAACAGCAGGTTGAAGCCTAACAATGCTACGGCAAAGGCGGCCATGGGCCAGCGCAGCTGCTTGGCCAGAGTCAGGTTACGCAGCACCAAGGACAGCGTGAAAAACAGCACCAAACCCATAAAAATACAGATCAGCTGCTTGAAGAGATCGTCAGGCTTTTTGTTTGCGGTGATGGTCATGCAGAGGGTGGTGAGATAGAAGGCAAGGGTTTCAATCTCGAACGCAGTGCGCCGAAGCATTCGGCAAAGCAAATACACACCCCACATGAGGCCGGTCAGGCCCAAAAAACTGAACAGAATGGAGCCTACGGCATCCGGATAGGCAAAGCCCAGCATCAAAGCCAGCTCTACTTGGATCAGAGTGAGCAAAATCAGGCTGAAGGTGGGAGAAATGGCCCGGCCGGGTTTTTTGCGCCGCTTTGCCTGTTCCAATTCCTCCTGATGGGTAATGGCGGAAAAGGTGACCTCCACACCACCCATACTGATCACATCACCATCTGAAATGGGGGCGCTTTCCTGATATTGCAGTTCCTCACCGTTGACACTCAGCTCGTTCTTGGTCAGACTGCGCACACTCCAGCTGCCTTTGTCATCCCGGAGGAAGGCAGCGTGGGAGCGAGACACGGTGGGAGATTGCAGGACTACATCACTGCGGCGGGAGCGGCCGACGGTGTTTTCCCAATGGTGGAAGGTGCCGGAATCGCCGTTGGGCAGGGTAAGTCGTCCCCAGTTTTCCAGTTCAATGCGTCCACGCAGCAGGCTTCGTCCGCAACGCACCAGCAGCCAGATGGACAGCACGGGCAGCAAAATGCGAAGCGCCAGATTTATCGGGCCGATCCATGGGGCATCGGACATGGATGCTATAAATTGGGTAAGTTGGGTAAAATCCATAGGAACCCTCCTGATACACATAAAAATACAGACTAATGATACCACATTTCCCACAGAAAAAAAGAAAGAATCTATTAAATTGTGACCGAACCAGCCGGATTGGTCCGCTGCGGTAGACTTCCATTCGGGAATATGCTATAGTTTATTGCGTGTAAATGTGCATTTTTAGATGGAGGAAAAAACACATGGCAGGTAAACTGATCGTTTTGGAAGGCACGGATGGGTCCGGGAAATCGACCCAGTTCGAGGCGCTTAAACGGCATCTGGAGCGGGCGGGGGTGCCCTTTCAGTGTCTGAAATTCCCCCAGTATGAGGAGGAGTCTTCGGCGCTGATCCGGATGTATCTGGGCGGTGCCTTTGGTTCGCATCCTTCTGATGTCAATGGATATGCCGCATCCGCATTTTATGCGGTGGACCGCTATGCCTCATATAAGAAAGTGTGGGGAGAGTGGTATGAACAGGGCGGACTGGTGCTGGCGGACCGCTACACCACCTCCAATGCCGTCCATCAGGCATCAAAAGTTGCTCCGGAGGAACGGGAAGCCTTCTTCCGCTGGCTCTATGACTTTGAGTATGACAAGCTGGGCTTGCCTCGGCCGGATCAGGTGTTTTATCTGGATGTCCCCACGGATGCCACGGTGGGGATGCTGCGCAGCCGAGAGGCGGCCACGCAGACGCAAGCGGATATTCACGAACAGGACACCGCATACCTGCGCACCTGCCGGGAAACCGCAGGACAGGCGGCAGATGTACTGGGTTGGCATCGGGTGAAATGCGTTCAGAATGGTGCACTGCGTACCATTGAGGACATTCATGCGGAGATCTGGAGTCAGGTTTCCGAATTGCTGTAAGGAGGCACTTATGGTTCTGGTATTGCTCTGTGAAGGCTTTGAAGAAAGTGAAGTTACCGTTCCGGTGGATCTGCTTCGCCGTGGCGGTGTGGAGGTTGGATTGTGCGGCGTGACGGGTGCTGCTGTCAAAAGCAGCCACAATATCACCTTTGGTACCGATTTGACCATAGGCGAAGTGAATCTGGATGAAGTGGAGCTGGTCTTCGTGCCCGGTGGACTGGGCGGCGTGGACGGACTGCTGGCTTCGGAGTCTGCGGCAGCTTTGCTGCGGCAGGCCAGAGATCAGGGGAAATATCTGGCGGCCATCTGCGCCGGACCTACGGTGTTGAGTCGCATGGGCTTGATTGACGGCAAGAAAGCGGTTTGCTATCCCGGTATGGAGGATTTGCTGCCCCCGGCCATTCCGCAGCCCGGCAACCGTGTGGTTTGGGATGAGAATCTCATCACGGGTGAAGCGGCTGGGTCTGCCTTTGATTTGGGGCTGGCCATGCTGGAATTGCTGCGCGATTCCGAAACAGCACAGCAGGTGCGGGACAGTGTGCACTACCACGGATGAAAAGCGGCGGCTGCGCCGCCGGATTCGGGAGCTGGAAGAAGGATTGACGCAAGATCAGCGTATACACAGTGATGCGTGCTTGCAGAAGCGATTTTTAGAGCTGGATGCAGTAGCTCGGGCGGAAACCCTTCTGCTGTATGACTCGATGGGAACAGAGGTAGACACGCACTTCCTGATGTACACCTTGTGGAACCAGGGAAAACGGGTGGTACTGCCTTGCTGTCTGCCCGATCATCAGATGGTGGGCCGGGTATACGCCCCCGATTGCCTGTGGCAGCATCCCTACGGTATGTGGGAGCCTGCGAAAGAGTGTGAGGCGGTAGCGCCGGAGGACATTGACCTCGTATTGGTGCCCGCAGTCTGCTATGACCGGTCGGGGATGCGGCTGGGCCGTGGCGGAGGATATTATGACCGTTATCTGGCCGAATACCGAGGGATGACCGTGGGGTTGTGCCGGGAATGGCTGCTGCAGGAAACGATTCCTGCGGAGGAATGGGACCGGCCTGTTGGAATGGTACTGACGGAACAGCGTGTGCTTTGTCCCAAGCCGGAGAAAGAATAAAAGATAGAAACGAGGAAACTCGAGGACAGGAGTGAACCATATGTCACAGCCGTATGATCCCAATGAGGATTTCAGCTACGACGATTTTGACATCGAAGAGTTTACCAGACAGGTAGATTTTGGAGATGATTATAAGGAGCGGGGTTCCGATGATTACGGAACCCCTACAGGCCCCATGGACGACACCGTTGCCCATGCGTTGGTGGATGGAGAAGAAACGATGGCAGAGAGAAAGAAAACGCCGAGAAAGCAAACGAAGAAAAAGCAGAGCGTCAAGGGCCTTCAAGGCGGTGTTGCAGTCGGAGTATATCTGCTGGTCCTTGTGGTAGTGGCCTTTATTCTGGCGAAAGCCGGATGGGCTTGGGGCAATGATCTGTTGGCACTGAATAAGGAGTCCGTGAGCGCAACGGTAGAGTTGACCGAAGATATGTTCAAGGAAAAACAGCGTACCACGGATGCCGGCGAGGTTCAGACCTACTATCAGGCCGATATGGGGGCCGTGGCTCGCACGCTTAAGGATGCGGACCTGATCGAGTATCCATGGCTGTTCAAGCTGTTTGCCGGCTTTACGGGAAAAGATACCCGCATGAGCCCCGGCAGCTACGAGTTGGATACCAACATGGATTACAGTGCGCTGCTGCGCAGCATGTCCCCCAACACCAATGCCCGCCAGACGGTCAGTGTGCTGATTCCGGAGGGCTACTCCATGAAGGAGATCTTTGCGCTGCTGGAGGAAAACGGAGTGGCCACGGCGGAAGCGTTGTCCGATGCGGCGGCGAACTATTCCTTCCAGTATTCGTTCCTGGACGAGAGCACCTTGGGCCAGCCCCAGCGGCTGGAAGGCTATCTCTTCCCGGACACCTATCAGTTCTATAAGGACAGCGATCCGGCCACGGCTCTGGCTAAGATGCTGACCAACTTTGACAACAAGTTCACGCAGGATCTGCGGGATCGGGCCAAAGTGCTGGGCTACTCCATCCATGACATCCTGACGGTGGCATCCATCATTGAGAAGGAGACGGATGGTGTGGATCAGACCCTCATTTCTTCGGTGATTTACAATCGACTGAAGCACACCTCCTCCGGAACCAACGGATATCTGCAGATGGACTCCACCATCCAGTATATTCTGGACGAGCGGAAGGAGCAGCTGACGGAGGAGGATCTGGCCATCGACAGTCCCTACAACACTTATAAAAACCAAGGCCTGCCTGCCGGACCCATCTGTAGTCCCGGTATGTCCTCCATTCGTTCTGCCCTGTATCCTGAGGATACCAACTACTTCTACTTCATTTTGGGCAACGATGAGACCACCCATTTCTTCAACAGTTATAATGAGTTCTTGGCCTATAAGAACTCTCTGGCAGCGGAGGGCTGAAGCACATGGCAGAACTGAAAAAGAAACCCGAACTGCTGGCTCCGGCCGGAGATATGGAACGGCTGAAGATGGCCATTGCTTATGGTGCGGACGCCGTCTATCTGGCAGGCACCACCTTTGGTATGCGTGCCTTTGCCGGAAACTTTGATGAAAAAACAATTTATGAAGCCACCCGCCTCTGTCATGAGGCGGGCGTGCGCACCCATGTGACCATCAACACCATGCCTCGTGGGGAGGAAATCCGTGAATTGCCCCGCTGGCTGGAGATTTTACAAGATGCCGGTGTGGATGCGTTGATCGTGGCTGATCTCGGTGCTTTCACCATGGCGGGAAAGTATGCCCCGAAGGTGGAGCGTCACATTTCCACTCAGGCCAGCATTTCCAACCCCGTGACAGCACAGGCTTGGTATGATTTGGGTGCCAGCCGTGTTATCTTGGCCCGGGAGCTGAGTTTGGAGGAAGTGCGGAACATCCGGCAGAACACATCGCCGGAACTGGAGGTGGAGGCCTTTGTCCACGGAGCCATGTGCGTCAGCTATTCCGGCCGCTGCCTGCTGAGCAATTACATGACCGGACGAGATGCCAGTCGTGGTGCCTGCGCGCAGCCCTGCCGCTATCAGTACGCCCTGGTGGAGGAAAAACGACCCGGCGAGTATTTTCCGGTCTTTGAGGATGAAAAGGGAACCTACATCATGAATTCCCGGGATATGTGCATGATCGATCATGTGGGGGAATTGATGGACATGGGGCTGGACTCCTTCAAAATCGAGGGACGAGCCAAGTCGGCTTATTATGCGGCCATTGTGACCGGAGCCTATCGGCATGCCATTGATGCCGCATGGGAAGGAAGAGCGCTGGAGCCGATCTGGCGGGAAGAGGTGGAAAAGGTGTCCCACCGCCACTATTCCACCGGCTTTTGGTATGGGGAGCCGGGGCAGTTTTATGAGGATTCCCGCTACATCCGGGACTGGCAGGTCTGCGGCATTGTGGAGGACTGTGATGCAAACGGTGTTGCTACGGTGTCGCTGCGCAACAAGTTTGCCATGGGGGACACCATTGAGGTGGTGGGGCCTGATACGGCTCCGGTGCGTTTTGAAGTGCCGCTGATGGAAACGGAGGACGGCCTTCCGCTCCGGGAGCCTCGCACCCCGCAGATGAAGTTCCGAATCCAGCTGCCCAAGTCGGTTCCGGCCCTGTCGGTGCTGCGCCGCAGTGTGGATCTGACCCCCAAGGGCTAAAGCGGCCCTGCAAAGGTAGAATCCGTTGGAAAAACGGCAAAAATCACGGGGAACCCGTTGACAATTCCCGTTTTCATGTTAAAATAATGGAGCAATATTGATAGGCCCGACAAAAAAGAGAGCGTTCCGGCAGCCCAGAGCGAGTGGGGGAGGGTGCAAGCCCCACGGTGATGCAGATGCTTGGCCGTTTTGTCTGATCCGAGGATCGGGGCCGTCCGGGATGACCGGACCGAGTCACTCCCCGTTACGGAGTTCCGAGATGCTGTGTCATTGGACGCGGCAAATCAGGGTGGTACCGCGAAGCAGCCTTCGCCCCTGACCATAGGGGCGAAGGCTTTTTTTGTTCCCACCAATCTTTAGTTTTGGAGGTAGTTCCATTGAAAAAATTCGGCGTAAACGAACTGCGTGAGATGTATCTGTCGTTCTTTGAGACCAAGGGACATCTGCGCCTGCCCAGCTTCTCTCTGATTCCCCAGAACGATGCGTCTCTGCTGTTGATCAACTCCGGCATGGCACCTATGAAGCCCTTCTTCACCGGCGAGCAGGAGCCCCCCCGCCACCGTGTGACCACTTGTCAGAAGTGCATCCGCACCGGTGACATTGAGAACATCGGTAAGACGGCCCGCCATGGCACTTACTTTGAGATGCTGGGCAACTTCTCCTTCGGCGATTACTTCAAGCATGAGGCCATCGCATGGAGCTGGGAGTTCCTGACCAGCCCTGAGTGGGTGGGTCTGGATCCTGACCGCCTGTATCCCTCCATTTATGAGGAGGACGATGAGGCCTTTGAAATCTGGAACAAGGAAATCGGCATTCCGGCCGAGCGTATTTTCCGCTTTGGCAAAGCAGACAACTTCTGGGAGCACGGTTCCGGTCCCTGCGGCCCCTGCTCTGAGATTTATTATGACCGTGGCGAGAAGTATGGCTGCGGCGAGCCCGGCTGCACCGTGGGCTGCGAGTGTGACCGTTATATGGAAGTGTGGAACAATGTGTTCTCCCAGTTCAACAACGACGGCCAGGGCAACTACACCGAACTGGCACAGAAGAACATCGACACCGGCATGGGTCTGGAGCGTCTGGCCGTAGTTTGCCAGGATGTGGACAGCCTGTTCGATGTGGACACGGTGATGAACATCACGAACCATGTGTCCAAGATCACCGGTGCTCACTACGGCGACAGTGACAAGGTGGATGTGTCCCTGCGTATCATCACCGACCACATCCGTGCGTCTACCATGATGATCTGTGACGGTGTGCTGCCGTCCAACGAGGGCCGTGGCTATGTGCTGCGCCGGCTGCTGCGCCGTGCAGCTCGCCATGGCAAGCTGTTGGGTGTCAACGATCCCTTCCTGTATGAGGTCTGCGATACCGTTATTCACGAGAACGAGGGTCATTATCCCGAACTGCGTGAAAAGCAGTCCTATATCACCAAGGTTATCCGGGTGGAGGAAGAGAACTTTGCCAAGACCATCGACGGCGGCCTGCACATCTTCGGTGATATGCTGGCAGAGCACAAGGCCAAGGGCGAAACCGTGTTCTCCGGCGCCGATGCGTTTAAGCTCTATGACACATATGGATTCCCCATCG
>JARIAU010000049.1 GCA_029257695.1 Oscillospiraceae bacterium
ATAACACGATCTACACCACTTCCATCGTCCAAAACGAACTTTAAGAGCTTCTTGGACTTCTTCACAGCCACGCATTCCTTGCACTTCACGGCACGGAAATCGGACTTCTGGAAGGTTTCAAAATCCACCATTTCTTCAAACAAAGGCTCAACCTTTACCTTGGAGAGATCAAAGGAAGCCTCTGCATTTTTCGGAGCAACAATGGAAGAAGCAGTTGTCGATGTGCAATCTTCATTTTCGCAAACGGCTTCAGGAGCAGAATCGCTTACACCATTTTTCTTCTTTACATCATCCAGGGGTTTCATTGTGGGGAAGAGGATGACATCACGGATAGAATCGCTGCCGGACAACATCATCACGCAGCGGTCGATGCCGATGCCCAGACCACCCGTGGGGGGCAGACCGTATTCCATGGCATTCAGGTAATCCAAATCCATCATGTTGGCCTCTGCATCACCACGGTCACGCATCTCGACCTGCTTGAGGAAGCGCTCCTTCTGGTCGATGGGGTCGTTCAGCTCGGAGAAGGCGTTGCCCAGCTCGCTGCGGCAGACGAACAGCTCAAAACGCTCGGTGACACGGGGGTTGGAGGGAGACTTCTTGGCCAGAGGAGAGATATCCACGGGGTGCATGGTGATGAAGGTGGGCTGGATCAGCTGATCCTCGACCTTGGCGTCAAAGACCTCGGCCAGAGCGTTGCCCCATGTGGGATCCTTGGTCTTGTCCAGTTCGCAGCCGATGCTCTTGGCGGCGGCAACGGCCTCGGCATCGTCCTGAATGGCATCAAAGTCGATGCCGGTGTATCTCTTGACGGCCTGAGCCATGCTCAGACGCTCCCAGCCGGGAGCCAGGTTGATATGCTCGCCCTGCCACTCCACCTCATAGGTGCCAAGCAGCTTCATGGCAGCGGAGGACAAGAAGTCCTCGAAAATATCCATCATGTCGTTGAAATCGGCATAAGCCTGGTACAGTTCAACGGAAGTGAACTCGGGGTTGTGCTTGGTGTCCATGCCTTCGTTGCGGAAAATGCGGCCGATTTCGTACACACGCTCCAGACCGCCGACCATCAGACGCTTCAGGTGCAGCTCGGTGGCAATGCGCATGTACATATCAATGTCCAGCGTGTTGTGGTGCGTGATGAAGGGGCGAGCAGAAGCGCCGCCGGAGATGGTGTTCAGCACGGGGGTCTCCACTTCCATGTAGCCGCGGCTGTCCAGGAAGGTGCGGAGGTAGGAGATGAACTGGGAACGCAGTTCAAAGGTGCGGCGCACCTCGGGGTTTACGATCAGGTCCACATAGCGCTGACGATAACGAGCCTCCTTGTCGGTGAGGCCGTGGAACTTTTCGGGCAGGGGCTGCAGAGACTTGCTCAGCAGAGTGACAGAGTCGGCACGGACGGAAATTTCGCCCTTTTCGGTGCGGAACACTTCGCCGACGATGCCAACCAGATCGCCAATGTCATATTTCTTAAACCAGCTGTACTCTTCCTCGCCGATCAGGTCCTTGCGCACATAGAGCTGCACGCGGCCCATCTTGTCCTGCAGATCGCAGAACGAAACCTTGCCCATGCCACGCTTGCTCATCAAGCGGCCGGCAAGGGAAACGGTCTGCCCCTCCAGGGTATCAAACTGATTGATGACATCGGCGGAGTGGTGGGAAGCGACAAAACGGGTCTGTTCAAAGGGGTTGCGTCCGGCCTCAACAAGAGCCTGAAGCTTGGCCAAGCGGACCTGCTGCTCGGAGACCTTCTGATTATTGTTCTGATGTTCAGCCATGGATCGAATCCTTCTTTCTGTAAATCAATCGTTAAAGACGGTCATTTAGGGTTGTTCGTTCAGCGGATGGAAACGACGGTGTAGTGCATCGCGCCGGCGGGTGCTTCCACCATGACGGTGTCGTTGACACGCTTGCCCATCAGTGCACGACCAAAGGGGGACTCTTCGGAAATGCAGCCGTTCATAGGATCTGCTTCCTGAGAGCCGACGATTTTGTATTCAAACTCCTTGTTGCCCATGTCCAGAGCCATCACTTTGACAAAGCAGCCGGGATGAATGGTAGCGGCGTCAAATTCGGACTCATCGATGATCTCGTAGTTGGACAGGATGTCCTCCACCTCGGCCATGCGGGAGTAGAGCTTGCCCTGCTCGTTTTTGGCCTCATCGTATTCACTGTTTTCGGACAGGTCGCCGAAGGATCGAGCTTCTTTGATGAGATCGGCCACTTCTTTTTCGCGAACGGTCTTCATCCATACCATTTCGTCCTGCAGTTCCTTCAAACGAGCAGCAGTAAGTTTATAAACCTTTGCCATAACAATACACAACCTTCCAAAATGTTGAAAAATTTACTCTTGTTCTGATTGAAACCGGCGAAATCAAGCCGCCGGTACAAAGAAAAGGGTAGAATGCTACATTATCTAAAACATTATAGTTGTAATAATATGGTGTGTCAAGTGCTAATGGCACAGATTTGCAGTTGCCTCGGGTCGATTCGACCCTGCTGCGCCAAGGCGGAAAACAGTGGAAGAGCCGGGCAGCCATCAGGCAAAGGAAAGTGCTCCAAGGTAAGTGTGAGCCCTGGAATCACAGGTGTTTTCATCCAAAGAGGAAGAGCACAGCTTCGCTGCGCCGGAGAAAGACAAAGGGATACATGACCGGGGCAGGAGAGCGGCGCTACACCGTAATCGTGCTGCAAGAGCCATGCAAAGGAGTCGGGGATTGGAGCAGAAAAGGAAAGGTGTCCCACTCGGGGAAGCAGTTCCAGCGCAAGCTGCTGCATGAACGGAGAAAACTGGGAGTCCACCAGTTCGATGATGCTGCATTGGGGAGACCGCTGCTGCAGCTCCAGTAAAGCCAGTGCCGCATCTGTGGCGTGAAGTTTCCAAAGTGGTCGGGTTTCGGTAGAGGGTGGCAGGAGCGCTGCGTGAAGGCTTGGAGGCAGGGAAAGACATCGGTGTACACCGAGACGGTGCAATTTGTTTGCCATCTGCCGCTCACTGCGTTCTGAAAAACGGGAGGGAAGCGCTACCCGCAGCAGGGGCATTCCCAGTATCGTTTGTCGGACATACTGCGTTCGTAAGCGAGTGCCGGATACAAAATAAGCATACATGAACATTCCTCCCTAGTCAGTCTATGAAAAATGTAGAGAAAATATGGATTGGCAGCGGTACCGGGCTATGATAAAATGAATACGGTGATAAAATTATGCTTCAAATCAGTAATTTAAAGATAAAAGTTGGTGCAGGGGAAGCAGAGCTTCGCAAAGCGGCGTCCAAACGGCTTGGGGTTCCGGCCTCGGAGCTGGGTGATTTGCGGATGGTGAAGCAGTCCATTGACGCCAGAAAAAAAGAGCAGATCCATATGGTTTGCACGGTTCAGGTGGAAGTCCCCCAAGAGCAGGCGATCTTACGGCGGGAGCCGGGACAGGTGAAGCAAGTGGAGCGGAAGGTGTATGAATTTCCTGAAGTCCACCGCACCCGAAGGGATGCACCTCCAGTGATTGTGGGAATGGGACCGGCCGGACTGTTCTGCGCCCTTTATTTGGCCCGCAACGGGATCCCTTGCATTGTCTTGGAACGGGGCAAGGCGGTGGAGGAGCGCACTCGGGATGTGGAACGCTTCTGGCACACCGGAGTGCTGAATCCTGCCTCCAATGTTCAGTTTGGCGAAGGTGGGGCCGGGACCTTTTCTGACGGAAAATTGACGACTGGAACCCATGATGCCCGCATTACCACGGTGTTGGAATCACTGGTGGCAGCCGGGGCACCGGAGGATGTGCTCTATTCTCACAAACCGCACATCGGCACCGACATCCTGCGGGAGGTGGTGCGCCGGGTTCGGGAGGAATTGATTACACTGGGCTGTGATGTTCGGTTTGAGCATCAGATGATTGGCTTGCGGCGAGAGGGAGACCACCTTACCGGGGTGCAGGTTCAGTCTCCGCAGGGCATCGAGTGGATCGACACAGATGCGGTGGTACTGGCCATCGGGCATTCGGCCCGAGATACCTTTGCAATGCTGCGGCAGGAAGGCTTGCCAATGGAGCAGAAGCCGTTTGCGATAGGTGTGCGCATTGAACAGCATCAGGATGCCATCAGTGCGGCGCAGTATGGAGAGGTCTGGCATTTGCTTCCGCCCAGTGATTATAAACTGTCCTGTCATCTGCCGAATGGACGCAGTGCCTATACATTCTGCGTCTGTCCCGGGGGGCAAGTCGTAGCATCTGCCTCGGAAGAAGGGCGGCTGGTGACCAATGGCATGAGCGGTCGAGCCCGGGATGGAGAGAACATCAACGGCGGTTTTTTGGTTGGTGTGGGTCCGAAAGACTTTGGTGGAACCGATCCGCTGGCTGGAGTTGAATTTCAGCGCAAGTGGGAGTCGCTGGCCTATCAGGTTGGCGGCGGTGGTTATCGTGCGCCGGCCCAGTTGGTGGGGGATTTTCTTCAGGACCGGCCCTCGACGGCCTGCGCCGGAGTGCGCCCCACTTATACGCCTGGAGTCACTTGGACGGAACTGGGGCTTTGCCTGCCGGAGTATGTGACAGAGTCTTTGCGTATGGCACTGCCTGTATTTGACCGCAAGGTGCATGGATTTGCCCATGCAGAGGCGGTGCTGACTGGAATTGAGACTCGGTCTTCCTCTCCGGTGCGGGTCTTGCGGGATGCGGCGTATCAGTCTATCCTGCGGGGTGTGTATCCCTGCGGAGAAGGCTGTGGCTATGCCGGCGGTATTGTGTCCGCAGCGGTGGATGGAATCCGTGTCGCCGAGGCTGTAGCGGTAAATTGAGAAGAAAGAACTGCGCCGCAGAGTAGGTTTTGCTCTGTGGCGCATAAAATATAGCGCAAAATAGGGCGGTTTCCTTGCAATTCGACATTTGTATTGATATAATAAATTGTTAATCTATAATTTTATGCATGGTTTGAAATTTGAAGGACAGGAGAGGTGCTTGCGTTGTATCTGAAGGCGTTAGAAATACAGGGATTCAAGTCCTTCCCGGATAAGACGGTGCTCACCTTTGGCGAGGATATCACCGCCATTGTCGGCCCGAACGGAAGTGGAAAATCGAACATTTCCGACGCGATCTTGTGGGTGATGGGCGAGCAGTCCTCTCGTGCGCTGCGTGGCGGAAAAATGGAGGATGTTATTTTCGGCGGCACCCAGAAGCGCAAGCAGATGGGATTTGCGGAAGTATCTCTCATTCTGGACAATTCCAACCATATCTTCGATCGTCCGGAAGCGGAAGTGATGGTGACCCGCCGCTATTACCGCAGCGGAGAAAGTGAGTATTTCATCAATAAGGCATCCTGCCGTCTGCGTGACATCAACGAGATGTTTATGGATACCGGTCTGGGTCGAGAGGGCTATTCTATTATCGGACAGGGTAAGGTCGATGCAATCCTGTCGGTGAAAAGTGCCGATCGGCGTGAGGTGTTTGAAGAAGCAGCGGGCATTTCTCGGTATCGCCATCGAAAGGAAGAGGCGGAGCGAAAGCTGGGACATACGGCGGACAATCTGGTGCGTATTTCCGATAAAATCGAGGAGTTGGAGCTTCAGGTAGAGCCGCTCCGGGTACAGTCCGAGAAGGCAAAGAAGTTTTTGGTTTGTCGGGAAGAACTGCGAGGATTGGAGATTTCCGTTTGGATGGAGCAGTTGGACCGGCTGAAGGAAAGCAATCGGAAGCTGATGAGCGACTATGAAACTGCTGTGTCGGATCGGGATGCGGCAGCACAGGCACGAGAACAGCTGTATCGTCATGCAGAGGCGCTGGCAGAGGAGATGCAGGAGCGGGAGCGGGCGGTAGAGTTGGTCCGTACCGAGGCATCGCAGCTGGAAGAGGCGGCGGCTGAACTGGAGGCAGACCTTGCGGTCTTGAAAACGGAAGCCAGAAACAATCTGGAAAATGCGGAGCGGCTGCGTCGGGAAATGGATCAGCATGGCGGTCGGGCGCAGGGTATAGCGGATCAGATTGAGGAACGACGGCAGCGGCTGGAGGAAATCCGGTATCGTCGTGGCGAGGTAAGCCGTCAGCTGTCCGAACAGCAAAAGCAGGCAGCGGAAATGCGAGCTTCGGCCGGCACATTGGCCGGAGAACTGGAAGAGCTGCGCCGACTGGAGAAAATTCAGGCAGCCTCGGCCGGAGATGCGAAAGCGTTGCTGTCCGCCCTTGCGGCGGCGCAGCAGGAACTGGAAAACCGAGAGCAAATGCTGCAATCGGCACAGCAGGAAACCACGACCCGGCTGGAGGATGCAGAGCGAAGAGCCGATGAGAAGCGGTGTGCGCTGAAGCAGGCGGAGGAAGAGCGAGATCAGCTCGGAAACATGATTTCCGGCTATGAACTGCGCTGTCAGTCCCGACAGAAAAAGGTGGATGCGGTCAATGAGCAGGTGGTCAAACTCACGATGGATGAGCACGCGGCTGCTTCCCGTATCCATATGCTCAGCGAAATGGAAAAGCTGTATGAAGGCTATTCCAAAGCAGTTAAAATCGTCATGCAGTGTGCCGATCGGGGGCAGCTGCGGGGAATTCATGGCCCGGTAGCGGGCTTGTTGAAGGTGCCCGATGCCTATACCGTTGCCATAGAGATCGCATTGGGCGGTGCTATGCAGAATGTGGTCGTGGAACGGGAGGAAGACGGCAAGGCTGCGATCTCCTATCTGAAACGCAGGGATGGCGGTCGGGCTACCTTTCTGCCGATGGATGCCATTCGGGCCAATCGCATTCAAGAGCCGGATTTGGATCGTCACAGCGGTGTTGTTGGTGTGGCCAATGAGCTGATTGAATATGAACCGCAATATAAAAATGTGTTTGCGAATCTGCTTGGTCGTGTGATCATTGCGGAGGATATGGATGCAGCCATTTCCATCGCCCGGGCCTATCATCATCGGTATCGCATTGTAACCTTGGATGGTCAGGTGCTGAACGCTGGCGGCTCTATGACGGGTGGCAGCGTCAGCCGCAGTGCCGGCATTCTAAGCCGCAGCAATGAGTTGGAGCGACTCCAAACGCAGATTGAGCATGTGCGAAGCCAACTGGATGAGAGGAAGCACAGCTTGTCGGAGGCGCAGCGAGAGCTGGCGGAATCCAAATACGATTTGGATGTGGCACAAAGTCAAAGGCAGGAGTGGGACAGCACGGTTCTTCGGCTGCAAGGCGAGCAGGGCCAGTTTGACATTCTGCGCAAGAGTCTGCACCAGAGCTTGGAGGGATATCGAGCGGAGCTGGTGAGCTTGAAGGAGCGGCTGCGCCAGAACGAGAGAGACACCGAGTCAGCCAAGCAGCGTATCTCCGAATTGGAGGGAGAGAGTGCTGCCTTGCGGGTGCAGGCGGAAGGCAAGGAGGCGGGAGAAGCCGCCTTGCAGGAGCAAAGTCGCTCGATCATCGATCAGGTGGCCGAACTGAATCTGGAACTTGCCTCTCTGGATGCAGAATCCGGTGCAGTGCAGCAGGCCATGGAGGAACTGCTCTCGCTGCAAAGTGGACTTGCTACCGATCAGGATCTGCGCCGAGATATGATACGGGACTGTGGAGAAAAAGAAACACAGCTGACCCGACGGATGGAGCAGCAGCTGGAAACGCTGACACAGCTGCGTGGGGAAAAACGAAAACTGGAGGAACGCATCCATGCCTTGACGGAGGAGCGTCTGCAGCTGGAAGGAAAGCGGACGCAGGCAGACCGGGATGCCAGGGCGGAAAATGAAACGCTGATGGCGTTGGAACGAGACTGTGCCCGTCTGGAGCAGAAAAAAGTGTCTGCGGAGATGGAGGAAAAGACCATCTTGGACAAGTTGTGGGACAACTATGAATTGTCTCATTCCGAGGCTGCGAAACAGCGAAAGGAAATTGATAACCTACAGAAGGCCACCCGCCGAATCGGTGAATTGAAACGCACCATCAGCGGGCTGGGCCCAGTCAATGTGGGTGCAATCGAGGAATATCAGCGGGTCAATGAGCGCTATACCTACCTCTCAGAGCAGAGGGCAGATGTAGAACAGGCCAAAACGGAATTGGAGGGGATCATCGCTTCCATTACGGAAGAAATGAAGGAGATTTTTGCCGTCCAGTTTGATCTGATTGCAAAATCCTTTGCGGAAACCTTCCAAGAATTGTTCCGAGGTGGAAAAGCTTCACTGGAATTGGAGGACAAGTCCGATATTCTGGGTTGCGGCATTGAAATCAAGGTGCAGCCGCCGGGCAAGAGCCTGAAAATTATTTCGCTGCTGTCTGGCGGAGAGAAGGCCTTTGTGGCCATTGCGCTGTACTTTGCGATTTTGAAGGTTCGACCGACTCCATTTGTGGTGATGGATGAGATTGAGGCTGCTTTGGATGATGCCAATGTGTCACGCTTTGCTCGATATATGCGGAACTTGACCGAACACACACAGTTCATCGTGATTACGCACCGCCGTGGCACGATGGAAGAGGCTGATGTGCTTTATGGTGTCACAATGCAGGAACAGGGGATTTCCCGCATGCTGACCATCAACCTCAACGATGTTGAGCGTGAACTTCATATTAAATAAGGAGTCAACGACATGGGTTTTTTTGATAAGATTAAAAAGTTGGGTATTTTCAACGGCTTTACCAAGCTGACCGACGAGTTTTTCGATGAGCTGGAAGAATCCCTGATCCTTGCGGATATGGGTATTGACACCACGATGAAGGCGGTGGAAGAGCTGCGCCGGCGCACGAAGGCCAATCACATCAAGGATGTGGAAGGCGGTCGGGAATGCATGAAGGAAATCCTGGCGGAGATGCTGCAGGTGGGTGATCTGGCGTTGGATCTGTCCGGCAAGCCGGCTGTGGTACTGTTTATTGGTGTCAATGGTGTGGGCAAGACCACGACCATCGGCAAAATCGGACATGACCTGAAGGCACATGGGCAGAAGGTGATTTTTGCTGCGGCAGATACCTTCCGTGCGGCTGCGGCAGAACAGCTCACCATCTGGGCCGATCGCTGCGGCGTGGAAATTGTGAAGCAGGGGGAAGGTGCAGATCCTGCCGCTGTGGTCTATGATTCTCTGACGGCAGCCAAGGCGCGGAAGGCGGATGTGGTGCTGATTGACACGGCCGGCCGTCTGCACAATAAGGCAAATCTGATGAACGAACTGAATAAGATCAGTCGTGTTGTGGATCAGGTCTGCCCCGAGTCCAGCCGGGAAACACTGCTGGTGCTGGATGCGACCACGGGACAGAATGGCCTGATTCAGGCCAAGCAGTTTAAGGAGGCAGCCGGAATCACAGGCATCGCCCTCACGAAGCTGGACGGAACCGCTAAGGGCGGCATTGCGATTGCAATCGCACAGGAACTGGGTGTTCCGGTCAAATTTGCCGGTGTGGGAGAGGGAATTGATGATTTGAAGCCTTTCGATCCGGCTGCGTTTGCAGATGCTTTGATTTGATTGTGAGGAGGTCGTACCTATGGCAAGAATGGATGGCCGAGCCAACGATGAGCTGCGCCCGGTCGTAATTACGCCCGATGTCAATGGATTTGCGGAAGGCAGTGTGCTGATCCGGTGCGGTCAGACGCAGGTGATGGTCACCGCCTCTGTGGAGGACTGCGTGCCACCGTTTGTTCCGGAAGGACAGGGCTGGATCACGGCAGAGTATAATATGCTGCCTCGTGCCAACCGTACCCGCTCTCGTCGTGACATTTCCAAGTTGAAATTGAATGGACGCAGTGCGGAAATTCAGCGCTTGATCGGCCGTTCGCTCCGAGCCGCAGTGGATATGAAGAAGCTGGGGCCCCATATGATTACTGTGGACTGTGATGTACTTCAGGCAGACGGTGGAACCCGAACGGCATCCATTACCGGCGGTTTTGTGGCACTGGCACTGGCAGTGAAAAAGCTGATGGCGGAAGGTGCGGTGACAGAAAATCCGATTCTGCACACGGTGGCGGCGATTTCTGCCGGTATTGTGAACGACGAACCGATGCTGGATCTCCAATATTATGAAGATTCGTCTGCGCAGGTGGATTTCAACTGTGTAATGACGGAAACAGGGGAACTGATCGAAATTCAGGGCACTGGCGAGGGTCGTTCGTTCACTTTGGAAGAGCAGGCGGAGTTGATTCGACTGTGCAGCAAGGGCATTCGGGAATTGAATGCCCTTCAGCAGAAAGTGGTAGGTGATTTGCGGTGAAAGCGGTTTTGGCAAGCCATAATCCGGGAAAGCTGAAGGAAATGCAGCTTTGGCTGGAGCCTTTGGGAATTGAATTGGTGCTGGAAAGCGATTTGGGCATTGATATCGAGGTGGAGGAGATCGGCCGCACCTTTGAAGAGAACTCTCTGCTGAAGGCAGCAACCGTAGCCCGTGCCACCAAGATGATGGCCATTGCGGATGATTCCGGCCTCTGCGTGGAGGCACTCAATGGCGAGCCCGGCATCCGAACTGCCCGATACGGCGGCGAGGGATTGACTGATCGGGACCGCTATGAGCGGTTGCTGGAGAATATGAAAGAAGAGAGCAACCGCAATGCAAAATTTGTGAGCGTGGTGACCTGCGTGTTCCCGAATGCAGACATTGTGTCTGCACGCGGAGAATTGCACGGAGCCATTGGGTATAATCCCATTGGAACCGGCGGGTTTGGATATGATCCGGTGTTTATTGTAACCAATATGCGAAAGACATTGGCTCAGATGACCATGAAGGAACGGCAGAGCTGTTCCCATCGGGCTGCTGCCATCCGTTCGTTGGCAGTTAAGCTGGAAGAATATAAGAAACAGAAAAAACAGGAGGGCATGGAATGGAATTGACCAGCAAGCAGAGAGCGCAGCTCAGAAGCCTTGCCAATGGCATTGACACCATTGTAATCGTAGGTAAGGACGGTGTCAGTGAGAATCTGATCACCCAGGTGAACGATGCGCTGGAAAGCCGGGAACTGGTGAAGGGCAAGGTTTTGGAAACCTGCGAGTACACCCCCAGAGAGATTTGCGATCAGTTGAGCAAGCTGACCCGCAGCGAGCAGGTCCAGGTGATCGGCTCCAAGTTTGTGCTGTATCGTCAGTCTCATAGAAAAGATAAGAAAGACAAGATCGTTTTGGTCAGAAAGTGATGTGTGACCTATGCGGATTGGAATTTACGGTGGAACCTTTGACCCCATTCATCGGGGACATATGGCAGCGGCAAAGGCGGCGGCACAGCGACTTGCGCTGGAGCGCCTGTTGCTGATTCCTGCCGGCGTTCCTCCCCACAAAGCGCTTTCCAATGCCAGTGCGGAAGGAATGCACCGATTGGAAATGACCCGATTGGCAGCAGATCGGTTGGATCTTTCGATTCCGGTGGATGTGTTGGACATTGAGCTTCGCCGGGAAGGAAAGAGTTATACCTGTGAAACCCTGCGCACCTTACACGAGCAATTTCCGGGGGACGAACTGTGGCTACTGATGGGAACGGATATGTTTCTGACCCTGCACCAGTGGCGCTGTCCGGAAGAAATCTTGTCCTTGGCGAGGGTCTGTGCCTTTGGTCGAAGCACGGAAGATGTGAAGGAGCTGTTCCCGAAGCAAAAGCAGTATCTGGAAGAAACTTACGGAGCCACTGTGGTTGCAATGGAACTGAATCCCCCCGTGGAAGTATCCTCCACAGAGATCCGTGCTGCATTGTCGGAAGGGAAGCGCCCTGTGGAGTTGGATGAATCCATCTATGGCTATATTCTGCGCTTTGGTTTGTATGGAACCAACAAGGATTTGAAACACCTTAGCTGGGAAGATCTGCGGGCCTGCTCCTACTCCATGATCCGTGCTAAGCGGATTCCACATGTCCGTGGATGCGAGGAAGAGGCGGTGCGCTTGGCCGGAATCTGGGGCGTGGATCCGGATTTGGCTCGGGCAGCGGCGATTCTCCATGACTGCACCAAATATTGGACCATGGAGGAGCATAAGGCATTGTGCGAAACCTATGGGATTGTGCTTGACGATTTGGAACAATCTGCTGTAAAATTACTCCATTCCAAAACCGGCGCCTGCATTGCATATGCGGTGTTCGGTATGCCGGACTCGGTGTGCAGAGCCATTTATTGGCATACCACCGGAAAGGCGGATATGACAACACTAGAAAAGATCCTGTATATTGCCGATTATATGGAGCCAAACCGCAACTTCAGCGGAGTGGAGCGGCTGCGTGCGCTGGTCTATACGGACCTGGATGCTGCGTGTCTGCTGGGGCTTGAGATGAGCATTGAGGATCTGGAGCGCCGGGGAAATCCGGTGCATCAAAATACCCGGGAAGCGAGAGACTTCCTCAGAAAGGAGCAAAACAATGGCTGTTGAATCCATTGTCACTATGGAGGCCGCCGTCAAGGCGCTGGATCAGAAGAAAGGTAAGAACATTCGTGTGCTGCGCACCGGAGAACTGACGACTCTGGCAGACTACTTTGTGCTGTGCACCGCTGGTTCTACCACGCAGGTTAAGGCACTGTGTGACATCTGCGAGGAGGAAGTGGAGAAGGCCGGCGGCGAGCTGCATCACAGAGAGGGCTTCCGTGACGGAGGCTGGGTCCTGCTGGACTTTTCCGATGTTGTGGTGCATGTGTTCTTGGACGAAGAGCGTGACTTTTACGATTTGGAGCGCCTTTGGTCCGATGCAGAAGAGGTGGACATCTCTTCGTATCTGAGCGAGGATTAAAGCTCAAATTCGATTAGAAAGCGTGGATTTAAGTTGAAGTACGATTTTACTGCGATTGAGAAGAAATGGCAGCAGCGCTGGAAGGAACGCGATTGTTTCCGAGCTGTCACCGGTGACACCAGCCGCCCTAAGTGGTATGGTCTGGTGGAATTCCCCTATCCCTCCGGACAGGGGCTGCATGTGGGCCATGCCCGTCCTTATACCGCAATGGATGTGATTGCCCGCAAAAAGCGCATGGATGGCTACAATGTGCTGTTCCCCATCGGCTATGACGCCTTTGGTTTGCCTACGGAGAACTACGCCATCAAGATGCATATTCATCCCTCTAAGGTCACGGCGGATAACATTGCCAATTTCCGCGCTCAACTGGAAATGCTGGGCTATTCCTTTGACTGGGATCGGGAGCTGGATACCACCGACTCCAATTATTACAAGTGGACGCAGTGGATTTTCCTGCAGCTGTTCAAAAAGGGACTGGCTTACAAGTCCAGTATGCCTGTAAACTGGTGCACATCCTGTAAGTGTGTGTTGGCCAATGAAGAGGTGGTCAATGGCGTTTGCGAGCGCTGCGGATCTCCGGTTGTCCGCAAGGAGAAGAGCCAGTGGATGCTGAAGATCACCGAGTATGCACAGAAACTGATTGATGGTCTGGATACCGTTGATTTCCTTCCCCGTGTCATTACACAGCAGAAGAACTGGATCGGCCGTTCCACCGGCGCTGAGGTGAACTTTGCCACCACCGAGGGTGATGTGCTGACGGTGTATACCACTCGCTGCGACACCCTGTTTGGTGCAACCTATATGGTCATTGCCCCCGAGCATGAGGTGGTGACAAAGTGGAGCGACAAGCTGGAAAATCTGGATGAGGTGCAGGCCTATGTCCGAGCCGCAGCGGCGAAGTCTGACTTTGAGCGCACGGAACTGGCCAAAGAAAAGACCGGTGTGGAGCTGAAGGGAGTCCGAGCCATCAACCCCATCAATGGGAAGGAAATTCCCATCTTTATTTCCGACTATGTGCTGGCCACCTACGGCACGGGTGCTATTATGGCCGTCCCGGCCCATGACTCCCGTGACTGGGACTTTGCGAAGGCATTCCAGCTGCCCATCGTGCAGGTGGTGGCCAAGGATGGCGAAGAAGTGGATGTGGAACAGGCTGCCTTTACTGATGTGGCAACCGGCGTGATGGTGAATTCCGGGTTCCTGACCGGCATGAGCGTTGCCGATGCCCAGCAGGCTATGATCGAGCATCTGGAGAAGGAAGGGATCGGCCACGCCAAGGTGAACTTCAAGCTGCGTGACTGGGTGTTCTCCCGTCAGCGTTACTGGGGTGAGCCCATTCCGATTGTCAAGTGCCCGAAGTGCGGATATGTGCCGCTGCCGGAGGATCAGCTGCCTCTGGTGCTGCCCGAGGTGGACAGCTATGAGACCACGGATGACGGTGAGTCCCCCTTGAGTGCCATCCGTGACTGGGTGGAGACGACCTGTCCCTGCTGCGGCGGCAAGGCCGAGCGTGAAACCGACACGATGCCGCAGTGGGCCGGTTCCTCTTGGTACTTCCTGCGTTATATGGACCCCAAGAATCCGGATGCGCTGGCCTCCAAGGAGGCATTGGATTACTGGGGACAGGTGGATTGGTACAATGGAGGCATGGAGCATACCACCCTGCATCTGCTGTACAGCCGGTTCTGGAACCATTTCCTCTATGACATTGGGGTTGTACCCAATGCAGAGCCTTACCACAAGCGGACCAGCCACGGCATGATCTTGGGTGAGGGTGGCGAAAAGATGTCCAAGTCCAGAGGCAATGTGGTCAACCCCAATGACATTGTGGCCGAGTATGGTGCAGATACCATGCGGACCTACATTATGTTCATCGGTGACTTTGCCAAGGCGGCAGCTTGGTCCTCCAAGGCCGTGGCCGGCTGCAAGCGCTTCCTGGACCGTGTCTGGAACCTGCAGGAGATGGCTGGCGACAGCATGGAGTATTCCGAAGCCAATGTGGCCGAGATCCACAAGGCCATCCGCAAGGTCAATGATGACATCGAGGCGATGAAGTTCAATACCGCCATTGCAACGCTGATGAGTCTGGTCAATGGCTTCTATGCCAACGGCCTGACCAAGGGGGATTTGAAGGCGCTGGTTTTGATGCTGTCTCCTGTGGCTCCCCATATGTGTGAGGAGATCTGGTCCAATCTGGGCTGCGATGGTCTCGTTTGCGAGCAGAAGTGGCCGGAGTATGACGAGAGCAAGACCGTAGCCGCCACCACGAATTTGGCGGTGCAAATCGGCGGTAAGATGCGTGGCAATATTCAGGTGCCCACCGATGCGGAACAGGACACTGTGGTGGAAATCGCTTTGGCAGATCCGAAAATTGCCAAATACGCCGAGGGCATGGAAATTGTGAAGGTCATTCTGGTCAAGAACCGTCTGGTCAACCTCATTTTGAAACCCAAAGCATAAAAAAGTTCCAATCGGAGAAAGTTTCTATTGACAGAATGCATTGAACAGCGTACAATAGTCAGGTAAGGCTATAAATGCCTGTTCGTGCCCTGTTGAATATAACTCCCTGGGCATTTTGGAGGGAGGGAAATTAGATGTCTGAAGTCCGCGTTAGAGAAAATGAGTCTCTGGACAGCGCCCTGAAGCGCTTCAAGCGCAGCTGCGCCAAGTCCGGTGTTCTGGCCGAAGTTCGTCGCCGTGAGCACTACGAGAGCCCCAGCGTCAAGCGTCGCAAGAAGTCTGAGGCTGCCCGTAAGAATCGCAAGAAGTTCTATTGATCGTTTTGATCAGAAACGCCCCCTGCTTGATGCAGGGGGCGTTTAGTTTTGCTTAGTAGGGAAGAGACATGCATCGTCAAGTGTGTTTGACCGAGAAAACATTCGTGTCTATGAGTGCTCGTAATAATATGCAGTGTCGATGTGAGTTATGTTTGTGCGGTGTACAGCGAAACTGCTTGACAGAATGTGGGCGTAGTGATATAGTACAGTAAACTCAAAAGTGAAAGCGAGGTGGACAAAATGAAACAGTTTATTCTGATAAAATCAACCGTCATTTTGTCCGCTGATTGAGTAGCCTTTCTCATATGGATGGAAATGCCGCCTCTGATTTTATCAGAGGCGTTTTTTATTCTTTATTTTGAGAAAGAGGTAGTTGAATGAAAGAAAATGTGTATATTCATTTGTTAAAACACCGTGATTTTATGTCCTTTTGGGGTTCGACGACATTACTGCGGTTTGCGTCCAATATTCTGCAATTTGCAGTAGCTATTTATGTTCTGGATCTGACCGGATCGGCATTTGTTTATGCTACTGTGCTATCGATCATTATCGTTCCCCGCATTCTTTGTACTTCCGTTGCTGGTTATTTGGCGGATTTCAAGGACAGTATCAAAGTTTTGCGCTTGGGAACTTTTGGCATCAGCGTGTTGATGGCTTGTTTTTTCCTGATTCATGTGTTTGCTGTTCCGCTGACAGTGCCGATGATATACGCTTTGGTCAGTGGTTTGGAGCTGTGCGAAACCTTTCTTGGACCTACGGAGGGAAAACTGTTGCTCCGTGTTGTTACGGAAGAAGAGATTGCACCAGCAAGTAAACTTTCCTCCTTGGATGATGGAATCGTTGAAATTTTATCTCCGGTCATTGCTGCATTGATTTACGGTGCATTCGGACTGACCGGTGTGTTGGGAATTACATTTGCGCTGGAAGACATTGCGTTTGCTTTGTCCATACGGATTCATTGCAAAGAGAGGCGGGAACATGCTGAAACTATGCCAGAAGAGGTGCATTTGGTTAGAAAACTGGTGGAAGCTTATCAAGAAACCTTCAAAGGTCTGAACTCCCATCCCTATGTTATCGGAATCATTTTGTTTGCGCCGCTGTATAATTTTTTTGTTGCACCACTCTTTTCGGTGACAGTACCCCATTATTTTCGTGTGACAATGCAGGCTGATGTAAAAATGTATGCTATGTTCAATATGGTGCTAGGCGTTGCGGGATTGATTGCACCGTTTTTGGCGATGTTTTTGATCCGTGATGAAGATGAGTGCAGAGCAAATCGAGGCGGAACTGTAATTTCTGCCACCATTCTGCTGTGTCTGTGCGGAATTATGTATTTTGCGCCTAATATGATTTCTGCCGATGGGTCATTGTATACCCTGACCGGAACCATGGCATTTCTTGTGGCCGTTGTGACCATCATGAATATAGCAACATCAATCACGCTAAAAAAACGGGTTCCAGAGCAAATTATGGGGCGTGTCATTTCTATGATCCAGTTAAGTGCGACTCTCTCTTTGCCATTGGGGCAGCTGTTTTATGGTCTATGCGCCGATCAAATGCCAATCACAATTGCACTTTTGTGCTCTGTTGTTGGACTTGCGATCACATTTGTAGTTATGACTCAGACATACCGAGCCATCAGAAAAATGTAAACAGGAGTTATCCTGCTTTGCTCGATGTGTGAAAGCTGAACGAGAGAATGCAAGAACCACCGCCCTCCGATGGAGAGCGGTGGTTCTTTGTGATCGGAGTTCGTCACAGGGATAAAGTCAGACTTGCAAATCGCCCCAAGCCACCAAACAGCGGTTGAGGCCCAGCTCACTAGCCAGGCGCAGCTTGGCCCGCAAACTTTCGCCGTCATCAAAGAGGACAAAGTGAGGTTGTCCCTGTTCGGAATAAGTGAAATAACGGGCACAGAGATCGGAGGACCAGTAGAGGTCGGGACGCACCCGAGCCTGTAGCAGGGAAAGGGATTCGCTGGAGAGAGAAGTGCCCTCACCGGTTTGAGATGGGAGAAGAAAATCTGCGGTAGTGCGTTCGAGGGCCGGAATCACCCGGTCTCGTCCGAAACAACGAACAGCATCCAGTAAGCGATGGCGCAGACTGCCGCCGGAGATAGCCGTGGACACCATCAGTTTGGCGTGGGGCGCTTGTTGGGCGTAGCAGTCCGGCACATAGAGGGCAAGCCCTTGCGCATGGAGCAAGTGGTCCATATCCGCCGCAAGAGCGGCTTGATGGGGTGGAAGGTCGGCGATAACTCCGGAATATCGGCGTGCTTGGCATTCCCGAAGCAGTTGTTGTAGAAAGAAAGAATAATTTCGGCCCAAAACGGAAGGAGCGGGGGAGATGTACAGGAATCCACCTTGTCCAGGCATCTGGGTTCCGGCACGCATCAGTTTTGGTCCGGGTGCTACCTGATAGGCAATGTGGGCAATATCCGGATGCTGTTCACTTGGAATGTGATTTTCTTGATTTGGATTGGCGGCCAAAATCGGTGTGGAATGCTGTGGCATAACGATGCAACCCCCTTGTTCCTGGTGTTAGAATCATGTATAATGCAACATATGAAATTAACAGACCGAATAGAACGGGCTGATTGGAGGAATTTATGCCTTTTTCGCTTGTACCCCGCCATATGGAGCGGAGTATTTATACAATGGATCTGAATTTGCTGGAACAGCAAGGAGTTCGGGTGATTTTTGCTGATTTGGACAACACTTTGGCACGCTATTCAGAGCGCACACCATCTGAACGCTTGCTTGCGTGGAAACAGTCGCTGGAACAACATGGTATCCGGCTGTTTGTTGTGTCCAACAGTCGGAAATCTACTCGGGCGGATGAATTCTGCCGTGCGGGTGACATCCCCTATATCAAGCATGCCGGAAAACCCAAGAAGCAGGGATTTGTGCGCGCGTTGGAATGGAATGATGTGACACCGGAGCAAGTGGTGATGGTGGGAGACCAGATTTTCACGGATATTCTCGGGGGAAATCGCTGCGGAATCGACACCGTATTGGTACGGCCAGTAGCCAATGATACGATATTTCGAGTGCTTCGCCATGGATTGGAGGCACCCATGCGTTGGTTGTGCCGGGATCGGAGGAGTTGGTGATGGGCGCTCGGTTTGGTGTGGCAGGCAATTCCGATACCTACACCACCACGGTCAGCAAGGCCTCTGCCAAGGCTCCGGCATGGCTGAAATCCATTGGACTGGATGCCTATGAATACCAGTGCGGAAAAGGAGTGCATGTGGGAGAGGCTACGGCGCTGCAAATCGGAAAAAATGCAAAGGCAGCTGGGATTGCTATGTCCCTGCACGCCCCGTATTTTATCAATTTGGCAAACCCGGCGCCGGAGAGTCTGGAAAAAACCGTGGGGTATATCACCTCTGCCTGTCATGTGGCGGATCTGCTGGGGGCGGATCGTGTGGTGGTCCATTCAGGTGCTCTGATGAAACGCACCCGCCGGGAGGCACTGGAGATTGCCTTGTGTTCCATGAAGGAAATCCTGAATCGCTGTGATGACATGGGCTATGGACACATCCATCTGTGCCCGGAAACGATGGGGAAAATCAATCAGCTGGGTGATTTGGATGAGGTGCTGGAACTTTGCACATTGGATGAGCGGCTGATTCCCTGCATTGACTTCGGACATCTCTATGCCCGATCTCTGGGGAGTCTAGAGGGAGAAGAGGCTTGCGAGCAGATGCTGGATCGTGTGGAGGCGGTGCTGGGATCTGACCGTGCATCCCAATTTCACAGTCATTTTTCGCACATTGAGTATACACCCAAGGGGGGTGAATACCGTCATGTGTGCTTCCGAGACGGTGTGTGGGGGCCGGATTTTCATCCTTTGGCGGCAGCGGTGGCAAGAAGAGGCTGGAGCCCCACCTTTATTTGTGAATCGGCTGGAACGCAAAGCGAGGATGCGCTGGAAATGAAACAAATATATTTGGAACAGATTGAAAAATGAGAAAAACCGCATTTGGAAGAAACCTTCCGAATGCGGTTTTGTCATGCAATTGGGTCAACGGTTGGGGTCTGCTTCGTTGGTCAGCTTGGATTGCAGCTCCTGCAAATGGGAAAGAGAAGTGCGGAGCTCACAGAGGCGGTCAATCACTTCGTTCAGTGTGGTTTCTGCAGAAAGGCCGGTGCGACTGTATTCTCCCATCACCTGATCCAGCAGCTGTTGTGCTTCCGTGCGTGTTTCGGCGGCGGTCTCTTCGGCATCTTTGATGATCTGTGCAGCTCTGGCCCGAGCATCCAGTTCGATGTTGGCCAAGGTATCCTTGATTTCAGCATAGGTTTCTGCCTGAGGCTGATAAAGTTCTACGGAACGGCGAAGTTCCTCTACCTCGGATTCCAACGGTTCCAGCACATCCAAGCGGGCAGAGAGTTCGCTGCAGCGCTCACTGAGGGTGTCCGCCCGTGCTTTTTCACCCGTCAAGGCCTTGACGGATGCCTGAGCCTCGTTCAGCTCCTTCCGCAGGGCGTTGAGCTGAGCGGCGTGTGCTTGTGATGTCGCTTCAATATAATCAACCACATCCTGACGGTGGAACCCGCCGAAAGCAGCAGTGCGGAGATGCAAGGTATCGTTCATGGGAGAGACCCCTTTCCTACTTATAGTGCATTTATTTTATCATAGCCGAGCAAAACTGACAAGACACCAAGAATCCCGGCACAGAATGAAGGTTCTGTGCCGGGATTGTGACAGAATATGGAGGAGTGGATCAGACCTCAAACATCAGATCGCCGTAGGTGGGAACCGGCCAATAATCCTTGTTGACCAGCAGCTCCAGCCCGTCGATGGGAGTGCGGAGTGCATTCATAGCAGGTACGACCTGATTGCGGAACGCCTGAGCCATGGCAGCCACATCGGTCATGGCATTGGTTTCTGCCGTGACCTGCTCCAAATGGGCACGGGCGTTGCTGGCCTCGGTGAGCAGATCGGACACCTGACACAGCAGCTGTTCCTGCACCGTCGTGTTGGCGCAGGGGCAGGCGGCCTTGACCTGATTGATGGAAGAGGCCAGCTCCGTTACATAGTTGATGACCGCAGGGATGTAGTGCTTGGAAGACATATGCAGCATAGTCTGGGCTTCGATATTGATGCCCTTGGAATAGCCCTCATACAGCACATCACAGCGGCTGCGAAGTTCGGCTTCGGTGAAAATATGGAATTTCTCGAACAGGGCGATGGCCTTGGGCGTGCAAAGCATGGGGATGGCATCCACAGTAGAAGGGATGTTTGGCAGACCACGACGGGCAGCTTCCCGCACCCATTCTTCGGAGTAGCCGTCGCCGTTGAAGATGATACGCTGGTGTGCTACGAAATTGGTGCGGATCAGTTCACGGCAGGCCGACTCAAAATCTTCAGCCTGCTCCAGTTGGTCCGCAGCCTCGCAGAAGGCTTCGGCAACGATGGTGTTCAGGACGGTGTTGGCATCGGCAATGGAGTCGGAGGAGCCGACCATGCGGAACTCAAACTTATTGCTGGTAAAGGCAAACGGAGTGGTGCGGTTACGGTCTGAACCGTCTTTGGTCAGCACGGGAACCGTGGATACGCCGGAATCCAGAGGAGTCCGTCCGTGTCCGCTGGAGGAGGTGCCGTTGACGATGTGTTCGATCACGCTGTCCAATTCATCGCCCAGGAACACGGAGATGATGGCCGGAGGAGCTTCCTGAGCACCCAAGCGCAGGTCGTTGCCCACATTGCAGGCACTTTGGCGGAGCAAATCCGCATGGGTATCGACTGCCTTCAGAATGCAGGACAGTACCAGCTGGAATTGTAGATTGTCGGCCGGATGGCTTCCGGGAGAAAGCAGATTCTCGCCTGTATCCACACCCAGAGACCAGTTGTTGTGCTTGCCGGAACCATTGACGCCGGCGAAGGGCTTTTCATGCAGCAGACAGACCAAACCGTGCCGGGTGGCAACACGCTTCATGGTTTCCATGGCCAGCTGGTTTTGATCGACCGCCACATTGGCCACGCAGTAAATGGGCGCCATTTCGTGCTGTGCCGGGGCGGCCTCGTTGTGCTGGGTGGTGGCCGTGATGCCCAGCTTCCAAAGTTCTTCGTTCAGATCCTTCATAAAGGAGCCAACACGCTCTCGGATGACACCGAAGTACTGATCTTCCAGCTCCTGTCCCTTGGGGGCGGGGGCTCCGAAGAGGGTGCGGCCGCAGTAAATCAGGTCCCGGCGTTTGAGGTACTTCTCCCGATCTACGAGGAAGTACTCCTGCTCTGCACCCACAAATGCAGAGGCTTTGGTGGCCTTGGTGTTGCCGAACAGACGGACAATGCGGATGGTCTGTTCGCTCAGAGCCTCCATAGCGTGGAGCAAAGGGGTCTTGGTATCCAGTGCCTCGCCGGTGTAGGAAACAAAGATGGTGGGAATGCAAAGAATGTTGCCGCAGGACATTTCCTTTACAAAGGCAGGGGATGTCATATCCCATGCGGTGTAACCACGAGCGTAAGAGGTGGCGCGCAGGCCGCCGGAGGGGAAGGAAGATGCGTCGGATTCACCCATAATGAGCTGTTTTCCGGTCAGCTGCAGCAGGGTCTTTCCTTCCACAGGGTAGGTGATGAAAGAGTCGTGCTTTTCGGCAGTGGCACCGGTCAGGGGCTGAAACCAATGGGTGTAGTGGGTTGCGCCTTTTTCTACAGCCCAATCTTTCATTGCGGTGGCAACGATGTCAGCAATGCGCATCGAGATCTGGCCGCCGTGTTCCTTGACCTGCATGACCTCGTTGAACACATCTCTGGGGAGACGGTCTCTCATAACGGATTCGTTAAAAACATTGGAGCCAAAGATCTGTGTGATATTCATAGACATGTGACGCCCTTTCCTGAAAAATAACCCAGTGATGGGATGAAAAAGAAAACGGGGGACCAAAGCACCTGTGGCGTGCATTGGAATGGCTTGCCAATCGACATTCTTTTCATCAATTTGAATCAAGAATACATCAATTATATGGGCTTTGCAAGGCAATTCCAAACTTTTGGCCATGTGTTGAAAACGAATGAAAAAAAGGTAGTATCTTTGGGAAAAAATGACGGAAGGAGGAGAAAATGTCCGATGGGAAGAACTGGAGAAACTGTTTTTTGTGGATCTACCGTGCAGAGCCAACCCCATTTTATGCGGCTTGGTGCAAAAAGATAGCACGGGCGAGAAAATAGAAAACAGCCCCCGCAAGCCTTGCTGCAGAGGCTGTTTTGATTTATGGTGCGTTCACATGCAGACCGATCAAATCCACATGATTCCATCGCCCCAGTGTATGCTGTTTCTGGGTGTTTGGGTTATAGATTGACAGGATGCAGGGGTCGTTCCAATTGACATTCAGACTGATGAAGGTGAAATAATATCCAGAATCTTTGATTATGGTAAACCTATATAGGCTGTGTGGTATAGATAGAGCAACGGATGTGACTAAAGTTTCCAAGATGGGGTCAGAGACAGGATTTCCCTCGGAATCTGTGACACGAACGAGGTCCACCTGGTTCTGAACCTGTCCATGCACCACAGTTGCAGTAATTTTGCTGCAATCCACCTCATAAATCTCGACTGCATCTGGGGAAAACGAAGTGATGCGTTTGGGCTTTCTGCCGGGCCGAAGGATCCAGTGGTCCGGTTCAGATGCATCTTCGTTCTTTGCTTGTGTGATGGCATAAACAGTGGGGATCGCCGATTTATCAGGGTTGCACCCGGTGAGGGAGAACAGAGTGAAAAGAGTGAGCAGCAACGCAAGGACTTGTTTCATGACATACCTCCTGAATCAAATAAAGTCAGACCAAATTTTCCCGGTGTATTGCACGCAAATGCGATCCTCTGGATTGGGTACAGTGAGGTACAAAACCAGAAGGAAAAGCCACTCCAGTGGTTTCATCATAAAGTACACCACATCAGCGGCAAGCGGGGTGCGAATCCGCTCTGCGATTGGAAACCCGTAAGTATCATAGAAGTGTCGGATATGCCGGTGGAGGCGAGGCGTTTTTTCCTCCAGTACCTGTTCAAAGGCGTTGGCGATACACAGCTGGCGATTGACAATGATTGTATGGTTTTTACGAATGCCTTTTCGCAGTGGTTTTACAATGGCTGCATCACCTCCGGCGGCTACCGTGCAGAGATAATGGTCATCACGAATCAAGTTCTGGGGAGGGATGCGTTGGCTGAGGGTCCAGTCTGCGGTTTCGGTCCAAGCTCGAATGAGATCGTTGGGCTGCTGCCCAAACAGAATCAAGAGACAGAGAAGGACACCGAGAAGCGGCAGAGCGGCCACCAAAGCCAGGATGGGCCAGAGTGCAGATTTCGCTAAAGCGGTGCGGACCCAGAACAGCACGGGATGTCCGGCCATCGGGGTTGGGTGCGAGGCTGTGTTCCATGCCCAGATGGTGTCCCGAATCGTGCGAGCGGCAATACATATGCAGTTGACGGGCAGTAAAATCAGAAAAATTGAAAAATGCTTGGTGATTTGCACGCACCACATAATCATGGTACCGCAGGTCAAATACATTCCGGCGATGGCACTTACAATCACCAGAGGTGGCAGGCGATTGATGTTTGTGAGGGAGAGAAGCAGATAGCCTGCCAAGCCACAGAGCAGCAGAACGAGAATTGTGGGAATGGATTCGGTAAAGATGGGAGTGTGTAGTTCGGTGTTATAGAGGGTTTGGTCAAAATCGGCCGTATAGAGGATGTCTTGAAAGAAACCGTACAGCAAGGTAAGCGGGCATCCCAGAGCCAGGGTCACTGCGTCAAATTGCAGAGCAACTCTCTTCTGTTGTTTGGTCAAGAGCATCGCTCCTTCACAGACGGTGAGTACAAAAGGGTATAGCACACAGAAGCCGGCGAACACCAACATGAATATGCAATGACAAAGGCTTGCGGCAGAATCAATTTGGGTTCCGGTGCAGATCTGCTGCAATATCCAGACTAAGGAGAACACCAGAAGGATGCCGATGGTCAGCAGGATAGATGCAAGCAAAGGATGTTCTTTTCCGTATTTTTTCATAGAGCAAGCTCCTTTCGATGGTTTCACTATAAACTGGGAAATATCAAAAGTCAAGAAAAATATATTGATAAACAATAAAAATAGGGTGAAAAACGGAGTGGAAGGGGAAGTGCTTGGAAAAAAACAAAAGCTGTGATAAAATGTACTCTAGCTTTATATTGCTTCGCTGCAAAGGGGGGCATGGATGGAAATATCCAATGAAAAATCATTTGCGGTGGAAGAGGCCCGGAAAGGGGAACAATGACATGGATTATTTTGATCTGCATCTCACCAAGGAGGAACAGCTGTCCGTCAGTGCGCTGGGACTGGCTCATTTGGGAGATGGTGTATATGAGTTGATGGTGCGCTCTTGGCTGATTGCCAACGGCTACAGCAAAAAGCACAATCTGCATCGGGAAACGGTGTCCCGCGTGCGTGCGCCGTATCAGGCCGCTGCACTGAAGCGAATTGAGTCGATGCTGGAAAAGGATGAGGTGGCGGTGGTTCACCGTGGCCGCAATGCCCATGTGGGAAATATCCCCAAAAATGCGAGCCGAGGAGAGTATGCCTATGCAACAGCATTGGAGGCGTTGTTTGGGTATCTCTATCTGAACGGACGCCGGGAGCGGCTCAATGTACTGTTTGATGCGATTATGGAGGGGGATTCGGATGCCACTTGATGCAGTATGCCTGAATGCTCTGGTTCGTGAGCTGAAACCGGTGCTGGAAGGTGCCCGTGTGGATAAAATCTACCAACCGGTGCGGGATGAGGTGGTGTTGGCGCTTCGAGGCAAGGAGGGAACCGCCAAGTTGCTGCTGACGGCGAATCCGGCGCACCCCAGACTTCAGCTTACAGAAGTGTTTCGGGACAATCCTCCGACACCGCCGATGTTTTGTATGCTGCTGCGAAAGCATCTGTCCGGCGGCCGAATTTTGAGTGTCACTCAACCGTCGATGGAGCGGGTGGTGGACTTGGAAATGGAAGCACTGGATGAATTGGGGATCCGCAGCTCAAAGCATCTGATTTTGGAGGCCATGGGCCGTCGGGCCAATCTGATCTTGACGGATGCAGAGGGGCGTATCGTGGACTGCCTGCGCCGGGTGGATGCGGAAATGAGTGAACAGCGGCAGGTACTGCCGGGGCTGTTTTACCACCTGCCGCCGACCCAGGACAAGTGGAATCCGATGGAGCGGACGAAAGAGGAATTAACCGGACTCTTTGCGGCGCAGCCGGAGGAACGGAAAATTGTGGATGTGCTGTTGGATCATTTTTCCGGTTTGTCTCCACTGATTTGTCGGGAGATGGCCTTTGCTTTAACCCAGGATGTAGATGGTCGGATGATGGAACTGGACGGACCGGATGTCCTGACGGATTTTTTCTGGGCTTGGATTGAGACGGTTTGCAAGGGAGAATTTGCCCCTGTTCTGTTGCGGAAAGACGACCAGCCCAAGGACTTCACCTATATGCCGATCCATCAATATGGCGACGCTATGCAGATGCAGCAGGAGAGCACCTTCTCTGCATTGTTGGATCATTTCTATGCCCAGCGTGAGGCGGCGGAGCGGATTCGCCAGCGTGGATCGGAGCTGATTCGTTCGGTGACCAATCTTCGCAACCGAGTGTCTCGGAAGCTGGAACACCAGCGCAAGGAGTTGGCAGAGGCAGAGGATCGGGATTTGCTCCGTGTTCGGGGGGAACTCATTACAGCCAACCTGTATGCCATGCAGAAAGGGATGTCGGTGCTGGAGTGTCAGAACTACTATGATCCCGACGGAGGGATGATTTCCATTCCGCTGGATCCGCTGATGACTCCGCAGCAAAATGCATCTGCTTACTATAAACGATACACCAAGGCAAAAAATGCCCAGAAAATGCTGACAGAGCAGATTGAAAAGGGCGAGAGCGATCTGGATTATCTGGACAGCGTTCTGACCTGCATCCGTTGCAGCGAGGAAGAACGGGATCTGGTGGAGATCCGGCAGGAGTTGGAGGAGAGCGGATACCTTCGAGCTAAGAAAACGGCTAAGAAGGGGATGAAGCGGGTGCGTTCCAAGCCGTTGGAATTTCGGTCCAGCAGCGGAATGCGCATTTCGGTGGGGCGGAACAACCTGCAAAATGATCAGCTCACCTGCAAAATGGCATATCGCAGTGATTTATGGCTCCACACGCAGAAAATCCACGGCTCCCATGTGATTTTGTGGACGGAAGGCGCCGAGCCGGATGTACAGAGCATTACGGAAGCGGCGCAGCTGGCAGCATGGTTCTCCCAAGGGAAGGACGGGAAAAATGTGCCGGTGGATTATACCTATGTCCGCTATGTCAAGAAGCCGGCCGGCGCCAAACCGGGCAAGGTGATTTACACCACCTATTCCACGGCCTATGTGACACCGAATCCGGAGCTTGTGGACAGGCTGCGGCAGCGATAACGAAACGAAAACAGCGTCTGACAAAAAGTCAGACGCTGTTTTTAGTGAATGTCGGTGCGGTCGCTCAGCCAGCTGGGCAGGGAACGCATTTTGACGCTGGACACCAACCCCATGGCTGCAAAAAGCGTGATAATGGAGGAGCCGCCGTAGCTGATGAACGGGAGGGTGATGCCAACCACCGGAAGGACAAACAGGCACATGCCGGTATTCAGCAGCACCTGAAAGAATAGCATCCCAGCAAATCCCATAGCAACCAGAGCGGAGTAAGCATTGCGAGCGGAAAGGCCTACATAGATGCAGCGCAGAATGATTGCGGCCAGCAGACCCAGTAAGAGCATACAGCCCACAAGCCCTAGTTCTTCAGCGCAAGTGGAGAAGATAAAGTCGGTGTAGCGTTCGGGGAGGAAATGCTTGCTGGGGTTCTGGGTCAGCACACCTTGCAGATAGCCTTGTCCGGTCCAACCGCCGGAACGGATGGCGAGCAGACTCCGGCTTTGGTTCCAGCCGCGGTAGAGGGGATCCAAATTGTGATCCAACACTACCCGAATACGCATGATCCAATAGTTGTCCGGGGGAAGCAGATGCCAAAGAGCAAATCCGCCTGCGGCGGCACCGCCCAGCCCCAGAAGAAACCAGCGCCGTTTCAGTCCGGCGACCCAACACATAATAACAAAAATGGCGGCATAGACCAGAGCGGACCCGGCATCGCCGGAGATGACAAAGATCAAGCCGCAGAACCAGCCGAGATGAGCCACCAGCTGTGCAACCGAGGAGACTCGACTCAGCTGTGAGGGATTGCGCCGCTGCAGATAGACCAGCTGCTTGGCCAGAAGGGGGACAAAGAACAGTTTCACAATTTCAGCGGGCATTAGGTTAAAGGGCAGCCAAGAAAACTCCAGCCAGTTTTTGTTTCCTTGGTATCCGGTGCCGAAAATAGCAAGGGAACCAATGAATAGAGAGCTGAAGATCAGAACGCCCTTCCAGTGCTGGGAGAAGAGCTCTGGGTCAATGTGGCTGGTCAGAAAATAGACAATTACGCCCAGAATAATGGCAATTCCCTGCTTGAGAGGCAAAGAATGATAAGTGGGGCTGAAGCGAGTGGCGGAGTAGACCAAAATTAAACCGAAGCCGCTGGCGGCCAGACATAAGGTCAGCAAAACCCAATCCACCCGCTTGAAAAAATGTTTGATGGAATCCAGTATCATGAATGAAGAAACAACCTCCGAAATGAGCTGATACTGGTAAGTTTAGCATGGTTACAAAAGAAAGTAAACTGCTTTACAAGGTGGAAAATGCTGTGTTATAATACACACTTGGATAGACAGAATCGAATTTGAACAGAAAGGGGGGATACTGTGACTTTTTACACGGAAAGTGCGGTGGAAACGGAACAGTTGGGGTGCCGTTTGGCACAGAAACTGCAGGGCGGCGAAATCGTTGCGTACACCGGAGATCTTGGTGCTGGAAAGACGGCATTTACCCGTGGGATTGCCAAGGGCCTTGGAATCACAGAGCGGGTCACAAGCCCCACTTTTACCATTGTCAATGAGTATGAGGGCGGAAGACTGCCTTTGTTCCACTTTGATATGTATCGCCTTGCTTCTTCTGATGAGTTGTACGATATCGGATGGGAGGATTATCTGGCTCGGAACGGTGTGTGTGCCGTGGAATGGAGCGAGATTGTGGCGGATGCCATAGAAGGTGATGTCATTTCGGTTGATATTCAGAATGAGTGCGGGAACAATCACCGCAGCATCACCATTACAGGGGTGGAATTATGAAAATCTTGGCCTTTGAATCAACGGCGAAGGCGGCCAGTGTTGCCTTGTGTGAGGATGAAATACTGATTGCCCAATCGTTTCAGAATAGTGGCCTGACGCACAGCACAACGCTGATGCCGATGGCAGAAGCTATGTTGAATCACTGCGGCGTTTCGCTGAGTGAGGTGGAATGCTTGGCTGTAGCGGAGGGTCCCGGCTCATTCACCGGACTGCGCATCGGTATCTCCACGGTCAAGGGACTGGCTTGGGGAATGGAAAAGCCCTGCACCGGTGTGTCTACACTGGAGGCCATGGCATGGAATTTGGCGCACATGGACGGCGTACTGGTGTGTTGTATGGATGCCCGCCGCAAGCAGGTCTACAACGCCCTGTTCCGAGCACACCACGGCACTTTGGAGCGGTTGACGGAAGACCGGGCCATTTCGCTGGAGGATCTTTGTGAGGAATTGAACCAAATCTCTGCGCCGATGATGGCAGTGGGTGACGGAGCGCACCTCTGTACGGCGGAGTGTGAAGTGCGTGGTATTGCGATTACGCAGGCGCCGCCGCATTTGCTGCACCAGAGTGCCTGGGGAGTTGCCCGAGGTGCGGTGGAGCGAATGAAGGATGGAGCATTGGTGTCCGGCGAGGCATTGACTGCGAATTATCTTCGGCTGTCCCAAGCGGAACGGGAACGGCTGGAGCGAGAAAAAGCAACCAAAAACTGAAAGGGGTTTCTATTATAATGAGCGTACATGTTTTGAATCATCCTCTGTTGGAGCACAAGTTGTCTGTGCTTCGTGACAAGAATACCGGTACCCGTGATTTTCGGGCAGCAGTCTCTGAGATTGCCATGCTGATGTGCTATGAGGCCACCCGTGATCTGCCTATGGTGGATGTCAAGGTGGAAACGCCTCTGGCCATTGCCGACTGCAAGAAGATTGCAGGAAAGAAGATTGCGTTGGTTCCGATCCTTCGTGCCGGTTTGGGCATGGTGGACGGCGTTCTGGCCATGATTCCCGCGGCAAAGGTGGGCCATATCGGTCTGTATCGGGATCCTGAGACGCTGAATCCGGTGGAGTACTATTGCAAACTTCCGGCGGATATTGAAGAGCGTGTCATTATGGTGGTGGACCCCATGCTGGCTACGGGCGGCAGCGCAAGTGCCGCGTTGCAGTTCATCAAGGATCGTGGCGGCAAGAATATTATCATGATGAATATCATTGCAGCTCCGGAAGGCATTGCTCGGCTGGAAAAGGAGCATCCGGATGTAGAAATCTATGTGGCGGCCATGGATGAGAAGCTGAACGATCACAGTTATATTCTGCCCGGTCTGGGAGATGCTGGCGATCGCATCTTTGGTACCAAGTAATCGCAAAGAAAAGCACCTGACGAACTCCGTCAGGTGCTTTTCTGTTTCGTGTGGCATGGATGAGAGAAGTGGCTGTTGTGTGTTGAAATGGTTCAACAGAGGGAGAATCTGGCGTGGGAGGAAGGGCGTTCGGCATTGTAAAAGTGTGCCTTTAATGAAAAAGAGGGTTGGAATGATTTCAAAGATACAGAAGGGACGTTTGAGATATGCAAAAAAGAAAAACAGCTTATCCGAAGATAAGCTGTTTTGGCGGAGAAGGAGGGATTTGAACCCTCGCGACGGTTACCCGCCCTACGCCCTTAGCAGGGGCGCCTCTTCGGCCACTTGAGTACTTCTCCAGCCGAGGTGTCTGTCAAGGTGTATTCGATTTTGCGGGAAAGAAATGGCGGAGAGAGTGGGATTCGAACCCACGGCTCCTTTTGAGAGTCACCGGTTTTCAAGACCGGCTCCTTAAACCGCTCGGACATCTCTCCAATCGGTGTAACCCACAAGTACAAGCGATATTCTAATACAAAAAATGGCACTTGTCAATTCCTTTTTTCAAATCTTTTTTGAAAAAAGGAAAAATTTTTAAAAACCAGCCGAATAAAAAAGGGTTTTTGGGATTTGGAGCGTATAACTATAATATCAGGGGAAATATGGACCATGAAAAGGGAGGGGTGGCTATGAATCATCGGACCCGCACACAGGCCAATGAACGGCTGGTGCTATCTTCGCATGCCTGTTTCTCGGATGCGTCTCTGGGGCGGCAGCGTCCGGAAGAGGAGGAGGAACTTCGTACCTGCTTCCAGCGGGATGTGGATCGTATCATTCATTCCAAATCCTTTCGACGCCTCAAGCATAAGACGCAGGTCTTTTTGCGCCCGGAAGGAGACCATTACCGAACCCGCATGACCCACACACTGGAGGTTACCCGGATTGCCCGCACGATTGCCCGTGCTCTTGCGTTGAATGAAGATCTGACGGAAGCGGCGGCGTTGGGGCATGATTTGGGGCATACACCCTTTGGACATGCCGGTGAACGCAGCCTGAACGAGGTGCTGCCGGGCGGGTTTCATCATAACGAACAGTCGCTCCGAATGGTGGATGTGCTGGAACGGGATGGAGAAGGACTGAACCTTACTTATGAGGTGCGCCGAGGGATTTTGTGCCATACGGGAAAGGAACTTCCGGAAACAATGGAGGGGCAGATTCTTCGGGTGGCAGATCGCATTGCCTATCTTAATGCGGATATTGACGATGCCCTCCGTGGTGAGATTATTTACCCCATGGATCTTCCGGTGTATCTGAAGGAAACGTTGGGATACACCTACTCTGAGCGGATTAACACGATGACCTGTGATGTGATCCATGCCAGTGAGGGACAGGATCACATTTGTCAGAGCGAAACCATCGCTGCGGCCATGAGTGATCTTCGTCAGCTGCTGTTTGAGCAGGTTTACCGAAACCCCAAAGCAAAAGGGGAAGAGGGAAAGGCGCAGGATATGATTCTGCGGTTGTTTGAATATTACGAAACACATCCGGACGAACTGCCTCGGGAGTTTCAGTTGATTCGAGAACGAGAGGGCGTGGCCCGTGCGGTTGTGGATTACATTGCTGGTATGACGGACTGTTATGCCGTGGAGAAGTATGCGGAGCTGTTTCTGCCGGCAGCATGGACGGTAAAGTGACGGCTGTGTAAGGAACAATGACAGCGTGAAAAAAGGGGTGGAAGAATGCCGATTCCGGAATCGTTTCTGGAAGAATTGAATAGCCGGACGGATATTGTGGATTTGGTGTCCAGTTATGTGGCACTGACAAAAAAAGGCACCAAATACTGGGGGTTGTGCCCGTTTCACAGTGAAAAGACAGCGTCCTTCTCTGTTTCGCCGGACCGGCAGATGTATTACTGCTTCGGCTGTCACAAAGGCGGAGGAGCCATCAATTTTGTCATGGAGCTGGAAGGGCTTGGATTTGTGGATGCGGTAGATGTACTGGCCAAACGAGCCGGACTGCAAATGCCGGAAACCACACCGGGGGATTCGTCCACACGAAAAAAACGGGAGCGGATGCTGGGTTTGAATAAAGAGGCGGCTCGCTGGTTCCATGCCAATCTCTCGCTGCCGGAGGCACAGGATGGTGTGACTTACTTCCGCAATCGTGCATTATCCCCCCGGACGATCACTCGGTTTGGATTGGGCTATGCTCCGGAAGGATGGGATCACCTGATTCGAGCCATGTCGGAGAAAGGATATGACAAGGCGGAGTTGTTGGAGGCTGGCCTGGCGGTGAAAAACAGCAATGGCCGGATTTATGACCGCTTCCGTCATCGGGTGATGTTTCCTATTATTGATGTGCGGGGAAATGTCATTGGGTTCGGAGGGCGTGTCCTGGATGACAGCGTACCGAAGTATTTGAACTCACCCGATACACTGGTGTTCAACAAAAGCCGGAATCTGTTTGCGTTGAATATGGCAAAAAAGAGCACGCTTGGCCGTATTATCCTGACAGAAGGTTATATGGATACCATTGCGCTGCATCAGGCTGGGTTTGACTGTGCAGTGGCTTCCCTTGGCACTTCGTTGACCGAAGACCATGTGAAATTGCTTGGCAACTACACGCAGGAAGTGGTGATTTCCTACGACGGTGATCAGGCAGGAGTCAAAGCTGCCCAGCGAGCCATTTCGCTTCTGGGAAAGACAGGAATGAAGGTTCGGGTGCTGAAAATGAAAAACGCAAAGGACCCGGATGAATTTATCAAGAAATTTGGACCGGCAGCGTTTGCAGACCTGCTGAATGAGTCCGACAATGATGTGGAGTATCGCCTTAATCAGGTCAAGAGCCAGTATGACCTGACGCAGGATGATGAGCGGATTTCCTACCTGAAAGAAGCGGCAGCGGTAGTTGCTCGGTTGGATAGTCCCGTGGAGCGGGAAGTGTATAGTACCCGAGTGGCAGAACTGGCGGGGCTTTCTGCGTCAGCGATGCAGGAGGAAGTGAAACGGCTGCGCTCCAAAAGTCGATGGAAACAGCGGAGAGCGGAAGAACGCCGTGCGCTTTCGCCGGCACAGGCGTCGCAACCGACGGAGCGTAGCCTGCGCTATGAAAATGTGCCTTCGGCCAAGGCGGAAGAAGGTGTGATACGCTTGCTTCTACTGGACGACGATTTTTATGAGCAGGCACAAGTGCTGAAGCCGGAGGAATTTTCATCACCTACTTGGGGGAAAATCTTTTCTGTGCTGATGGAGCATTGGAGGCAGGGAAATGCCTGTACGGGGGCGGCGTTGGCTGCCTATCTCAGCCCGGAGGAAATGAGTTTGCTGGCTCGGATCCGGGAAGAGCCGGAATCGGTCGCTCAGGGTGAGCGGGCGATGGCGGATTACATCCACGCAATCCAGCGGCAGCGCAGGGCGGATGACGACCAAGCGCTGATGAAGTTTAGATATAGTAAAAAGAGCAATGGAGGAACTGGAACATGAGTGAAAAGAAAGAAACCGGAAAGTCCAAGAAGGAAGGTCTGCTGCGTTTTCCTGATACCTATGCCAACAGCGAACGGCTGAACGAGATTCTGGAAAAGGCGAAGAAGAAAAATAAGCTGACTTCCGCAGAGATGATGGAGCTGGATGCTCTGGATCTGGATAATGAGCAGTCCGATCTCTTTTATGACATTATTGCAAATCTGGGTGTTGAGTTGGTGACCGATGAGGATTTGTCGGTTGTTGTGGAACCGACCGACGATGTGATGGAGGACATTCCGGAAGAGGAAATCGTCGATCCCAACACGCTGGTGGATTCCTTTGGCATTGATGATCCGGTGCGTATGTACTTGAAGGAGATCGGCAAGGTCAATTTGTTGACTCCGGAGGAAGAGGTGCGGCTGGCACAGGGAATCGCCGCCGGTAACGAGGCGCATGCGCAGATGGAAGAGCTGGAGGAAATGGGAGAGGAAATCCCTGCTGAGGTTCGTACGGCGCTGAAGAAGGCGATTGCTGAGGGCGAGCGTTGCAAGCAGCGTCTGGCAGAGGCTAACCTTCGACTGGTGGTTTCCATTGCCAAGCGCTATGTGGGCCGTGGTATGCTGTTCCTGGATTTGATTCAGGAGGGCAATCTGGGTCTGATCAAGGCGGTTGAAAAGTTTGACTTTACGAAGGGTTACAAGTTTTCAACCTATGCTACCTGGTGGATTCGCCAGGCAATCACCCGTGCCATTGCAGATCAGGCTCGCACCATCCGCATTCCGGTTCACATGGTGGAAACCATCAATAAGGTGATCCGTGTCTCTCGTCAGCTGCTGCAGGAGTTGGGACATGATCCCTCTCCGGAGGAAATTGCAAAGGAAATGAATATGCCGGAGGAGAAGGTGCGTGAGATTCTTAAAATCGCACAGGAGCCGGTCAGTCTGGAAACGCCGATTGGTGAGGAGGAAGACTCTCATCTGGGTGACTTTATTCCGGACGAGGATGCCTCTGAGCCTTCCGAGGCTGCTTCCTTTACCCTGTTGAAGGAACAACTGGTGGAGGTGCTGTCCACACTGACTCCTCGTGAGGAGAAGGTGCTGAAGCTGCGCTTCGGTATTGAAGATGGCCGTACTCGTACGCTGGAGGAAGTGGGCAAGGAGTTCCATGTTACCCGTGAGCGTATTCGTCAGATCGAGGCGAAGGCGCTGCGCAAGCTGCGTCATCCCAGCCGCTCTAAAAAGCTTAAGGATTTTTTGAACTGAATCCAAATATAAACCGCCCTTTGGATAAGCCAGAGGCTTTAAAGGATGTTTTTTGAAAAGATTGGGTGCAGCCCCTTTTTTTGGGGGGCTGCGCTCTTTTTTTTTATGCGGGTTTTAAGCTGTTCTGTTCTGCTTTTGCTTCTTCAAGCAGTTTGGCAATTTCTTCTGCGGTTGGCAGATTGAAAAGTCCCACGGCTGTAAAATAAATATCTACCTGAACAAAGCAGTGACCACTGGATTTGTCATTGTTATGAATTTCAATCCTCTGGATCAGCTTGTTTACAAGCGTTGGTGTGAGCTTTTTAACTTCGGTAAATTCCCGAAGTCCGGAATATAACATACGCATATCCACCTGTGTTTTCTGAAGCTCTGCCAGCTTTTTCTCATTTTCAGCAAGCGAGGCTGTGAGTTCCGATTGCTGCTTTTCGTATGAGGCAAACATTTTCTGGAAACGGTCACCGGGAAGATTCCCAAGCGTTGCATCCTCATAGATTTTTTCAATCAGTCTATCAATCTCTTGGATTCGTTTTTTACCGCTTTCAATACTGATTTTCAGCTGCTTCTTTGTTTTTCTTCTGCCATCATCGCATTTTCGCATAATCAGATATTGGAACACCGGCTCATAGCATTTTACAAAGTCCGCCATCCCTGATACAGCATCTGTTACAATCTGCTCCAAAACCATATCACGGATATAATGAATGGTACAGGTTCCTCTTCCTGATTTATACTGGGAGCATCTGAAAAACTCCTGATTTCGTTTCAGGCTTTTGGCTGCACAGAAGTGTAGCGGAGATTTACAGTCATAACAATAAACCAATCCGGAAAATAAACTCTTTCTGCCGGTGGCAGTTGGACGAATCCGATGCTCTCTCAATTCCTGTACTCGAAGCCAGGTGTTTTCGTCGATGATGGCTTCCTGTGTATTTGGAATGATCTGAACATCCTCTGCTTTGTTGTAAATGACTTTGTGTACCTTGTAGCTGACCGTTGTAGAAAGAAAATTTACAGTGCAACCGGTGTATTGGCGGTTTGCCAATATGTTTTGAATAGAACTGTCAGACCATCTGTATGGATATTCCGGTGCAGCATTGCTCGTTTTCTTTCCAATCGATTCGTAGTATGCGGTGGGCGTTAGAATCTTTTCCTGTTCCAGCTGCTTTGCAATTTGCAGTGGGCCTTTTCCGCTCAGACACAATGCAAATATTTTGCGGACTACTTCCGCCGCAGGCTCATCAACGAGCCATTTTGTTTTGTCATCGGGATCTTTCTTGTAGCCAAACGCTACGGCAGAACTGACTCTTTTTCCTTGTTCTGCTTTCATTTTGTTGACCGCACGAATCTTTTTACTGGTTTGTGCCGCATACCATTCATTGAAAATGTTATTGAAGGGCATCATTTCTGTGCCGGTTTCGTTGAGGGTATCTACATTTTCCTGAATGGCGATAAATTGGACGCCCAATGTAGGGTACTTGATTTCCAGAAAGTTTCCTACATCCAG
>JARIAU010000088.1 GCA_029257695.1 Oscillospiraceae bacterium
TGTGCCCAAGGGCGTCTCGATTGAGTCATTCTCTCTGGAGTACATCTTATCTGCTGCCGATGAGCTAAACGGACGCCCTCGAAAAAAACTGGGCTACCGTACCCCTGAAGAACTGTTCGAGACATTCCTGGATACCGTCTACGCCGTCCCAGCAAGCTAACATATTTTACTGTGCAAGTGTCCAACTTGCACTTGCAATTTGCGGTTTTAATTTATGAAAACTTAAAGTGTTTATTTGATGTATTCAAAAATATTAAAAACATGAGAAAAATGAGATTTTTAGGTTGCATATCTCAAATAAGCTTGGAAAAGAAGGGAAGAAAACGAAGGATATCCTGCAAATGACAATGAAAAGAACAGACAATTTTTTGAAATAGGACATTGACGAGCGCAGAATAATGTGCTAAAATAACAAACTGTAAGTGCTACTGTGGCTCAATGGTAGAGCATCTCACTCGTAATGAGAAGGTTGTGGGTCCGATTCCCACCAGTAGCTCCAAAAAAGCACCGGCTAATCAGTCGGTGCTTTTTTATGTTTACCAAATAGTTGCGTGGATTGACAGATTTTTCTTGCTTGTTTTTTAGAAAATTGCAAGATTAAAGAAAAAACAATGTTTATTTGCGCTGTTTTGTGGTATGATGTCGTGGCGACCATAACATACAACAGAATGAAATGTTATGTATCACTACCACAATCAGGATGGAGAAGTGAACTGATATGAAACTGATTACCTTTGCAGTGCCGTGCTATAATTCTGCGGCCTACATGGAACATTGCATCCAGACCTTGCTTTCTGGTGGACCGAATATTGAAATTGTTCTGATTGACGATGGTTCCAAGGACGAAACGCCTGTCATTGCGGATCGCTATGCGGCGGAGTATCCCGAGATTGTCCGAGTGATTCACCAGCCCAACGGTGGCCATGGCGAGGGTGTCAATCAAGGCTTGGCCCATGCGCAGGGTATCTATTACAAGGTTGTAGACTCGGATGACTGGCTGAATGAGGAGTCCTTGAAGCGTGTGCTGACCAAGCTGGAGGAATTCTCGCAGCCGGAAGAGCAGTTGGATCTGATGATCTGTAACTATGTCTATGAGCATGTAGAGGATCAGACCACTCATACGGTCAATTATAAAAATGTGTTTCCGGAAAATTGCGTTTTCGGTTGGAATGAGGCAAAGAAATTCCATATTTCCCAGTATCTCCTCATGCACTCAGCAATTTATCGCACAGAGATGCTGCGAAGCACTGGTATGGTCCTGCCTAAGCACACCTTCTATGTCGATAACATCTTTGTGTACCAGCCACTGCCCAGTGTGAAGCGGATGTATTATATGAATGAGGATCTGTATCGCTACTTCATTGGACGGGAGGACCAGAGCGTCAATGAACAGGTGATGGTCAAGCGTGTGGATCAGCAGCTGCGGGTTACAAAGATCATGACCGAATGTGCGGATTTGGATGCGGTGGAACAGGTTTATCCCAGCCTTGCGAAATATATGTTCCGATATTTGGCTATGATGTACACCATTTGCTGTATGCTGCTTTTGATTGATGGTTCGGAAGAGGCAATGGAAAAGCGTAAAAAGCTGTGGGATGAATTGGAGCAGGAGCATCCGGAGTTGTATCGGAAGATCCGACACCATTCGCTGGCCACCTTTGTCAATCTGCCCGGTAAACTGGGCGGTAAGCTCAGCATTGCCGGCTACCACCTAAGCCAGAAGATTTTTAAGTTCAACTAAAATGAAGAGGACAGAGATGCAGTCTCTGTCCTCTTTCTTGTGTGTCATGTGCAATTAAATGCTGCGCATTTGCTCCAGCAGGTCATTTTTGATGTCCCAGAGCTTCTGGGAGAGGTCCACATAGTAGTGATGCGGATTTTCAAAACGCTTGACCTCATCCCAAAGCAGTTCTACCTGATTGGAACAGTAGCTGCGGATGTCCTGAATGGAAGGCAGGTCATAGACCAGCTTGCCGGCCTGAAAGATGGGAACCAAGAGATTTTTTGCAGTGAAATTGGTAAACGACTTTTTCTTCCAGGTGTTTTCCGGATCAAATAGTTCAATCGGCTTGGTATCGTCGATGGTCTCATCGTGCAGACACAGCAGATCCGCCAGAGCCTTTCCGGTTTCGTTGTCGTACAGACGATAGACCTTCTTGAAATGGGGAGTGGTAATTTTGGCTGCATTTTCGCTGACCTTGATCTTCGGAATAATGACGCCGTCGCCCGTTTCGATGGCAGCGAGCTTGTAGACACAGCCAAACACGGGATCACTCTTGGCGGTGATCATTCGCTCGCCTACGCCGAAGGAATCCAGCTTTGCCCCCTGTTGAATGAGGTCACGAATCAGGTATTCGTCCAGTGCGTTGGAGGCAACGATTTTGCATTCCGGAAGCCCAGCGTCGTCCAGCATTTTTCTGGCCTTGCGGGAAAGATAAGCTAGATCGCCGGAGTCGATACGAATGGCGCACTTGTTGATGCCTTTGGGCAGAAGCACTTCTTTGAACACCTTGATTGCGTTCGGGACGCCGGAGCGCAAAACATTGTAGGTGTCTACCAGAAGCGTGGCGTTGTTGGGGTACAACTCACAGTATGTTTTGAATGCGGTGTACTCATCAGGGAACATCTGGACCCAGGAGTGGGCCATGGTTCCACCGGCAGGGATGCCGTATTCCCGGTCAGCCTGTACACAGGCAGTGCTGGAACAGCCGGCAATGTAGGAGGCTCTGGCGCCGAGAATTGCACCGGAAGCGCCCTGTGCACGGCGGGAGCCGAATTCAGCCACCGGACGACCGTCCGCAGAGCGAACAATGCGGTTTGCCTTGGTGGCAATCAGTGACTGATGGTTGAGCTGAAGCAACAGATAAGTCTCCAAAAATTGTGCTTGAACGGCCGGTGCGCGCACCGTCAGAATCGGTTCACCGGGGAAAACCGGGGTGCCTTCGGGAATTGCCCACAAATCACCGGTGAACTGGAACTGGCGCAGATACTCCAAAAAGCCTTCGTCAAAGTCGCCGTGATTGCGCAGATAGGCAATGTCTTCTTCGGTGAAGTGGAGATCCTGGATATAGTGTACGATCTGTTCCAATCCGGCTGCAATTGCAAACCCGCCTTCGTCGGGGATATGGCGGAAAAATACATCGAAATAGGTAATGCGGTCTTTCATCGGGATCTGAAAATAGCCGTTGGCCATCGACAGCTCGTAAAAATCGCAAAGCATCGTATAGTTTGTTTGATTATTCATGCCGATTCCTCATTTCATAACGCATAATGCTACACTGGATTATAGTCTTGACACCTGTAAAAAGCAAGTGTTATGTTTTCATTCTGGGATTTGTATGGTATGATGGACCAACGGAGGGATGAAATTATGAGTTTATTTTTGTGCCCGGTGTGCGGACAGCCGCTGGAAAAAGAAGAAAAGCGCTATGTCTGCCCGAAGCAGCACAGTTATGACCGTTCGGCGGCAGGATATGTCCATCTGCTGCCGGCCAATCAGAAAAACTCGCTGTTACCAGGGGACGATAAAAATATGGCATCCGCACGCAACCGCTTCCTAAGCGGCGGATGGTATCGGCCGCTGCGGGATGCGATGGCCAGCATGGTGGTTCGGCATCTGCCGCAAAACGGAGTTGTGTTTGATTCCGGATGCGGAGAGGGATATTATACCACCGGAGTTCGGGAAGCCTTGGCGCAGCAAGGAATTCAAGCTGCGGTGACAGGGATTGACATCTCTAAGTTCTCCTTGCGGTGGGCGGCAAAACGGGACCGTGAAATCGAGTTTGCGGTGGCTTCGGCCTTTCATCTTCCGATCCCGGACCATTCCGTAGACTTTCTCATCAACTGCTTTTCTCCTATGTCTCTGGAGGAATTTCAGCGTGTGATTCGGCCCGGCGGATATTACCTTTATGTTGTTCCGGCACCTCGCCATCTTTGGGAATTGAAAGCAGCCGTCTATGATACTCCGTATGAAAACGAAGAGCAGCGCATCCGTTATGAGGGATTTGCCTACGAGACGGTGCAGCGAGTGGAAGATCGGGTTCATCTGCCGAATGGGGAGACCATCCGTGACCTGTTCGGGATGACGCCTTACGCATGGAAAACGCCGAAAAAGGGACTGGAGCGGCTCAATGCGCTGGAAGAATTGGATGTCCAGATCGCATTTGATCTGCATTTGTTCCGAAGAACAGAAGATTAACGCCGCTGCTGCTTGTGTGCCAGTCGATCATAAGGTTTGTCCAGCAGACGGCAAATCAGCAGACTGCCAAATATGCCGATCAAAGTGCCGACAAGAACATCGGTAGGGTAGTGAACCCCGACATAGATGCGTGACAGAGCAATCAGAGCTGCCAAAACAACAGCCGGAATGCGCAGTTTGTTCCACCGCTTGTCCATAGTCCATAACAGACTGGAAGCAACGGCAAAGGATGCACAGCTGTGACCGGAGGGGAAAGAGTAGTCCGAAGGGCATTTCATCAGCATCACAAGATCTGGCAGGCGGGTGTAGGGTCTGGGTCGGGCCACCAAATTCTTCAAGGCCACATTGTTAATCAGGAAACAGAACAGCAGGGAGCTTAGTGCCAAAACACCATACTTGCGAGTCTTGGGAATCAGGGCAAGCAGCAAAGCGAAGGCAATCCAAAAGAGTCCCGCATCCCCCAAATGACTGATGAATATCACCAGCGGGTTGAGAATGGTAATGCGGACCTGTTCCTGAACAAACATTAAAATACGATCGTCGATCAGTTGAAGCGTAGAAATCATGGGAAACCTCCTTTGATGTATGGCTTCTATTTTATCCAAAATAAGAAATGATGTAAAGGATGGAATGCAATGAAATCTGTCGTTTGTCTCTCTTATAGCAGATGGAGCAGCGATCCCGAACGAACACAGCGGCTGATGGGGTTGTTGGAGGATGTTTCGATCCTCTATTTTGAGCTTTCAGTCACGGATCACGCAAGTCAGTGTTTTTTTCACCCAAAAGAGCCAGGAACAAAGGAGCCGCATCCGGGGGTAACGGTATATCGTGTACCACCTATCTATTACCGGAAGGGTGGCAAGCGGCCGTTAGGAGAGTGGACTAAAAAACGAGCCTTGTCCTTTATCAATGCACAGCTGCGGCGGCATCGGCTGCGGGACGGACTGCTGTGGTGTGACACACCGCTGACCGCAGGTTGGGGGGAGCGGATTCCGCATCGGGGTATGGTCTATGACTGTTACCGTTCTTGGGAGCAGTACCCGGAGGAATTGGAGAGCCAGTTAGCGTTTGATTCCGATGTCGTGTTTGCGGCATCCGACAACTTACTGGAGCATGTATCGCCTTGCAATCGAAATGCGGTTCTTTTACCTTACGGCGTGGATTACGATTTGTATGCACAGGCAGCAGAGTCTGGGGTTCGGACGGACCCCGTCCTTGCTGGACTTCCCAAACCAGTGTTTGGCTATTTGGGAATGATCAAACCCGCTATGCCGTTGCACCCAATGCTTAAGGCCGCGAAGGAACACCCGGATTGGTCTTTTGTAATTCTAGGGCGAGTACAGCGGGGCCATCCGGAGCGAGAGGAGCTGCGGCGGTGTAAGAATGTTTGTGTCTTGGGCCGCCGGGAGCCAGATGAGCTGCCGGGATGTCTGGCCGCTTGTGATGCTTGCTTTGACTTGCTGCATAACGATATTGCGGACGAGGATGTGGTACGGGATCGAATCTATGCCTATTTTGCGGCGGAAAAGCCGGTGGTCTGTGTATATCCTCGGCGGTATGTACCGGAATTTCCGGATGTGATCTACGGCGCTCACTCGGCAGAGGAATTTTCCGAGTGCTGCCTGCGTGCAGCGAATGAATTGGGCCATCGCAAAAAAAGCATACGTGCCGCCTATGCCAAAGATGCGGATTGGAAATGCCGTGCCGAGGTCATGAATCGGGTTTTGAGGGACAACGGTCTGCTGTGAAAAAGCTCATTGTTCATTTCTGACAAGGAATCAACAGCCAACGAACCATCCTTGTGAAAGGATACAAAAAACGAAAATCTATGGTTCATGTCTTGATTTCGACCGAAAGTTCCTCTAAAATAGGTAGTACCAATTAAGAGGAGGGATTGCCAATGAATCGAACTGTGATGTTTGTCGCTTGGATTCCTTCTCCCATTGCGTCCAAATTGTATCATTGTATCTAATTCTAAGCAGGTAAGTGCATTCTTACCTGCTTAACTGTTTTCAAAAGGAGAGTTGTTATGAGCAAAAAAGTTGCCGTTATTATGGGTTCTGACAGCGATTGGCCGGTCGTCAAGGGTGCTTGTGCCCAGCTGAAGGAATTCGGCATCCCCTATGAGGCCCACATCCTCAGCGCCCATCGCACCCCTGCAGAAGCCGCTGCATTTGCTTCTTCTGCCCGTGCCAATGGCTTTGGCGCCATTATCTGCGCAGCTGGCATGGCGGCTCACTTGGCCGGCGCCTTTGCAGCAAATACCACCCTGCCGGTGATCGGCATTCCCATGAAGGGCGGCGCCGTGGACGGGCTGGATGCTTTGCTGGCAACGGTTCAGATGCCGTCCGGAATTCCGGTGGCAACCGTGGCACTGAACGGTGCAAAGAATGCCGCAGTGCTGGCCGCCCAGATTCTGGCGGTCGCTGATGATGCACTGGCTGCCAAGCTGGATGCAGCCCGTGTGGCCATGAGTGAGCAGATCAGCGCAAAGGAAGCAAAGCTTCAGCTGGAACTGGAAACGCTTTAAGCGAGAGTATTTGGAGGAGAATAGTATGAGCATTAGCAAGTCTGATTCCTACGCAGCCGCCGGTGTGGATGTCACCGCCGGTTACGAATCTGTCAATCGAATCAAGCCTCTGGTTGAGTCCACCAATGTGCCCGGCGTGATGGGTGGTCTTGGCGGCTTCGGCGGTATGTTTGAGCCCCAGATGGCCGGAATGAAGCGCCCGGTCACCGTGTCCGGCACGGATGGCGTTGGCACCAAGCTGAAAGTGGCCTTCCTGATGAACAAGCACGACACGGTCGGCATTGACTGCGTTGCCATGTGTGTCAATGACATTATCTGTGCCGGTGCCATGCCCATGTTCTTCTTGGACTATATTGCCTGCGGCAAGAATGATCCTGCTCGCATCGAATCTATCGTGAGTGGTATTGCAGAGGGCTGCCGGCAGGCAGGCTGTGCCTTGATTGGCGGCGAAACGGCAGAAATGCCCGGGTTTTATCCGGTAGATGAGTATGATCTGGCTGGGTTCTCTGTGGGTCTGGTGGATTATGAAAAGGTGATTACCAATGACCATATGGCAGAAGGGGATGTGCTGATCGGTCTGGCCTCCTCCGGTGTCCACTCCAACGGCTACTCTCTGGTGCGTAAGGTCCTGAATATCAACGAGACTTATGGTGATTATGAGGAGAGCCTTGGCTGCACTATCGGCGAAGAGCTGCTGAAGCCCACTCGGATCTATGTCCGTTCCATTAAGGCTCTGCTGGATGCCGGTGTGGATGTCCACGGTATCAGCCACATCACCGGCGGCGGCTTCTACGAGAATGTGCCCCGCATGATGAAGGACGGCCTGACGGCCCAGATCGACACGGCTTCCTTCCCCAGACCTGCTATCTTTGATCTGCTCCAGACCAAGGGTGACATTCCTACTCGTGAAATGTACAATACCTTTAACATGGGCATTGGTATGATCGTGGCAGTTCCTGCGGCGGATGCAGAGCGTGCCATGGTGTCCCTGCGTGAGAGCGGGGAACAGGCCTATGTGATCGGTAAGATCGCTGCCGGAGATGCCGGTGTTGAGGTGGCATTTTGAAGCGAGTCGCAGTTCTTGTATCCGGTGGAGGAACCAATCTACAGGCGCTGATTGATGCCAAACAAAGAGGGGAGATCCCTAATGGTGAATTGGCCTTGGTGGTGTCTTCTTCGCCCAAGGCTTATGCCCTGCAGCGTGCGGCTGCGGCAAAAATCCCGGCGATAGTGTTGGACCGGAAGGCATATGCGTCCAATCGGGAAATGACCTTGGCCTTGACCAAGTTACTGAAGGATGAAAAAATCGACTTGATTGTTTTGGCCGGTTTTATGTACATCCTGACATCGGAGTTGATTGAAGCGTATCCCAATGCCATCGTAAATGTGCATCCGGCTTTGATTCCTTCGTTCTGCGGCGACGGATTCTATGGACTTCATGTCCATGAAAAGGCACTGGCATATGGCGTAAAAGTGTCTGGAGCTACGGTCCATTTTGTCAGCGAAGAGTGCGACGGCGGACCGATTATATTACAGAAGGCGGTACCGGTTCACGCCAACGACACACCGGAAACCCTGCAAAAACGGATCATGGAGCAGGCTGAATGGAAGATCCTGCCCCAGGCGGTCTGCCTGTTCTGCGACGATAAGCTGAGTGTCGAGGGCAGAGTGGTCCATATCAGTGAATAATCGGAGGTAACAATATGGAAATCCGTAATCTGATGGAAGAACTCAATCGGAATGCCTATCCCGGCCGTGGCATTGTGCTGGGACGGAGCGCCGATAATAAATATGCGGTCATGGCTTATTTTATCATGGGCCGCAGCGAAAATAGCCGGAACCGTGTGTTTTCTGTAACAGAAGATGGCATCCGCACCGAGGCATATGATCCCTCCAAGATGGAGGATCCGTCCCTTATCATCTACCACCCGGTCCGGTTCTGCAAGGATAAGACGATTGTTACCAACGGTGACCAGACGGATACCATCCGGGATTTCTTCCTGGAGGATAAGAGCGTGCGGGAGGCACTGGAAACCCGTGAGTTTGAGCCGGACGGCCCAAACTATACGCCCCGCATTTCCGGCGTGGTGGAAGCAGATGGCAGATACAACCTGTCCATTTTGAAGAGTTTCTATGGTGACCCGTCCTGCTGCTGCCGTTATTTCTATGACTATGATGCACCTGTGGCTGGATATGGACACTTTATCCACACTTACATGGGCGACGGAAACCCGCTGCCTTCCTTTGAAGGTGAGCCGGAGCTGGTTAAAATTGACTGCGCAGATGCAAAGGAATTTGCCGGTGCCATCTGGTCCAATCTAAATGAGGAAAATAAGGTGTCTCTCTTTGTGCGGTATATGGATCTGGCAAACGGCGATACCGAGGACATCATCATCAACAAACACAACTGATCGGAGGCTATTTCCATGACTGAATTGGAATTGAAATATGGTTGCAATCCTAACCAGAAACCGTCTCGCCTGTATATGGCAGACGGCAGCGAACTGCCCATCACCGTGCTGAACGGCCGTCCCGGTTATATCAACTTCATGGATGCACTGAATAGCTGGCAGCTGGTCAAGGAGCTGCGTGAGGCCACCGGACTGCCGGCCGCTGCTTCCTTCAAGCATGTTTCGCCTGCAGGTGCCGCCGTGGGCCTGCCCCTCAATGAGGTGGAGAAGCAGATCTATTTCGTGGAGCCCGATCAGGAACTGACCCCTGTGGCCTGCGCTTATATCCGTGCCAGAGGTGCAGACCGTCTCTGCTCCTATGGCGATTGGGCCGCCCTTTCGGATGTCTGTGATGCTGCAACGGCCACCTATTTGAAGGCAGAGGTATCTGACGGCATCATTGCCCCCGGCTATACCGACGAGGCTCTGGAAATCCTGAAGAGCAAGAACAAGGGCGGCTACAATGTGGTTCAGGTGGACCCGAATTATGTGCCCAAGGAGCAGGAACGCCGTGAAATTTTCGGCATTGTGTTCGAGCAGGGTCATAACTTCTTTAAGTTGGATGAAACCCAGTTTGAGAACATTGTCACGAAGAATCAGGAGCTGCCTGAGCAGGCGAAGATCGATTTGCTCATTTCTCTGATTACGCTGAAGTACACCCAGTCTAACTCGGTTTGCTATGTCAAGAACGGCCAGACCATTGGTGTTGGTGCCGGTCAGCAGAGCCGTGTGCACTGCGTCCGTCTGGCAGGTAACAAGGCTGATAACTGGATGCTTCGTCAGCATCCCAAGGTGCTGGCCCTGCCGTTCCTGGATGGAATTCGCCGTCCTGCACGGGATAATGCCATTGATGTCTATATTTCTGACGAGTATGAGGATCTGCTGGCGGAGGGCGTGTGGCAGGAGACCTTCCAGACCAAGCCTGAGGTTCTGACTGCCGAGGAAAAGAAGGCATGGATTGCTACTATGCAGGATGTTGCATTGGGCAGCGATGCATTCTTCCCCTTTGGCGATAATATCGAGCGTGCGTTCAAGTCCGGCGTAAAGTACATTGCCGAGCCTGGTGGATCTATCCGAGATGACCATGTCATCACTTGTGCCGACAACCATGATATGGTCATGGCGTTTACCGGTATGCGCCTGTTCCACCATTGATTGAGAAGAGGTAACTTAGCATGAAAGTTTTGGTTGTAGGTTCCGGCGGCCGTGAGCACGCCATTGTCTGGGCTCTGTCCAAGAGTCCCAAGGTGACCGAGTTATTCTGTGCGCCAGGAAATGCGGGTATTGGCCAGCTGGCCACCTGTGTTCCGGTTGCTGCCACGGATGTGGAAGGCATGGTGGCATGGGCAAAGGAACATCAGATGGATTTTGTCATGGTAGCTCCGGATGATCCGTTGGCATTGGGTATGGTAAATGCCTTTGCTGAGGCTGGAATTCCCGCTTTTGGTCCCACGAAAGAAGCGGCTGTCATTGAAGCCAGCAAGGCATTCTCCAAAGAATTGATGCACAAATACCACATTCCTACGGCGAAATACGCCACCTTCAAGGATATGGACGAGGCCATCGCCTATGTCCATACGCAGGGGGCTCCCATTGTGGTCAAAGCGGACGGACTTGCCCTTGGTAAGGGCGTGATCGTGGCGGCCACGGAGGATGAGGCGGTCGAGGCCGTGAAGTCCATGATGGCTGATAACAAATTTGGTGCATCCGGCTCCACAGTAGTCATCGAGGAATGTATGACCGGTCCCGAAGTGACCGTGCTCTGCTTTGCGGATGGTGAACATATTTCGCCTATGCCTTCGTCACAGGACCATAAGAGGGCTTTTGACGGGAATAAAGGCCCTAATACCGGCGGTATGGGTGCCATTTCCCCCACGCCGTATTACACCGACGCATTGGCAGATCGCTGCCTGAAGGAGATTTTTGAACCCACGATGGCTGCTATGAAGGCCGAAGGCAGACCTTTCAAGGGTGTGATTTACTTTGGCCTGATGTTGACCCCAGAGGGCCCCAAAGTGGTGGAGTACAACGCCCGCTTTGGTGATCCGGAGTGTCAGGCACTGCTGATGCGGCTGGATACAGACCTGATGGAGATTTTGGAAGCTTGTGTCAATGGCACACTGGATCAGTTGGATATCCGGTGGAAGCAGGAAGCATCCTGCTGTCTGGTGTTGGCATCCGGCGGCTATCCGGCACAGTATGAAAAGGGCAAGGTCATTGAAGGTTTGGATCAGGTGGAGAACGCAGTGGTGTTCCATGCCGGAACGGCCGCAAAGGACGATAATGTCGTCACCAATGGCGGTCGTGTGCTGGGCGTTACAGCACTGGGTTCTGATTTGGAAGATGCAATCCAGAATGCCTATGTGGCAGCAGGTCCCATCCACTTCGATCAAATGCATTTCCGGAAGGACATCGGTCACGCATTTTAATCCAAAAGTCGATTTGTAAGAGGGAATTTTGCATTTCAATACGGCTTTGAAAAAGTGGAGGGCGTCAACCCTCTTGGCCGCATCGTGCTATCTGCCGAAGAAGGCACCATTCTCACTCGGAGAGCGCACTTACCTACCTCTGCCACTTGCGGGGAATGGGTAAGTGCGCTTTTACTCTTTGTAAAGACTTACATAAAGCTTTAGATGCACTGAATGATTTCAAATCGTTTAATATCGGTGTGTTTTCCACACTGTTTCCAAGATGGAGAGAGTTGATTGGTAATATAATTCTCTCTGTCGGTTGTCCTGCACTATACGATGCAATGGTGCGTGAATACAACGGCAAATACTACATAATGTTTGATTATTTTTAGATTACCGAAAAGACGGTGAAGATATTTCGTTGCTTATCAGGAGGATGATTACACTTGAATTGTCCCATATTTGTATCCATTTCGATTACTCTGTGATTTCTTTTTCTTCCGTCGCCATTTACCGTCAAGCATAAATAATATGGAACAGGGCACTCGGCTATAGCTAAGTGCCCTGTTTTATAGAAATGTTCCCATGATCTTTTCGATCATGGGAACATTATCGTTATTTGCCTTTGTAATTGTTGGAGCGATGTCCTTTGTAACGCTTGTTTCGGTTGGAAACAACGACTGCACGGACGATCAGAGCGATTGCGACACCCAGTACCACAACTGCAGCCAGGATGAACTGCCAGCTGGTTACGACCTGCCCGACTGTGTGTTTGAATGCAAGCAGGGGAGACCGCTCAACATTGTTGACCGCCACCAAGTCCACCGTACCGTATTCTTTGCCGTCCAGAGTCAGGGTCATTGAGCCAAGGCGTTGGCCTTGCGTGATTGGAGCTTCCACCGATTCCGGAAGATCACAAGTCCATTCAAAATCTTCACTGGTGATGTCGTTGGGGAGCTGCGCCTCAAGTTTGCCGTCCACGACTACAGAAACATAATCGTTCTGGGTGGAAAGCGTAACCGGGACCTCGGCAATGGGCTTGGTTGCGTCCAGAATGGAGTGGACGGAGAAGTTTTCAAACCCCCACTGGAACAGTCGCCGGCTTTCCGAGAACTGCTTGCGCTGCACATTGCCGCCGGCATCTGTGGGATTTTCGCAGCCCAACACCACACAAATCAGCTTCTGACCATCTTTTTCGGCACTGGACAGCAGACAGTTGCCAGCAGCATCTGTGGTACCGGTTTTGATTCCGGTGCAATACTCATACTGATAGCCCTGATATTTCTTACCGGACAAAAGGGCGTTGGTGTTATAAAAATGACGGGGTGTGGCGTTTAGATTGGTAGCTTCGGTATAATATTCGCTGGTTGCAACCACTTCACGGAAAAACTCGAATTTCATGGCATATTTTGCAATGAGGTAAAGATCATAGGCTGTGGTATAGTGGTTGTCGTCCGGCATACCGTGCGGATTCATGAAATGTGTTCCGGTGCAGCCCAACTCTGTGGCTTTCTGGTTCATAGCTTCCACAAAGGCGTCGATGCTGCCGGAAATCTCTGTGGCCAGAATATTGCAGGCCTCATTGGCGGAGGCGACCATCATGCAGTACACCAGATCTTTGACGGTCATCGTCTCACCGGGCTGAATATTCTGGTTGCTGCTGGTGTAGTCCATGCCTTTCCACGCGGACTGAGTTGCGGTGATTTGCTGATCCAGCGTCAGCTTGCCCTGATCCAGAGCCTCCATCACAAGAATGGCAGACATGACCTTAGTGATGCTGGCGGGGTAGGCCTTGTCGTAGGCGTTGTGCTGATAGAGAATGAAATCCGTGTCCGGATCGACCAGAATGGCAGATCTGGCTTCGGTGGTCATGGAATCCACGATGTCAGACTGATAGGCCTGCACTGAGACGGTTGCACAGGATAAAACGATTAAAAGACTGAGTACAAAACAAACAATACGAGAATTTTTCATAGGAAACTCCTGTCGGTTATGATATAATCAGGATGTTCGAACAAAACACCTGAAAAGGACAGAAATATTATAACAGATTTAGGTTAGCCCTGCAACGGGAGTCGGGAGGTTTGACTTTGAAAATGAAATGGAGTGAAACGCTTGTCCTTGTGTTGACTGGCGTTTGTGCGCTGTTCTTTGCGTTGACCTTCTTCTCAATCAGATCCGGCACAGGAGGCACGGTGTTCGCTCAAACCGGTGGGCCGGTTGACCTTCGGGAAATCGAAGCGCATAGGGGTGTGGAATATGCGGAAACTGGAGAAAGCAGGATCGGAAAGCTGGATCTGAACCATGCAACCGAGGAGGAACTGGCTGCACTGCCACAAATTGGTGCAAAACGGGCGGAGGCTATCGTGGATTGGCGGCTTCGTCACGGTTCCTTTACAAGCGTGGATGAGCTGCTTCAAGTGGATGGCTTTGATCGGGAAGGGATCAAGGAGTTAGAATCCACGGTAACGGTATGGAAAGAGGGAGAGAGTCATGAGAATTTTAGTGGTCGATGACGAAAAAGTGCTGGTCAAAGGAATCAGCTTTAACCTCCGGAACGAGGGATATGAAGTTGATGTGGGCTATGATGGTGAGCAGGCGGTAGAACTGGCTCGGGCAAATTCATATGACTTGATTGTGTTGGATCTGATGATGCCAAAAATTGACGGTTTGCAAGCTTGTGTGAACATCCGAGCGTTCTCCAATGTCCCAATTATCATTCTGACGGCAAAGGGGGAAGATGCGGACAAAATCATTGGTTTGGAATCCGGAGCAGATGATTATATGACCAAGCCGTTCAATATTTTGGAGTTGAAGGCTCGTATCCGGGCTTTGATTCGGCGCTCCGGCATGAATGCCACGGCACAAAAGGAGGAACAAGGCTCCAGTGAAATGTTGACCAAAGACCATTTGACGCTGGACCTGGCAAAACGGGTTGCCATTGTTGACGGAGAAGTGGTCGATCTTACGGTCAAGGAGTTTGATTTGCTGCTGCTCCTGATGCGAAATCCCGGACGAGTGTATAGCCGTGAGAATCTGTTGGACTTGGTCTGGGGCTATGAGTATCAGGGAGATTATCGTACGGTGGATGTTCATGTGCGTCGTTTACGAGAGAAAATTGAATTGGACTCCACGAACCCCAAACTGATTCTGACAAAATGGGGTGTCGGTTATTATTTGAAACAGTAAGAGGGAAGAGAGAACGGAGGGAATGCAATGATGGAAGGAATGCCCAAGCCGCAACAAAAGCGAATTCCGATTTGGCGCCGGCTTCAGGTGAAGTTTGCGTTCTCGTATCTTCTGATTATTGCGTCCGTTCTGGGATTTTTGAACACCTATCCCATATTGGCGGCACAGGATCTGGTGTTTCAGGCCAAACAGGCGTCGCTCCTGTCTTCGGCCTCCGTGATTTCCTCGTCCATTTCGCTTCAGGGAGAAGTCACTGCGGACGGAGTGGCGCAGGTGATGGATATGTTGGACGAAGGGTCTGTGTCCCGTGTGATGGTCACAAACCCAAGCGGACTTGTAGTTTATGACTCCAGAGCCACAACGGACCACAAACGCTATGCGCTGATTCAGGAACTGTCCCTTGCAATGCAAGGTTCCGGCGGAAACGATGTTTCGGTCTGTACATATCGGGACGGTGCCTTTCGCACCAGTGTAGCACAGCCGATCCTCTATCGAAATTCGCTGATTGGCGGAGTATATCTCTATGAATACGATGCGGAACAGGGAGCCATCATCACCGGCTTGCAGCACAACTTGCTCCGCATTTCCGCTGCATTGCTGGGGGTGGCGCTGTTCATCAGTGTGCTCCTGTCTCGAACCATGACCCGGCGGATCAGTACAGTCATTTCCGGTATTGATGAGTTGCGAGAGGGTGATTATTCCACCCGTGTGCATGTAACCGGAAAAGATGAGTTGGCTAATCTGGCGACGGCATTCAATGATATGACAGAGCGGATGCAAACCACAGACGAGATGCGGAAACGCTTTGTTTCGGATGCATCCCATGAATTGAAAACGCCGCTGGCGGCCATCAAACTGCTCACCGACTCGATCGCAATGAGCGATGGGATGGATGCAGAAACCATGCGGGAATTTGTGGATGATATTGGCACAGAGGCGGATCGACTGGTGCGAATTACCGGAAAACTGCTGGCACTTACTAAAATAGATCACGGAGCAGAAACGAAAACGGAACCGGTTGACCTTGGGGATGTCCTTTCCGATGCGTTGCATATGCTGACCCCGTTGGCAGATCAAAAGCACATTTCGATCCAGCCCACCATTGAGCAGGGCTGTGTGGTCCGTTCGTCTCCGGATGAGATGTATCAAGTGCTTTTCAATTTGGTGGAAAATGCCATCAAGTACAATTCCGAGGGGGGCAAGGTTTGGATTCGGGCTCGAACCTCCGATGCACAGGCTGTGGTGACCATCGAAGATAACGGAATAGGCATTCCGAAAGAGGATCGGCCGAAGATATTTGACCGCTTTTATCGGGTGGATAAGGCCCGCTCCAGAGAGGCAGGCGGTACCGGATTGGGGCTGTCCATCGTAAAGGATACCGTAGTGCACAACGGGGGCACCATTCTTGTGGATGGACGGCCAGAAGGCGGAACCGTGTTTATTGTCACGCTTCCGCTGTGTGACCCGAAAGAAAGACCGGAAGAGGAGGAAGAACTGTGAAACGAGGGATCGCTCTGCTGTTGGCTGTCCTTCTGCTGATGTGTAGTGGCTGCTCGGACCTGTTGGAATCGGATAAGATCAAATTGCAGTTTTATTATCGTGTATCCAATGATATCCCAAGCGGAAACGCACTGACCAGCGAAGTGAAATACTTGGATTCGGATTCGATTCCGGCGGTGATGGAGGCGTTGTTGGAAGGACCGTATAAGGCTGGTATGATGAGGACCTTCCCGGAAAAGGTGCAGCTCAACTCCTTTGCTCTGAACGAAGGGATTCTTACGCTGGATCTCTCTGAATCTTTTGGCACTTTGTCCGGCTATGATTTGATGTTGGCGCAGTATTGTATTGTATTGACGGTGACGCAGCTTGACTCGGTGGATGGGGTCAGCATGACGGTGGATGGGAAAAAAGTGCCCGGTGGAGCAGCTGGCATTCTTACACCGACAAATGTGCTGCTCACCGGGGAAACGCAGGATCCATATATGATTAGCTCCCAGCTGTATTTCCCAACCAAAGAAGGGACCGGTATGGGCGTGGAGTATCGAATGATTACGGTGGAATCCATGGATGCCGTAGGACAGAGTCAAGGGGTTCTGGATCAGTTGTTTATTGGTCCAAGAGAACCGGAACTGGCGCCTTGTTTGAATGGGGGAATGATGAAGGTTAGCTCGGTTCAGGGCAATGTCTGCACCATTACCATGGATGAAGAAGCACTGGACAAGTTGATTTCAGACCAAGCAACCTTCCAGTTGAAACTGTATTCCATTGTCAATTCCCTCACAGAGTTGGATGCCATTGATAAGGTGGTGTTCCTGCTGCACGGGGAGCTGATGGATGGGTGGGAAACCCAGTATGGGGCAAAATATGACTTTTAAGAAGGCGAATACACTTCTGGACACACTTCTCTGATTTTTTTCTGAATTGATTTCAGATCATCAAAGGTGTCTGGGCGTTTGCGCTCGTCCCGCAGCAAGGCGGATGGGTGGTAAATTGCCGTAGTCCAAATTCCGTTGATCTGCTCCCATTGGCCATGCTGCCGGGTGATTTTATAATCCTCACGGATCATCCGGCAGGCGGCAATTCGCCCCAAACAAATCATGATTTTCGGCTGGATAATTTGAATTTGCTCTGCCAGCCAGTTGGAGCAGGCATCCTGTTCGGTATGCAGTGGATCTCTGTTTCTGGGAGGACGGCATTTTACGATGTTTGCAATGTAATAACGGTTACGGTTGAGATCGATGATGTCCAGCATTTGATCCAGCAGCTGTCCTGCCCGACCGACAAAGGGGACACCCTGCAAATCCTCTTGTTCGCCGGGACCTTCCCCTACAAAAAGAATCGGGGAGCAGGGGTTTCCATCTCCGAACACAAGGTTTGTTCTGGTGTCGGCCAAAGCACAGCCCTGACAGCCTTTGCACTGCTGGTTGAGCTGCTGCATTTTTTCGGTTTGCTTCATAACTAATTCACCTCAAGCCTATTTTAGCACAGACAGCAAAAAAGAGGGGAAAGAAAATTAGAAAAAACTTGAAAAAAGGTGTTGACATTTTTCGAGTTCCTGATATAATACATACTGTTCGGTGCGAAAACGACAAGCGCAGAACGGCTGATAGCGGGATTGTGTAAGGGTAGCACAGCAGACTCTGACTCTGTATGTGAGGGTTCGAATCCTTCTCCCGCTGCCATTGAACGCCTTAGAGCAATTGCTCTAAGGCAGTTCATTCCTTAAATGTCGTTGCAACTGTATAGCGGGATTGTGTAAGGGTAGCACAGCAGACTCTGACTCTGTATGTGAGGGTTCGAATCCTTCTCCCGCTGCCAAAGACCTTAGAGTGTATGCTCTAGGGTCTTTTTCTGTTTTCATCGAAATATGAAGTAAAAACGCCGTGGGTCAGCTTTGTCCACGGCGTTTTCAGGCTTCAACGGGCGTTCGTTATTCGTTGATGATGGTACGAATCAAATCTCCATCAATATTGCCGCCGCTGATGACAAGGGCAACATTTTTTCCGCCAATTCGGTCCGGCTCATCCATCACAGCAGCCACAGTCGTGGCGCTTCCGGCTTCAACGACAAACTTCTCATTGAGAAGCATATGCTTGACTCCTCGACGGATCGTAGATTCCCTTACGGCAATCAAATCATCGACATAGTCGGCCAGCATTTCGTAGGAGAGTTTTCCAATTCCGCCCACCAACGATTCGCAGATAGAGGTCCCGGTAGTAGGGAAGGTCTCATAAAAAACATGATCCTGATAGGCCTGAATCATTGCCGGGCAGGTGTCCGTTTGTACGCCTATAATGCGAATATCCGGCTTTAGGTGTTTTGCCACCACGGCACATCCGGTAATCAGACTGCCGCCGCCGATGGGAACAACCAGTGTGTCGATTTCTGGATTTTGGGACAAGAGTTCCAAAGCGACGGTTCCCTGACCGGCGTAGACCATGGGGTCATCATAGTAGGAATCAATGTAAGTCATATTGTGCTGCTTGAGATATGCCAAGCCGAGCGTGTGGGCCTCGTCGTAGTTGCTGCCTAACAGCATGACTTGCGCTCCATAGTACTCGATCTTCTTGATTTTTGCTTTTGGTGTGATGGTCGGAACGATGACCAATGCTCGTTCAATGCCAAGTAATTTGGAGGCATAACTGACTGCAACCCCGTGATTTCCGGAGGACACCGTCGCAACGCCACGGTGCTTTTCTTCTTCCGACAGGGAGAGGAGTTTGTTCAGTGCGCCTCGAATTTTAAAGCTCTTCACATGTTGCAGAGATTCCAGCTTGAAGAAATAGCTTCGATTTTCGGTGCCGAGATAAAATGATTCTTCCAAAGGCGTTTGAGGCAGATAGGGATGGATTCTTTGATATGCATCAAACACATCCGAAGCAGTAAACATATGATTCATTGTGTATCCTCCGATCCTGATTGCTTTTGTGCGCAGGGAAGTGGTTCCATTTGCATCTAAGGTATGAAAAAACATCCAAACCCCGCCCTCCTCCATCCGATCAGATGAAATGCCGATAGCGCAGATTTGAATGTGCTAGATCTCTTTTGTCCGGAACCAAAAAGGGAACCTTACATTTCCTACGGTCAATCTAACACAGGCGCACCTGATTGTCAAGGCCGGAGAAGGACCGAAGAGCAGCCCTTTCATACAAATAAAGAGAGATAAAAGAATGGATAAGACTGGAAGAAATTGTCATACTGCACAAAAATGAAACAAATTTTCATGACATTCACGAATAGAAAATATAATTCATTATGCTAATATAATATACATCGAAATAATGCAGTGCAGTAGATCAAGAAACTGCATGGTATGCAGACCGAACGGTATGCGGTCTGACATTAATTTCGTTCGTTCGCAAAAGAACAAAGGAGGAAGGAAAATGAAACACAAGCGACCCAGTACACTCTTGCGGAATCGTGCACTGGCCCTGCTGATGGCTGTTTTCGTCACCGTACAATTGACGATACCGGTGTACGCAGAACCTTACACCGAGCCATTGCAGCAAGAAGGAACGGTGACAGAAACACAAGATGAGGTGAGTCAGGAACAACCGGAGGAAGCGGTCGACCCTGCTCTCCCAACCGCATATGAAGACAAGGAAACAACGGAACCGGAAGCAGCTCCGGCGGCAGTGCAGCCGACAGTCGATCCGAATACCCTTATGATTCCCGGCTACACGCGAGTCACTACAGCTAATTTGGAGACAAATCGCCAGTATTTGATTGTCAGTCAGGACAGCAAGGGCAAGCTGTATGCCTTCTATCCGGATGCAGCCAACGCCGATTTGTCCGCAGGCAGTGCGATTGAGGCACAGGCATCCAAAGGATGCTTTGTGGCTGCTCTCACCGTGGCGAATGGTCAGGTGAGTGCAATACACGAGAGCGATAAGAAGGCATTGTCCATGAATGACCTTCATTTTACGGTTACACGGCATAATGCAAAGTACACCTTCCGAGGGAGCAATGACCTTTATCTGGCATTGCAATCCAAGGCACAAGGGGATCGGTTCCTGACCAAAGCTCCTATGAATTTTACAGTAACGGCAACGGGAAATGGGGCCTTTACTTTGTATAGCGACGGAACTCGTATTTTGGATTTCAACCGCAATGGCGATAAGAATCAGTTCACCAACAATGGAAAGGTATTTGAGACCAATTTCTGGGGTCCATCCAAAAATCCACGCTACAACATTTATCTGTACACCAAGAATGATGTCGTAGTGGTGAATAAGGAGGGCCTGAAATCGGTCATTGAACAGGCGCAGAAGGTGGACATTACAAAGCTTTCGCAGGACAGTGCAGCTGCAATTCAGGCGGCTCTTCAGGAAGCAATTCGCGTTCGGGATGATGCAGCCGCAACCAGTGATGCGGTGCAGACGGCAGAATACAACCTGAACCAGGTGATTCTGGCACAGGAGCCTAAAAAAGAATTTCTTGCCGAGGGCGCACCGCAGCCCGGCACAACGAAGGAGCAGCCATTCCCACAGGATGTGGCAGGAATTGGAAATTTCCGTATTCCATCTATTATTACGCTGAAGGATGGGACCATGGTTTCGGCAATTGATGCTCGCTGGAATCACCATTTTGATGGCTTCAATATTGACACAATGCTTAGTGTTTCCAAGGACAATGGACATACTTGGAATTATAGCTTTCCCAATTTCTTCAATGACAGTGTCAACCATCATAACGAAAAATCCACAGCATTCATTGATCCTGTTTTGGCACAGGGCAAGGATGGAACCCTCTATTTGATGGTGGATCTGATGCCCGGTGGAAACTGGACTCGTACGCTACAGAAATTGTCCGGCTATGAGACGGTAGACGGTCAGCGCCGGATGGTCCTGTATACGATGCTGGATGGACATACCCATGACAACTATTCTTACTATGTGGGTGACTTTCAGAATGGATATGCTCCGGTCATTGCTAAGGGAGATGCAGACAAGACGCCTGTTTACTATGTAAACGATCACTACTATCTTTATACGGCCGAGAAGAAACCTATGTACTGCCGTCAGCTGGACAGTGACAAATATGTACAGCAGAATGTGTTCTTCACCAATGCAGCCCTGCACACGGCAGATGCTGTGTTCTTGTGGCTGATCACCTCACAGGACGGCGGAGAGACCTGGTCTGCTCCAACCATCCTGAACCCGCAGGTACGGGATGAGGTTTCCAACTATGTGTTCTATGGCGTCGGCCCCGGTGCTGGTATCAGCATGGAGAATGGGATGGTTCTTCTGCCTTGCTATGACCACGCACCTGAAAGTGCAAGTTTTGTGTATACGCAGGATCAGGGCAAAACTTGGAAGCGTTCTCCCAGTGCGACCGACAGCGCCAAAAATGATATTTCCAGTGAGAGTGCATTGGTCAAGATCGACGAAAAGACCGTGCGCCAGTTCTACCGTGACAGTCTCAACGATCTGCGCTATACGGATTTCACTTGGAATGCCGACACGCAGACATGGACGGCTGGACAGCCGGTCAAACAGCCCGGAGTGGTGAAGGCAACACAGACTCAATTCTCTGCCATTCGTTATTCTCGTGAAATCAACGGAAAACCGGTGATCTTGGTTTCTACGGCAACGGCAACCACCAATCCACGCCGCACCAATGGCAAGGTTTATGCCTTTAATCTGGAAAGCGATCATTCTATGACGCATATCGGCACCTATCAGGTTACCGGGCCTGGTGTGACTTATGCCTATTCCAGCCTTACCGAATTACAAGATGGCTCGATTGGTCTGATTTATGAGAGCCACGAAAAAAATCCGGCTGCTGTGACCTATTTGAACCTTTCGATGGATGACATTCTGCAAATACAGCGTCAGGATGTGGAGTTGTCTTGTGGAGAGCAGAAGACCTTCCCGGTCAAAGCATCGGATGTGGTTGTCAGCAGCGATCCTTCCGTGGTGAATGGGAGTATTTCTACGGAAAACAAGCAGATTTCGATTGTCAACGGAGCACAGGGCCACCATGGCACGGATGTCAAGTTTGATGGAAAATTGGATCCGCTCAGCACTTCGTTGTTCCAGTTTGTCGGCAGCAATGACACCGGAATTCAGATTACGGCTAAGGCCGCCGACGGAACTCAAGTTTGGGTGTCCACAGAGACCAATCACTATCCGTCCGCCACGACGGCCACAACGGCCACACTGACGGAAAATGCCAACGGCACTTTCCTCATTCACACGGATGCAAGCTATCTGTATTTCTGGCGGGATAACAGCAAGGGAAAACTGGCAACTTTTGACCGGGTTGGAAATGCAAAAAATACGCCAGCCTGCGAGTTTAAGCTGTATCGGCCTGCCGCAGCGGGTGAACAGTCAGATCTCCCCGGTTATGTTCCGGTGACTAAATTGGATGAGGTTCAGGATGGTGGATTTTATCTGATTGTGGCAGCAGTTGGAAAGGAACTCTATGTGCTTCATCCGACTGTGGATCAGGAAAATCTGTATGCCCAAAGTCTGAAGGTCGACCTGAAGGCAGAAAAAATCAACTCTGTGGTGCCCTACCAGCAGGCAACCTTAACGCTGACTGCACAGACGGCCGGTACCGCTGAAGTTCAGGTGGGAACCAAGGTGTATCAGGTCACGGTTTCGCATAAGGTGAATGAAACGGTTTGGCATTATGACAATGATCCAACCCATGGTCATTGGCATACTTGCGATGGATGCATGGATAAAATCGACCAAGCCCCTCACAACTTCGTAGATGAGGTCATTGCCGATTCGACCACAACACAGATGGGAACGACCCGCCATACCTGTGAAACCTGCGGATTCTACTATGACGAGCAAAACATCCCCGTCAAACCAGAGAATCCCACAGATCCGTCGGAACCGGTTCAACCTGGAACTCCAGAAGGGAACCACGATTCTTCGATTCCGTCCCAGCCCAATCATACAGAATCGAAGCCGGCGAATCCGAATCCGAGTCAGAGCACGGCACCTGCAACGGGAGATACCAGTCCCGTGGCTCTTTGGATCACGGCTGCCGGAATCGGTCTGTGCGGTGTAGTGACACTAATCGTGAGTAAGAAACGCAAGAAAATCAACTGATGAGCTGACCCCTGTGAACGATCCGTTCACAGGGGTCGTATCTTTGCTTTTGTGGTAGGGAAGGATCTTGCAAGAAAGAGATCTGCTGCATGCCTTACATAATGATAAAGAAGATGGTATAATCAGCTTAAATATTTGATCGTATGCGTGCAGGAGAAGAGCGATGGAACAGATTTTAATTGTAGAAGATGATAAAGGCTTGAATCAGGGCCTCTGTAAAGCATTGAAAACAAAGGACCGGTGTGTGGTTTCCTGCAGCAATCTCCGCTCTGCACAGGAGCAGATTGCGTGTCAAATGCCCGATCTGATTTTGCTGGATGTGAATTTGCCGGACGGGAACGGACGGGTGTGGCTGCGTGCGTTGAAGGCGGGAACAGAATGTCCGGCGGTCATTCTTTTAACTGCAAATGATACAGATGAAGACATCGTATGCGGATTGGAGGAAGGGGCAGATGATTACATTACAAAACCCTTTTCACTGGCGGTTCTTCGGGCGAGAGTGAATACACAGCTGAGGAATCGGTGCCGCACTTTGCCGACCAACGCAATTAAAATCGGACCCTATTGCTTTGATTTTATAGCGCAGCAATTCTGCGCTGACGGTGTTTCGGTGGAGTTGAGTAAAACAGAGCAAAAATTATTGCGGCTGCTGGTGGAGAATCGCGGCCGTACGATGGAACGGACCTTATTGATGGATCGAATCTGGACCGATGGTGCCGACTATGTGGATGAAAATGCGCTGTCTGTAACGGTGAAGCGCCTGCGGGATAAGCTGAACGCCCACGAAGCCATTAAAACAATTTATGGCATCGGGTATGTGTGGGTGACGAACGATGGCTGATCTGGGTTGGTTCTTTGGTGTGGCCTGCTTGCTGTTGGCAGGAATTGCAGTCGGATTGGAACGCAGAAAAGCGAAAAAGACAATGGAATCGTTGGATGCGATGCTCTCCTGTGCTATGGAGGGAGACTTTCGGGAAACTACTTTTGATGAAAGCTTACTCTCTGCGTTGGAAACCAGAATGGTGCAGTTTTTGTCTGCATCCACCTGCTCTGCACAGCAGGTAGCGTCAGAGCAACAGCGGATTCAAGCGCTGATTGGGGACATTTCGCATCAGACGAAAACACCGATTGCAAATTTGCGGCTCTATGCAGAACTGCTTCAGGAGGAGGAGCTGCCACCGGAAGCGAAAGAATATGCCGAGACTCTGTACGCACAGACGGAGAAATTGCGTTTCTTGATTGATGCTCTGGTCAAGCTGTCCCGGCTAGAAAACGGAATCATTACGCTTCACCCGGAACGCAGCTGCCTTGCACCGGTATTGACGCAAGTGGAACAACAATTTTTACCCCGAGCGCAAAGCCGAGGACTGCTCCTGTCTGTGTTGCCTTCGGAGGAAGTGGCCTGTTTTGACGCTAAATGGACGGCAGAGGCGCTGTGTAATTTGGTGGACAATGCCATTAAATATACAAACAAAGGTAGCGTTTCGGTTTCAGTTACCCCATACGAGATGTTTGTGCGGGTCGATGTAGCGGATACAGGAATCGGTATTTCCGAAGAAGAACAGGCAAAAATCTTCCGGCGGTTTTATCGGGTGGAGGGCAGTGCCCAGCAAGACGGTGTCGGGATTGGGCTCTACCTGACCCGAGATATTCTGCGCCGGGAAGGCGGATACCTAAAGGTTACTTCAAAACCGGGGGAAGGTGCTGTGTTTTCCATGTTTTTGCCGGTTTAAGGTCGGTGACTTTCAGTTCAGGCGCAATAACTGTGGCTGCTTGAATCTTACAATTCTGTTAGAATGGAATGTGTCTTAGAAAGAATCTGGACAGAATGCTGTGTTATGATCTGTGTGTAGGGAGAAGGGAAATCCGGATTCTTACACACAGATTTTTTGTGGAGGAGTATAATTATGAGTATTTTACAGGCAAAAGGCCTCCAAAAGCAGTATGGCTCCGGCGACAATCGGGTCAATGCCTTGGATGGTGTCGATTTGGAAGTGGAGCAGGGGGAATTTCTGGCGATTGTCGGAACATCCGGCTCTGGAAAGTCCACCTTGCTGCATCTATTAGGAGGGCTGGATCGGCCGACGAAAGGTATGGTTGTGGTTGATGGACGAGATCTTTCCAGCCTAAGTGACGAGGAACTGACTATTTTCCGCCGTCGAAAGATTGGTTTTGTGTTCCAAAATTACAATCTGGTGCCGGTGTTGAATGTGATGGAAAATATTCTTCTGCCCTTGCGCCTGGATGGGAAACGGGTGGATGAAGCCTATGTACAGGAAATCGTTCGTATGTTGGGGTTGGAGCGGAAACAAGACCGCCTGCCCAACCATCTCTCTGGGGGTCAACAACAGCGGGTTGCCATTGCCAGAGCCTTGGCCGCAAAACCCGCAATTATTCTGGCAGACGAACCCACCGGAAATCTGGACAGTAAAACCAGTCAGGATGTATTGAGTCTGTTAAAAGTATCCAGTCAACGCTTTGGACAGACCATCGTGATGATTACGCATAACGAAGAAATTGCACAGCTTGCCGATCGCATCATCCGGATTGAAGATGGACGGATTGTGATGAGGGGGTGATACCATGCTGCGTGTATCCAATCAAGCTTGTATTCGGGAACTTTCAAAGAAGAGTTTTCGGGCTGCAAAAACAAGAAATCTGATTGCAATTTTGGCCATAGCCCTCACCACAATGTTGTTTACCGTGCTCTTTACCGTTGGACTGTCCATGAATGAAGCGATTCAGCAAGCGAATTTTCGTCTGGTTGGCTCCTGCTCTCATGGTGGATTGAAGGGGCTGACAGAAGAGCAGTTCTTAACGCTGCGGGAAGACTCATTGATTCAGGACTGGGGTGCAAACCAGCTTTTGGGAATCGGTCGGAACAATGAATTTGCAAAGAATCATGTGGAAGTATGGTGGAAGGATGCCAAAGATGCCGAGTGGAGTTATCTGACTCCGAGCGAAGGCAGGCTTCCGGCAGAAGGAACTAACGAAGCGGCTGCTGATTTGGAAGTTTTGCGTTTGCTTGGTGTAGAGCCTAAACTTGGTGCGGAATTCACGCTGTCCATTGATGTTGGCGGACAGCAGACAGAGCAAACCTTCCTCCTCAGTGGTTGGTGGGAGAAGGATCCGATTGCCGAATCAAATATGGTTCTTGTTCCGGAAAGTCGGGTGGATTCCGTTTTCTCAGAGATTGGAAAAGATGCATCCGCAAAAAGGTGGAATATGAACCTGATGTTCAAGCACACCACCCATATCGAGGAAGACCTGAACACCGTTTTGTCGAACCATGGATACCAGGGAGATGCACCCAACGACGAAAACTATATCAAATATAGCGTCAACTGGAGCTTTACAGGAGCGAAGCTATCCCAAAAGATCGACCCCACGATGCTTGTGACCATAGCTGCACTGCTGTTGCTGATTGTATTTACCGGATATCTTATTATTTATAATGTGTTTCAGATTTCAGTGGTCAATGACATCCGCTATTATGGTTTGCTGAAAACAATCGGTACCACGGGCTCACAGATCAAATCCATTCTGCGCCGCCAAGCTTTGGCCCTTTGCCTGTTTGGTATCCCGCTGGGTTGCTTGTGTGGCTGGGGAATTGGTGCCTGGCTCAGTCCCGTGATTATGAGTCGGTTAAATGGCTTTGCAGTGGACACCTTGTCAGTGTCTCCGATGATCTTCCTCTGTTCTGCGGTATTTGCATTGATTACGGTGCTTATATCCTGTGCAAGACCGGGCCGTTTGGCCGCCAAAGTTTCACCGGTAGATGCTGTGCGCTATACAGAGGGAATCAAGGGAAGAAAAACAAAGAAAAAGGGAATCGGCCAAGTGTCTGTGCTTGGAATGGCCTGGGCGAATTTGGGCCGCAGCAAGGGCAAAACCGCCATCACGATTGTAAGTCTGACATTGGCGTTGGTGCTGCTGCAAATGACTGCCGTGTTTACCAACGGGTTTGATATGGATAAATATTTGGGGGATACCTCCGCTTGTGATTATATTCTGGCCGATGGACGCTATTTTAAGAATAATGTCTATCATTGGGATGAAGGGAGCATTACGCTGCCGGAAGAGGTGATTTCCGAAGTGACCGAACGAGATCAGGTGCTTGATGGCGGACGCATTTACGGACAGTTGGATTCGGTACAAGAGTTTGCACCGGAAGACTGGGTGCGTGGCCGAATGCAGAGTTGGGGCATGGATGAGGAAAGCATTTCGTACATTCTGGATCAGGAAGAGCACACGCCGGACGGACGGGTGATGGATCATGTGATGACCTATGGTATGGAACCCTTTGCCTTGGATGCTCTCACTGTAGTCGAAGGAGATCTGTCCATGGTCTATGAATCGGGGAGCCGCGCGGTGGCTGCTGTGCTTCGAACCAATGACAGGGGGGAAGTCTATCCGGATTCTCATTGGGCAAAGGTGGGAGATACCATAACCTTGCGGTATCCAACGGAATGGGAATGCTACAATCCGGACACAGGAGAGATATATGCAAATGCAGAGGATGCGGGCGACCATCCTTATCTGGAACGCCCCACAGTCTACCGAGATGAAACCGTGACGGTTGCTGCGCTGGTGCTTGTTCCTAACCATCTTTCTTACCGCTTCTATGGTTCCGATGAATTTGTGCTCAATGCAGATACCTTTCGAGATGTCACCGGAAAATCGGATGTTATGCTTTACGCTTTTGATACAAAAGACGGCACGGAAGGAGAAATGGATGCGTTCTTGAAAGACTATACCAGTCGGATCGATCCGAAATACGGGTATGAGAGCAAGCAGACCTATATGGATGAATTTGAAAGCTTCCGCACGATGTTCCGTGCAGTGGGTGGATTACTTTCCTTTGTGGTTGGAATGGTGGGAGTTCTCAATTTTGTAAATGCTGTTTTGACCGGAATTCTGACCCGGAAACGGGAACTTGCCATGCTCCAATCCATTGGGATGACCGGAAAACAGCTGAAAAAGATGCTGGTTTGGGAGGGATTGTTCTATGCGCTGGGCGCAGTGGCGGTTGCCTTTGTGCTTTCCGCCGGCTTGAGTCCTCTGGTGGCCTCCATGTTGGAACATCTGCTCTGGTTCTTTACATATAAACCTACCTTTGTACCGCTTTCGATTGTGGGTGCGGTATATATGCTAATTGGCAGCCTTGTGCCGTTGGTGGTATATCGCAGGGTTGCCAAGCAGACCATTGTGGAGCGGTTGAGAGAAAGTGAGACCTGAAGTCCAGGGCAATCCCTGATATCAACGACAAACAAGCCCCGATCACCGTGTATCTGGTGATTGGGGCTTTTGCCGCATCTATTGGCTCGTTGGTCACATCGGCTCTACATAGAACATAATTTTTGTAATGAATTCATCCTCATATTTGGAGGTGATGTAGTCGTTGATACAAAATTCATAAGAATCCGAACAGATTCGTAAATTTTGCTCTGAACAATAGGACAGTAGTTTTCGGTAGGATTCAGAGATTGATGCATAAGGGCCAAAATGATAGATTGAGGCCGTTAATCCTTGCGGCAGACACAGGATATTGGAAACCGAAGGGAAGTCCTCTGTGGTTAAAAAAGCAGTGCCAGCCTCTATGCATCGTCCACTCTGGACTCGCTCCAATGGAACGGAGACCCCACATTCAAAGAAAATTGGGATGTCTTCATTCAGCGCCTGTGCGTAGCACTCTTTGGTGGCAACACTAATGTCCTTGCTGCTGTATGGGGCGTCCACAGAGTGATACAGGAGGTAGACTTTATCAATCGTGGTTAACACAGGCTCGGTTTCACGCAGTTCACAGGCCTGCCGCACTTGTAAACAGCGGCGTTCCAGACGGCTTTGAATCAGAGAAAGATCTTTGATTTTCTGCTGAATCACGACGAGCTGCTGCTCGAAGGAGAGAATGCTGTTTTCTGTGGTGTAGTGCTGCAGTTTCTCCTGAATATCCCGCAGAGAAAACCCAATTTTTTTCATAATCAGGATAGTGTCCAGATAGTCCAGTTGTTCTGCGCTGTAATAGCGGTAATCGTTTGTCGGATCAATGTAGCATGGCTTAAACAGTCCGATTTTATCATAATACAACAGAGTTTGCTTTGAAATATGTTGAAGCTTTGCCAACTCACCGGCTGAAAACATGTTGTTCATGTGTGAAAATCTCCCTTGACTATATAGTAACTATATCCTTTATAATAGCACAAGCGCAGCAAGATGCAAGCGCAGACCGCAGTGCGCACGGTGGTCCTAGGTATCATAGGAGGTTTTTATGCATCTATTTTCCAAAGCGATGTCTTATCCGCAATATTTGAAGTATTTAGTTCCATCCATTATGACGATGGTGTTTCTTTCGTTTTACACTACGATTGATGGATTTTTTGTGTCAAAGTACGCAGGTTCCGATGCGTTGGCGGGAATCAATGTGGTGGTTCCGATTACATGTCTGATTTTTGGAACAGCGGTCATGCTTGCCACCGGAGCTGGGGCAATCATCGGGGAACACATGGGGCGAAAGGAAGAAAAAAGGGCGAATGAAGTGTTCAGTAGCATCTCGCTTGTCTTGCTGCTGCTTTCGCTTTTCTTTTCGTTGATTGGACTTTTGTTTTTGAAACCAATCGCTGCATTTCTGGGTGCCAGTGAGCGGTTAATGCCCCATGTTCTTCCGTATGCGTTTATCGTATTCGTTGGAACGATCCCGATGGCGTTTAAATTGTTTTTTGAATATTTGGTCCGAACTGACGGAGCACCCCAGGTCGGACTTCATATGTCTGTGGTTGGGTTGCTGCTCAATGTACTGCTGGATTATTTCTTTGTTGGAGTGCTTGGGTGGGGAACCTTTGGTGCTTCGTTAGGAACTGTGTTCTCCATCAGCGTAAGTGCAGGGATGGGGCTTCGCTATTTTCTGCGGCACAGTATGCTTCGCTTTTGTAAGCCGGTCTTCCGCTGGAGGGATCTATGGAAATCCTGCTCCAATGGGAGTAGTGAAATGCTGACCGAACTTTCCACGGGAATCACAACACTGTTGTTCAATCTGATTATTTTCCGGAAATTTGGGGAAGATGGAATTGCGGCAGTTACCATCGTGATGTATCTCTATTACTTTTTTGTTGCATTCTACATGGGAATTTCTGTTGCCACAGCACCAATCATCAGCTACAATTTGGGCGCAGAAAATCGGGGTAAGATTCGAGAAACTGTGCGGTATAGCTTTCTCACCGTTGGTCTCACCGCAATTTTGATTTTGGTTAGTTTAGCGGTCGGTGGAAATCAGATCATCGGACTGTTTGCCCATACGCAGCATGTATTTGATTTGACTGCTGCGGCCATGCACGATGTCCGTCCGGTGTTTTTGTTTATCGGCTTCAATGTGTTTTTGTCCGGCTATTTTACAGCCTTGGGGGACGGGGGGACATCCGCACTCATCTCATCCCTGCGTTCGCTTGTACTTGTCGTGTTTTATTTGCTGGTACTACCGCCTCTGATGGGAATCCGTGGGATGTGGCTGGCAATTCCTATGGCAGAACTATCTACGCTGTTGGTTTCGCTCGTGCTGTATCGCTATAAAGGGCAGAAATATACCATTGTACCAATGGATAAAAATTAAGGACAGAGAAAAGAGAGATGCTTTCAAGCACAAGAGGTGGAGTTGATACTCCACCTCTTGTGCATATACTTATGGTATTTACTGGTTGATTTCACTGAAATCGAATTTCATCTGTGACACAAAGGCATCATACTCCGCTTGAAATGCGGCAGCATCGGGAAATAGTTCATGATAACTCTCCAGACGATTAGCCAGTTCATCCGAAGAAACAGCGGGTTCCTCGAATGCGATCCGGCTCAAACCGACACACTGCACCAAGGAGTCAAATCAAATGTACAAGAAGTCAGGAAGGGGCGATATG
>JARIAU010000093.1 GCA_029257695.1 Oscillospiraceae bacterium
GACACAATTCTGGAATCTGAAGTTAGCTCTCCAATTATGGATTTCCAGAGACTACAAATAGTAGGGCAATGTTGTGGTGTTTTCTGACACAATATTAAAGAAGAAAGAAATGCCCACATTAGAGAAAATAAGATCTGGAACAGAGAAAAGTAGCCACCTGCAATCAAAAGATAGAACTCTCACCTGACACTAATCCAGCTGGCCGTCACTCTGACCCGGATGGGCTATCGAGTGGGCATTATGGATGCCGACATCACCGGCCCCTCGATCCCCAAAGCCTTTGGCATCCACGAGCGTGCCATGGGCAGCGACATGGGCATTATGCCCGCCATCAGCAACACCGGCATCTCCATCATGAGCCTGAACCTGCTGACGGAAAACGAAACCGACCCGGTGGTGTGGCGTGGTCCGATCATCGGCGGCGTGGTCAAGCAGTTCTGGACCGATGTCTGCTGGGGTGAAATCGACTATCTGTTCGTGGATATGCCTCCCGGAACCGGCGATGTGGCCCTCACGGTGTTTGAAAGCCTCCCTGTGGACGGCATTATCATGGTCACCTCGCCTCAGGATCTGGTGGGCATGATCGTCACAAAGGCCGTTAAAATGGCCCAGATGATGCATGTGCCTGTGCTGGGTCTGGTGGAGAATTTCAGCTATCTCTCCTGCCCTGACTGCGGTAAGAAGCTGGAGGTCTTTGGTCACAGTCACAGTGCCGAGGTGGCCGCACAGAACGGCATTCCCCTGCTGGCACAGCTGCCCATCGACCCCGATCTGGCTGCCGCCTGCGACGAAGGCAAGCTGGAGGAGTTCCCCAGAGAGTATCTGGGCGATACCTGCAAGATGATCACCGCACTGCTGGGCTGATACGCTTCTCTGCACGAACAAACAATACGCCGATGGGAAATTCCCATCGGCGTGTTCTCTTACATAAAACTGCGAGCGGTGCCGATTGCAGCACCGCTCGTTTTTGTTGTGATTTACTTGCGCTTCTCCGGCACCAGGAAGGTGAAGATCAGCATGCTGATCAGCAGGCAGAAGGGATAGAACATATAGGGGATGACCTCAAAGGCCGTGATGGTGTGGCCCATCACCACAGCAGCACTCAACGCATACAGCATCTGTGCGCCGTAGGGCAGCATTCCCTGCACCACGCAGCCGTAAATATCCAGGATGGAGGCTGCTTTCTTTGCAGAAATATTGTACTGCTGGCTCATCTCCTTGGCAATGGGACCGGCCATCACGATGGCCACCGTGTTATTGGCCGTGGCAATATCCATAGCACCCACCAGCAAGCCCATGCCCAACTGACCGCCCTTGTTGCCCTTGAACAACTTTTTGATTCCGGCCAGCAGTGCATCAAACCCGCCATAAGCACGGATCAGGCCGCACAGAGCCGCCACCAGCACCGCCACCAGAATGGTTTCATACATACCGGAGGCACCGGTCCCCATGTTCTTCAGCAGATCCACAGGCGCCACCGCTCCCGTGGCCAGCATGATCACCGAACCAGATGCAATGCCCACCAGCAGCACCACAAACACATTGATACCGGCAATGCCGCCCACCAGAACCAGCACATAGGGAATCAGCTGGATCAGGGAATACTCCTGGCTGATCTGTCCGTTGATCTCCACATTCATGCTCAGCACCAAAATCACGATCAGCGCCGCCACAGCCGCGGGAAATGCAATCCAGAAATTGGCCTTGAACTTGTCCCGCATGGCACAGCCCTGCGTATTGCAGGCAGCGATGGTGGTATCCGAAATAAAGGACAGGTTGTCGCCGAACATGGCACCGCCCATCACCGAACCGATGCACAGCGGCATGCTGAATCCGGATGCCTCCGACACAGCAATACCGATGGGAACGATGAGTGCAATGGTACCACAGGAAGTACCCATGGCCGTGGATACAAAACAAGACACTACAAACAGCACCGCCACAGCCAGACGGGCCGGCAGAATGGACAGCATGAAGTAGGCCACGCTTTCTGCACTGCTCCGGCCCACAACACCGACAAAGATACCGGCCACAAGGAAAATGAGGATCATAGTCAAAATCGTCGGATCTCCCACACCCTCTGCCATCAGCTTGATTTTCCCTTGGAAGGGTACGCTGCGATTTTGGAGGCAGGCCACCAGAATGGCCGCAAGGAACGCCACAACAATCGGAATGTTATAAAATCCCATCTCGATCTTCATGACATATTCAAACAAAATGCCAAGACCCAGATACAGGACCAGAAATACTCCGATCGGGAGCAGTGCGATCGCACCACCTTTTTTCTTTTCCATACTCGGATTCTCCCTCTTAAAAAAATAATATACTTTGTCATTATACCATTTCATTCCAAATGCGACAACAAAAAAAGAGGGCAGTTCGCCCTCTTTTTCCAAAATTTTATCGAATTTGTACGGGTTGAAGTGCCTCACCATCCACAATGGCTTCCACCTCTCCTGCCGTCAGGTCGATCAGCATGGCCGAGTAGCGCTCCACATCTGCCTCCGGAACCAACACCGTCAGCAGAATATCCGCACCGTACTCAGTGTCTGTGATCACAGCCCCAAACTGCTCCGTCTCCTTACGGATCCACTCATATCCTTTGTATGAACAGGGAACCAACAGCTTGACCCAGCGGCGCACCACACTCACGCCTGCCGCATCCAGAGCATCCTTGGCAGATTTGGTGTAAGCCCGGACCAATCCGCCGGCACCCAACAAAATGCCTCCAAAATAACGAGTCACCACACAAACCACATTGGTGATGCCCTCTTTTTCAAAGACACCCAGCATCGGCTGTCCTGCTGTCCCTTGGGGCTCACCGTCATCGGAATAGCGGACCGCCCCGCTTTCCTTGATCCGATAACACCAGCAGTTGTGTCTGGCATCATAATAACGCTTTTTCATCGACTCAATGAAGGCACGGGCTTCCTCTTCCGTTTCCACCGGCTGCACATGGCCAATGAAACGGGACCGCTTCTCCACAAACTCCGTCTCCGAGGCTCCGGTGGGAATGAAGTATTCCTTCATCGCTCCCAATCCTCTTTTTCCTCCGGAAGCGGCGGATAGACCCAGCTCCGCAGCTGACCCAGCAGCTTGGGCGTCAGCACGGCATCTACCTCGATGGTTTCCGCATATTCCACCCGTTCCACCTTGGCCTCCCGATACAGCGTATCCAGCACACCGCCCTGCTCATAGGGCAGATGCAGCGTCACACGCTTAGCACCGCTGTCCAACCGATCCGCAATCTTTTGCAGCAGCTCCGGAACTCCCTCACCGGTCTTGGCCGAAATGGACACAATGTCCTCACCGTGGGGGCGAATATCTCCCACATAGAGGTCCGATTTATTAAAAACCTCCAAGCGGGGCGTTTCCTGCGCTCCCAGTTCCCGAATGAGTCGGTCCACCACTTCTGCCTGCTCCCTCCACTCCGGATTGGACGCATCAATCACATGGAGCAGCAAATCGGCATATTGCAGTTCCTCCAAGGTGGCCTTAAAGGCCTCCACCAGATGGTGGGGCAGCTTACGGATAAACCCAACCGTGTCCGATACCAGCACCGTGCAGGTGTCTGTAATTTCCAACATACGGGTGGTGGTATCCAGCGTGTCAAACAGCCGATTGTTGGCCGGAATCTCTGCCCCGGTCAGGTGATTGAGCAGGGTGGATTTTCCGGCGTTGGTATAACCCACAATGGCCACCACGGGCACTTCATTCTTGATACGGCGTTCCCGCTGCACTCCACGGATGCGACGCACTTCAGCCAGCTCTTCCTCCAGCTTTTGCAGCTTCCGGCGGATATGGCGGCGATCCGACTCCAGCTGTGTCTCACCGGGACCACGGGTGCCGATGGGGGACTTGCCGCCGGAGGCATTCTGACGGGTCAGATGCTTCCACATGCCGGTCAGACGGGGCAGCAGATATTTGTACTGCGCCAGTTCCACCTGTAATCTGCCTTCTCGGGTACGGGCCCGTTGGGCAAAAATATCCAAAATCAGTGCGGACCGATCCATCACCTGCACCCCAATGCGTTCCGTCAGCACACGAACCTGACTGGGTGACAGATCATTATCAAAGATGACTAGATCTGCTCCGGTAGCCTGGACCAAATCCCGAACCTCATCCACCTTACCATCTCCGATAAAGGTCGCCGGATCAGGGCAGTCCTTGTTCTGGACCACCACACCAAGACTTTGACCCCCTGCCGTTTCCAGCAGTGCAGCCAATTCTTCCATACTGGATTCGGTCGTGTTGTCCATCCGGGACAGGCGGGGGCTGTTCAGGCCCACCAACACCGCACGATTCACTTTTTCTTCCATGTTCTCAGCCATCGAATTTCCTCCCGGAGTGCGTCAGATGCTACGATAAGCCTCCACGATCTCCGCTATATACATATCGTGGTAATCCTGCTCGGGGTAGCACTGCTCACACACCTCGCAAGCCACGAAGGAATCTTTTGTTAATGTCTGGCGGTACAGCTTGCGGCACACCAGCACCAATTCTGCCTCACCAAAATAGGGCGCTCCACATTCGGCCTGCGTGACCGTCCATCCGCAGCGGGCAATCTTGTCTTCGTCCCGTCCGCTGACCCGTCCGCAGTATGCCAGTTTCTCCCGCTCCGCTTCTGGGAAGAAGCTCAAGGTGAAGTAGTCCTGTGCATCCACAAACTGCTTGGTATAGCGCTGCGGCCGGATATAAACCGTGGCCACCGGACGCTTCCACAGGATGCCCAAACCGCCCCAACTGGCCGTCATGGTATTGCAATGCTCCGGCGTACCCGCCGTAATCAGCATCCACTGCTGGCCAATGGTTTCAAAGGGGTTCAATTCCAAGGACTTCGGGTCGATTTTCGTCAACATCATTACAGACCTCCCATCAATGCTTATAAGCCCAGTCTATGCAAAAACACCGCATCGAATCCGATGCGGTGTTTCTTAGCTGCATTACTTGTCCAGACCGAACTTCTTGTTGAAGCGGCTGACACGACCGCCGGTATCGAGCACCTTCTGCTTACCGGTGAAGAAGGGGTGGCACTTAGCGCAAACTTCCACGCGGATGTCCTTCTTGGTAGAGCCAGTGGGATAGACAGCACCACAAGCGCAACGGATCGTGGTCTGCTCGTAATTAGGATGGATTCCGTTCTTCATGACTTGATTCACCCCTTTCTGAAATTTCACAGATTGAATACGATCGGTACGCACACATTGTTACGCACCACGTAAGCCTTAGTATAATAGCATAGCATCACCAAAAATGCAACGGCTTTTTGGAATTTTTCCAAAAATTTATAGTTCCACTCCGCAGCCCGTGGCAAAGTACCACAGAACACGGCGCCGGACCGGACATCCGGTGATACGGGAAAGGGCTTTGGTGTAAACTTCCAACTGTGTCCGATAGCGGGCAGAATGGACTTCCTCTTCCCCTGCGCGCACCCGGTCCGTCTTAAAGTCCACCACGGTCAGCCCCTGTACTCCGGTGAAGCAGCAGTCGATGACGCCTTGGAGCAGCAGTTCCTCTCCCTCCGGCAGATCCGGATACAGATGCGAGGCCGGTTCCAACACCGAGAATTTGAATTCCCGCCGGAGATCCGGTGCCTGTGCCGCCTCTCGCCCCAAGTCCGAGGCGAAAAATGCCGCAATCCGCTCCGGATGAATTTCTTTTGCTGCCTCTGGAGTCAGGATTTCCTGTTCCACCAACCGCTGAATCTCCTCCCGGACTTCCGAGACACTGCACCCCTTCTCCGGGTCGATCAGCTGCATCACCGTATGTACGGCTGTACCGATTTCGTTGGCTTGCAACCCTCGGCTTTCCTGATCGAAGCGAGGCCGATGGAATACAAAGTCATGCTTGCGGACCACGGTATGCTCTGCACTCTCCTGATCCAGTGCTCTCCCCTTTAACTGGGTTGCCGTTACCTTAGAGGGAATGTCCGCAAGCATCGCAAACGGATTGTTCCATGTCAGCCGTTCTGCCTCGGCATCCGTCAGCAGATGCTTCCTTGCTCCAACCTCTTCCTGCGTTTTATGCGTGACACCCGGGCGTGGAGCCGGTAACAGGCGAATATCCCACGCATCTTCCGGCACAATCAGCGTACAGTTGACTCCTCCTCCGGCACGCAGTGCGGTAGCATCTGTGCGAGCCATCACCGGCAGCAACAGCCACTCCCCTACGGTACTAAGTCCGTCCAATGCGCCCGGATCCGGAGTCGGTCCTGCATCATCGGCCAATTTGGCGGCCTGCCGCGTCCAATCGGTACTGGTGGATACCAAAATCAACTTTTCTCTGGCTCGGGTCATGCCCACATACAGCAAGCGCATTTCCTCCGCCTTCATCTCCCGTTCCAGCTGCAAGGCCACTGCCTTCCGGGCAAGCGTGGGGTACTCAATGCGCAGTTCCCGATCCAACCCACTGGGGCCAACACCATATTTCGGATGGAACAGCACCGGCTCCTTCATATCCATACGGTTGAACTGACGATTCAGGCCGGCCAGCACCACCACAGGGAATTCCAATCCCTTGGACTTGTGGATGGACATGATGCGGACACCGCTCCCACCTGAATCTACCGCACCCGGCAGTCTTTCACCCCGCTCCCGAAGTTTGCACAGCTGGTAACTTAGACCAAAGACACCTTGATGTCCACTGCTTTCAAATCGCTGGGCATATTCATGGAGCAGCCGCAAATTTTCCTGCCGCTGGGTGCCGCCCTCCATGGCTCCATACACTGCCATCAGCCCCGTTTGCTCATAGATGAGCCACAGCAGTCGACTGCCGGACAAATCCACAGCCAGCGTGCGCAGCTGCTCCAAGGTATCCAAGAATCGGACACATTTGTCCTCACCTCGCCCCGCTCCGGCCTTCAAACAAGCGTAGAGATCCCCCTCCCGGCACTGTGCCCGCAAATGGGCCAAATCGCTGCCGGAAAACTGGTACACCGGACTGGTCAATACTGCCACAAGGGGCACATCCTGCCTCGGGTTATCCACAATTTGCAGGAAGGCCATCGCCGTAGCCACTTCATCCGTCTCAAAGAATCCACCGGCTCCGTCACAGCTCCACGGGATGTGATGCCGATCCAGCGCCCGAGTCAGGTGTCCCATCACAGCTCCCGGAGAACGGTACAAAATCGCAATATCCTCCGGTTCCACCGCACGGAATCCTTCGCCCGCCGTGACCGGGTGACATCCGTCCAGCAGCTGCCGAATCCGCTGTGCCACAAATTCTGCCTCTGCTGCGTCCCGGCTGACCTTTGCCTCATTTTCCTTCTGTTCAATGGCTTTCATATCCAGCACATTCAGCTCTACTCGGTCCTTCTCCTGCTCCGGATAGGGCAGCTTCGGATACAGCCACTGATCCGCTGTGTAGTCCAACTCACCAAAAGAGGCGGACATAATGTTGCGGAACACAAAATTGACCCCTTCCAGGACCGATGCACGGGAGCGGAAATTATAGGACAGGACCACACTTCTCGGTTCCCCATCCCGGGCCTGCGCTGCCTCCGGAAAAGCATGATACTTCCCCAAAAAAATGGTGGGGTCCGCCAAACGGAACCGATAAATGGACTGCTTCACATCCCCCACCTCAAAGAGGTGTTTTCCTTCCTCGCTGATGGCACGGAAAATGGCATTCTGCACCTCGTTGGTGTCCTGATACTCGTCCACCATAATTTCTGCATACCGCCGCTGCCACCGGCGGGCCAACTCTGCCGTTCTGCCTTCCTCATCCACCAACAGCTGCAAGGTCAGGTGCTCCAAATCCGAAAAATCCACCAGATTCCGCCGGCGCTTCTCGGCACGGTAGGCTTCATCAAACTCCTGCACCAAGCACAGCAATTCCTGTACTACCGGCAGGACCGTCTGCATATCCGCAATCAGGTCGGCACTGGAATCAGCAAACCGATCCGCTACCTTCTGCATCCGCTTTTTGCAGTGTTCCCGCATCTTTTTCATCTGTTCCTGCAGCGCCTTGTCCTCTACCTTTCGAGAGCTGCCCAGCCTCGGAAATTGAATGTCGCTCATGGCTCGTGCACTGTCCCAGCCTCGATCCAGCGATGCCAAGAAATCGTCCATGCTGTCCAGCGTGCCGTCAAAACTCTCGGAATAGGCTTGTTCCAGTGCCGCATCCTCTTGCAGCAAATCCAATGCTTCCACAAACCGACGGTGCCAATATGCCACCTGGCGGCGTGCATCCTCCATCAGCAGCCGACCCCAGTCCGTGTCTGCCACATCCTTTACCTGGCTCAAATCAAACCGCTGGCTTTGCTCCTTAAGCCACCGCACCGGAGCCGGATGACTCTGGACCCGGCTGTGGATGTCCAGAATAATGCCGGTCAGCTTCTGGTCATCCCGTCCGGCAGCCAACACATCCACCAATTCGGCAAACACACTGTCCTCTTGCAGCTTCTGATAGCGCTCTTCCAGAATGCGGTTCAGCACCTGATCCTTCATCAGTTTACATTCGCTTTCGTCACCCACACGAAAATCCGCATTCAGATCGATGCGATACCCTTCCTCCCGCAAAAATGCAGTGCAGAAGGAGTGGATGGTGGAAATCTGCGCTCGATAAATCACCAGTTTCTGCCGCCGGAGCAGCGGATCTTCGGGTCGCTCCGCCAGTCGGGCATTCAACTCATCCATAATTTTGCCCCGCAGCTCGGCCGCCGCCGCCTTCGTATAGGTAATCACTAGGAAGTGGTCCAAATCCAGATGTTCCTCTTCCACCCGATCGAGCAGCCGTTCCACCAGAATACGGGTTTTTCCGGAGCCGGCCGCCGCCGAAACCAGCAACTCTCCACCCCGGTTCTCCACCGCTGCTTTCTGCTGATGCGTCAGCGTCACTCCCATGCTCCGTTCCCTCCATTCTCTTCTTCATCCAATTCATTCCAAAAAGCCGTTCCCTTGATTGGGTAGAGGTAACGGCTGCATTCTCCCCGGCTGCCTTCCTCAAAATGGCAGGCAGTTGCAAATTCGCACCATTGACAGGCCATGCGCCGGTCGTCCCGGAACCACGGGTCTGCCGCAATGGTGCCGGATGCGATTTCCCGGGCAATCTCCCGCAGGACATGCTGGATGTGCTTTCGCAGCTTACCCAGCTGAACCGCAGAAGCCAGACTGTCCCCGGAGATGGCACCGGTCTTTTTGCTGACCTGCACCGGCAGGAAACGGGCAGAGGAACCCAAGGGAATATGTTCCATGGCATCCACCACATTGGGATCATTCAAAATCAATCCGCTGCGTTTGAGCTTACGCTCCAGCTCGCTGCGACGGCTGTCCTCGTTCATGGATCGGCTGCCTACGACACGCTCTTCCCGTGCCGGAAGATACAACACACCCGCCGGAACCACTTCCCGGTCATCTCCCGGCATTCCCTTCGCCTCCAGTGTAAAGAGATACAACAGCATCTGAAGGTTTAATCCGTGCCAAATGTCGGTGAGATCGAAGCTCTTTCGTCCGGTTTTGTAGTCCATCACCCGAAGGTACAGCCGTCCATCGTGAGCCCAGCCATCGACCCGATCCACAAATCCGGTGATGGACACCGAGATGCCATCCACATTCAGCTGCACCGGGGGCAAATCTTCTTTGCTGCCAAATCCCAACTCAAAGGCAATGGGTTCAAAGTCCGACACCTTCAGCTCTTCAATCATCATCCATGCGACTTCTGCTGCCGACTGAGCCAAACGGCGGAAGAGATAGCGGAAGCGTGGCGTTTTGTCCTCCAATCCACCCAATTCTTCCGTGATATAACGCTCGGTCACCGCAGCGGCCAAACGCTTGACCTCGTCTTCTTCCAGCTCCGACACACCGCCACGCTCCTTGGTCTCGGTCAGCACATGTTCCAACACATAATGCACAAAGGTGCCGGCCTCCGGAGCTGCCAAGCCGGCCTTGCGGCGAGGCTTCACCTGCAACCCGTACTGGAGAAAATAAGAATAGTGGCAGGATTTGATTTTGTCCATTTTGGAAGCCGACAGCCGCACCGTTCCTCGGTACAATTCCTGCACAGCCTCCTGGGTCAGCGGTTCCCGAGTCAACTCCATGGCCGCCAGTGCGTTTCGGGCACCCATTCCCTGCTCCAGTGCGGCAAGCCCTTCCAGCAGCGCACGATCTCCCTCCCGGGCCGCTGCATCCAAGGCTGCTGCCATGGCAGATGGCGTTTTATAGTTTACATAATGATTCATCCCTTGTGGGAACAGCTCCTGCAAGCGATGCACCAAAAACGAAGGCCGCTGCTCGATCCCATCCACACTGCGGGCCGCATAGCTGACATAGAGTCGCTCTTCCGGCATGGTGCAGCACTCATAGACCAACATCATTTCCCGGTCCATGCGGCCATCCCGATCCAACCCCGGATCTGCCCCCAACTGTGAAAGCAGCTGCTTGTCCTCCTCGGTAAGCAATCCGGTGTCTGTATGAATTTGGGGCAGACTGCTGTCGTCAGCCCCCATCAAAAACAACACTTTGCCTGTCCCGTGGCTGACACGAGCCATGTCACTGCAAGTAACTCGATCCAGAGAAACCGGAATCGAGCCTACTTGATATTGGCTTAGCACCAACCGGAACAACTCCGCAAACTCCGGCAGAGACATGGGGTCCTCACCCAACAGCATGTGACACTGTTCCAGCGCCAGTGTCAGCACCTCCCAAACCTGTGCGTATTCCTCTGCCTGCTGCAACTCGTTTTGCCGGAGCAACTCCTCCGTTCTTCGGGTCAGGCATTGAGGCAGATCTATTTCTTCCAGAAACGCATAGACCGCCTCCGCCCACTGCGCCCCGGTCTTGGCTTCGGCTTTGCGTAAATGCTCCAACGGGGCAATCACCGTCCGGCGCAGCTGGTCCATTTTCTCTGTCAAGGCATTTGACTTGTCTGTCTTCTTCTGTCCATAGCCGTCCGGGTGCCATTTCCACGGCTGCTCTGTCGTCCAGTAAGATCCACGAATCTCCCAAGTCAGCACATAATTTTCCAGTACATCCCGATCTTCTCGTGCAATCCCGGTCAAATCGGTTTTCAGATAGCGGAACAGATCCTCATATTCATATCCTCCTGCCACTGAATCCAAGGCCGCAGTGAGCAAAGTCAGGATCGGCTTTTGCAAAATATCGTCCATCCGGCTCATAAAAACCGGGATGTCATAGCGGCGGAACACCGCCTCCAACCGCTCTCCCAGAGCCTCCGCCGAGCGGGCTACCACCGAAATATCCCGGAACCGATACCCCTGCTCCCGCACCAAAGAAAGAATTTCTTCCGCCGTGCGCTCCATCTCCATGTAAGGCTGTTCTGCCTTACAGAAATACACCTGTTCGGCAGCGGCAGGATAGGGCTTTTCTGCCTCCGCAAAGAGATACTGTTCCAAAAAAGTCAGTTCCGGTCCACGGTCATCCGATGCCAGAACTTCATATTCCATTGTGGTTCCATTCTCTTTTGCCAGCGCAACCAGCCCCAGTGCCGTGCTGCGAGAGGGCCGAAAAATCTCTGCTCCGCTCGGGTCCAGCGTGTCCAGACGCAGCCCCACCACGACCTCCTTTGCCTGTCGGAACATGGAGGCAATCACCCGTTTTTCCTGTGGTGTAAAGTCCGTAAATCCATCCAGATAGATTCGTTTCCCCTTGAAGTAACCGCTTCCCTGCAAGGTATCTGCAAGGCGGGTCAGGCGATCTCTTGGGTCTTCCGCCCGCTGCGCCGTCAGAGCATCGTAAGCACCAAAAATCAGTCCCAATTCCCGCAGCCGCTGCCCGGATGAGGTCTCCTCTGCCGTCCCGGCTTCCAGCAGCAGATCCGAGGAAATACAGTTGCTTTTGCACTCATCTGCTGTTGCAATCAGACTGGTCAGGAATCCGGCATGCTGGCTGCTGCGGCGATAAACCTGTAAGGTCCCTGCCAATTTGCGCACCGCCAAATGCATCAGCAGCAGCCGGCCGCCCGGATCCAGCGTCGCACGGGCGCTGCCCCCCAATTCTTGGAACACACGCTGCGCCAACCGAGAGAAGGTCAACACTTCCGCATAAGAGGATACCGCATCCCCTCCAAGTTTACATAACTTTCTTTCCGTGACATGTGAATACTGCTCGGGAACCACGACCAGAACCGCATTCTGTCCAGGCTCTGTGGCGCGCCGCAGCACCGCATCGGTAATTTGCTTTTGATCTCTGCCCAGCACAAACCGCAGCACAGCGATCCCTCCTTTTCTTTCCTGTTCGTTTCCTCCATTATAGCGGTTCCCCTCCCCGCAGGCAATCTTTTTCCAGATGCCTGTTGACAAGCGCAATTTCAACGGCTATACTTTAGCACAACAAACCAGTGAGGAAGAAGAGTAGTCCCCCGTACTCCGGGCAAAGCGAGCTGCGAATGGTGGGAGCGCAGTACCGGCAGGAGGATGAATGGCCTTCCGAGGGCAGGCTGAACAAGCGGATGCTTTAGTAGGTGCTGACGGGAACCCGCCCGTTATCCCAGGGACTGCGTAGGAACAGCGCAGGGTGAAAAGTGGACGATTTTTCGTCAATTTGGGTGGTACCGCAGGAGTTTGCTCTTGTCCCATAGTGGGGCAGGGGCTTTTTTTGTACCCTTTTTTGCGGATGGCCTGCCACGCATCGACTTTTAGGAGGTTTTTTCAATGAAAAAATGGATCACTCTTTTGCTGGCTCTGGCCATGATGTGCTCGTTGGCTGCCTGTGGTTCTGCAGACTCCCCCTCTTCCACAGGAACAAAATACAAGGTCGGCATCGTCAATTATCTGGACGACGCTTCCCTGAACCAGATCGTAGGCAGTATCCAAGCCCAGCTGGACACCCGGGGCAAAGAACTGGGCGTGGTCTTTGACTATGCCAATTATTCCGATAACGCCCAAGGCGATGCCGGTGTTCTGAACCAAATCGGACAGGATTTGATCGCGGACGAAGTGGATCTCATCATTGCTGTGGCCACCCCGACAGCCATCACCCTCCGCAGTGCCACCGAGGACACGGAGACCCCCCTGCTGGTCGCCGCCATTTCCGACCCTGTCGGCACAGGGATCGTGGAGCAGATGGAGGTTCCCGGCGGCCGCATCACCGGCACCAGTGACAAGCTGAATGTTGGTTCCATGGTGGATCTGATGCTGGCCAATGATCCGGAATTGTCCACCGTGGGCCTACTTTACAACACGGCGCAGGACTCCTCCACCGCCGCTATCGCCGAGGCAAAGACGCTGTTTGCAGCCAAGGGCATCCAGTGCATTGAAAAAACCGGCTCCAACACCGATGAAGTGCAGCTGGCTGCACAGGCACTGGTTTCTGCCGGTGTGGATGCCGTATTTACCCCCACAGACAATACCATTATGGCGGCGGAGATGTCGGTTTCCGAAATTCTTTCCGAGGCCGGTATCCCCCACTTTGGCGGAGCAGATTCCTTCGCTCTCTGGGGTGCCTTCTGCGGCTATGGTGTGAAGTACGACGAACTGGGCCGCAAAACTGCCGATATGGCTGTGGAAATTCTGGTAAACGGTGCAGATCCCGCAACTATGCCGGTTGCCACCTTTGACAACGGCAATGTATCCATCAACACGGAGACTTGTGACGCTTTGGGGTATGAGTTGCAGCAAGTGAAGGAACGCTTTTCCGATATAGCCTCCAATCTTGTCGAGCTGCAAACCAAGACCGAATTTGACAGCGCTTCCAAGCCCGCAAACTGACTGCAAAAGGAGGCATCTGCTATGATTTCATGGGGCATCTTTCAGACCGCTTTGGAATTGGGCCTGATTTATGCGCTGGTGGCACTGGCTCTGTTCCTCAGCTACTCAATGCTGAATGTGTGCGACCTTTCCACCGACGGCTGCTATACCTTGGGCTGTGCCGTAGGCAGCATCGTGGCGCTTTCCGGTCATCCGGTTCTGGCCCTTCCCGCCGCAATTTTTGCCGGTGTACTCTCCGGATTCATCACA
>JARIAU010000047.1 GCA_029257695.1 Oscillospiraceae bacterium
CTTCCACATTGTGCCCCAAAGCATCCGGATCGATCTCCCGCCATGCCCGGGCAGTACACTTCGGTCTGTGTCCCACAGCACACAGACCGGCTCCGCTCAACAGTCCGCTCAAAAGCAGCACACCAAGAAAATGCAAAAGATTGTTCTCGATGAGCAGGGCCTCCAACCCCAACACCTTCGCTCCGCCTCGAAGCAGAAGAATGCACAGGGGATGCAGCACATACATTCCGGTGCAAATTCTGCGCAGAGGCTTGCAGCTGCCGTGATTCCCACTCCGCAGCAGCGTAAACAAGCAGACCATACAGACCGGAAGCATCAGATACATACTGTCGTGTCGGGGTGCTTCTATGGCATGGAGCCAAAGCCCTTCCCCGCTCATGACCGCCATGGATACCGCCAATCCGATGCCCGCAGCCCAGCGAGACAGCTTCCAGTCCACACTTCCCAGCACCAGAAACAGCGGCACATAGAACAAGCCGTTGCGGGTATACTGGCTCAAGGAAAACAGGCCGTCATACAGGTGTTTCAAGGTCGGAATCTGCGAAAGCAGGCCATAATAGCTGTCACCGCCCAACCCGATCAAATACAGCAGAACCGCAGCCGGAAGGGCAACACGAAGTCCAAATCGCTGCAGCCGTGCCACCAGCCAGATCCCCAGAATGACCGCCGGGAAATACCACAAATGATAAAAGGTCCCCTCCACCAGCAGCTGTTTCATCCATTCGGCTGCGCTGCCAAAGCGTCCGGCATACAGGTTCACCGGCAGGTACAGCAGAATGCTGATTCCATAGAGCCTGCACAGCTTTTTGATCTGGTGTCCCGACCGGCTCCAGTCGGTCTTGGACAGAAAATAGCCCGTGGTCATGAGGAAAAACGGAACGGCGATTCGGGCTAAGATTCGTGTGAACCAAAGATCTGCAAGCGGCGAAACATCCGCCAACGGTGCCGTATGAATGGCCACCACCAGACACACAGCCACCAGCCGAAACCAATCGAAAACCGGCTGTTTCTCTGCCCTCATGCACACCCCTCCCATACGGTCAGAATGAATCCATCCATATTGTCCCCAGAGATTTGGCAGCAGGCATCCGGCAGTTCCACTTCTGTGACGGCTCCAGTGGCCGGCTGATAAAGCACCCGTACCTCAACACCGTTATCCAACGCAACCCGTCGGGGCATCTGGCGCACAAAGTCCCGATATTCCTCCAGACACAGGCCATATTCCACCATCAGCTGGGCATGGGGCACACCTACATACCGAAAGTGCCACGGTTCTCCGGCAATGTTGGTAATGGTTTCCTTTCCCGCCGGATAGCGCTCCACAAATCCATAGCGTGCTGCATGACGGCGGAAGGTCCCACACACTCCAGAGTCAGGAAAGGCAGGGCAGATAAAGTCAATTTCATCGGTTGCCTGCCCTAAATCAATGGCCAGCCCGGTCTGATGCTCGCTGCATCCCGGCAAGGCCACATACCGGCGGGTGAACTCCTCGCCCCTTTCCGCCATGGTATCGGACCAGATTTGCTGCTGCTCTTCCCGACTGCGCCAGCCGGACACCGGAACGATCGCTCCGCCGCCACCCACCTTCTGAATACAGGCAGCCAACATCTGTGCCGCCCGCTGCTCCAATAAAATTTCAGGATGGTTTCCATCCACTTGGATCAGCATAGCCGGAGCCTCCATCTGAATTGGGTGCTGTGCATTGACCAAAATCAACGGGCCCACCCCAATTTGCTCCCGCAACAAATGGACCGTTCTCATTCTTCTGTCCCCAATGCGATCAGCTGTTGTACCAGTGCGTCAAAAGAAATCCCGATTTCCCGCATCATACTGGGATAGCGGCTGTGCGCAGTGAACCCAGGAATCGTGTTCACCTCGTTAAATACAATTTCTCCCTTCGGGGTCAGGAACAGATCCACACGAGCAAAAACCCGACACCCCAAGGCTCGGTAGACTTGCTTGGCCGCCGTTTGAATCCGCGCGGCCGTTTCTGCCGAAATCCGAGCCGGACAATGGATATGAGCCGTGTTCAATGTGTATTTCTCCTCATAATTGAAGAATCCCTGGGCCAATTCGATTTCATCCACACAACCTACCGTCAGTGTGTCATTTCCCATCACCGCACACCCCACTTCAAACCCGGAAATGGCTTCTTCCATCAAAATGGTGTCATCCTGCTCAAAGGCCGCCTCCACTGCTGCATTCAGCTGCTCCTTTCGCTCCACCTTGGTGATACCAAAGGATGATCCGGCCCGCACCGGCTTCACAAAGACCGGATATCCCAGCTGTTCGGCCGCCTGCTCCATCTCGACCCATGCATCCCGACGGCAAAAGGCTCGGCTCTGCGGCACTCGGATTCCGGCCGCCTCCACCAATCGGTGGGCCCGGTCCTTATCCATACACAAGGCACTGGCCAGCGTATTGCACCCAATGACCGGGGTTCCGTTCAATTCAAACAGGCCCTGAATCGTCCCATCCTCGCCATTTTTTCCGTGCAGCACGGGGAACACCGCATCAAATGTTACTTGCCGCTCCGAACCGTCCAGCAGCAGGAGCCCATGATTTCCTCGGTCCACCATCGGCACACAAGCGACGCATTGACCTTCCTGCGCCTGCCATGTATCGTCCTCCAAATGCGAAACCGCACCGGTATAATAGAGCCAGCGTCCCTCCTGCGTGATCCCAACCGTGTGAGGGATCACTTGGGTTCGGTCTACATGGGAAAGCACTGCAAACGCAGAATGCAGCGAAACTTCATACTCACTGGAACAGCCGCCAAACAGAAACAAAATGGATTTCATTCTTTTTCCTCCTCTGTGCAGAACAAAACGCCCTGCGTTTGTACCTTTATGGTAACAAAACGGGGCGTTTTCTTCTCTCTCATATTCAGACGGCAAGCTTGCGTTTTCCCTGCAAAATTCTTGCGTTTTTCCTACGGTGCCAATAGCGACTCCATAAATACAAAAAAGAGGCTGTGCCCAGCACAGCCTCCCTTTGTCAGAGCCCCGCCACACACGGCAGGATTCTCCGGTACGATACCGCAGTCTGCGATACCGTTGTTGCTTTTTTAAGCTTCGACGAACATATCCTT
>JARIAU010000051.1 GCA_029257695.1 Oscillospiraceae bacterium
CAGATTCTGCACTCTAAAAAATCGCACATGACTCAAAAATATGCAGAATTTTGACCCAAACCGTGACCCACAAAGAGGCGTTGCGTGTGTTTGTCTGGCATACAGTGGCATTGCCGCTTTTGGTAAATTCCACTGCTGTGTCATTTTTCTCTTCTCCGTAAAAAAGTCATTGTTGCTTCAAGTTCAAATCCTGCTAACAGCCGTAAAACGCTGCGTTTCTGCGGGTTTATGACCCAAACTCGTACCCAATTGCGGAAAGTAGACAATGGACACGGTACTTCTAAACAGGGCAGAAGAGCAAATGCCATTGGAGCGAATACCACACAATATGGCTACAAAGCGCCTGTTGTCCACTCCATGAGGACATTTGGGAGCAGGATGCCGCAGGTTCGAACCCTGTCACTCGGACCAACTTTCTTAGAAAAACCGCCTAAACAGTCGGTTTTTCTGCATTTCTGATAACTTTTTCTATAATTCATCCCTAACCAAATCCAGCGGTTTTGGACCGGAAAAAATCAGGCGGCAGGAGTCATTCTGCCGCCTGATTGCTGAAATCCCGCTCCCACCTCTAGCAGGCCGATCATGGAGAGCAAATAGCGGTGTTCCTGTCCTCACGCTATATTTTTGTATACAAAAGCACCGACAATCCCCTTCGCTTTGAAAGGAACCGTCGGTGTTTACTTTGTTTACATCAGTACAGTTTTATCCACACTCTTGCTCGGCATTCCGTTCCATCTGCTTCGGATTCCACAAAAGCCAACAATGAAATCCATTTGAGACCTGTTCAAAACTACATCACTCTCAAACGGAATCTGTTCATAATTCAACTGCTCCAATTGTTTGAGACCTGTTCAAAACTAAATCACTCTCAAACTATGTGCTCCGGTCTGCAAAGAAGGGGAACGTTTGAGACCTGTTCAAAACTACATCACTCTCAAACTGGCTCTCCATGTTTCTGCGATGCGTTCCAGTTTGAGACCTGTTCAAAACTACATCACTCTCAAACCCCAAATCTGAATTCAGGGGGAATGACCGAGCCATCACCACTCGCCGCCTTGAACAGGCAAAGATGTACTTTTCCATAGTAAAACAAGTTCGTTCCTCTGTCAAGGGAAACTCAATTCACACTGATCTGCATCAATCACCAGCCGACGCTCCCCTTCCATGCGTTTCTGTTCCACTGGGTCAAGAAACAGCACCGGAACAGCCATGGCTGCAAGGTCTCTGCAAAACGCTTCCGTCTCCGCCTCCGTCCAAAAGCTTCGGACCCCAATCAGGATTAGAAAACGACTTTTCAGATATTCGTTACTCAATCGAACCATATCCACCAGCCGTCCTAGCAGATCCTCCTCTTCCTCCAAGGAAACGCCATATGCTTTCAGCATGGGCATGGCATCCTCCGGCAATTCCCACTCCAACGGAAGCATCGTTTCCTCGGATACTTTCTCCAGCAGTGCCGTCATTTGGCTCTGCATTTCAAGCAGCCGATCATAGTGTTCTTCTTGAATCAACTGATTCAGACAGCGATACACGCCGTGCAGCAATTTCTTGGCATTTACATCCACCGACCACAGATCACGCACCAGTATTCCCTCATGATGCAGGGTGCAGAGGTGGCTGCCCTCGGAAAGGACAACCACCCCCTCCTCTCCCCGCTCCTGCCGCACCAGATCTTCGGTCACCGCTCGATAGATCAGCGGATGTTCCAGCACCAAACTGCCGGGGTGGAGCGAATCCCACTCCAATGTGTGATTCCAATCCGGATGTGCCAGTTTCATAAAACCACCAACCCTCTGTCATCATCCAGCACCTCCGTCTGGTACTGCCCGGTCAGCAGCTCCATCCGGCTGAATTGTTTTTCTGTAATGGTCAGCATCTGCACAATCCCCTCCGACGGGCGGTGTTCCCGAACATGATTCTGAATGGCATCGGACACCGATGCATTGGGTGCCAGCTTGGTATATACGGACTCCTGCATCATGACAAAGCCGCTTTTCACAAGAAATTTCCGAAACCGATTATAATTCCTTCGCTGCTCCGTGGTTTCCACCGGAAGGTCAAAAAAGACGATCACTCTCATAAACCGATAACTCATGACTATAAAACCGCAATTCACTGATATCCTGATGATTCAGGGCATCAAACACACTTTTGCTGTACCGTTTGACTGCATTGGTCAAGCGTTGGTTGCTGGACGCAATCCGGACATGCTGATTGAGGACATGAACCAGTGCTAATTTTTCTTCCTGTCCAAACGCCTCAAACCCACTCTCCACCACAATGCGATCCACCAGCGGGCGGAATGGTTCCATAAGGTCACAGGCCAAATTAAAGGGATTGAAGCGATTGTCATGGAACAGCCCCAGCTGTGTCAGATAGCCATTGGCCGAAATTTCCCGATTGAACACGGAAAGCAGTATGGAATAGCCGTAATTCAGCGCCGCATTGGTCACACATTCCGCTCCTCGGGTGAAGTCCATGCCAAACAGCGCATCAAAATAAACCTTGGCTGCGTGTCCCTCCCGATTGGTTGCATCTCCCGGCTGCAGCTGTGTCAGATAACATTCCAACAAGTCCGCTGCTTCGGTATGCTGCTGCAACCGCAGCAAATCCCGCTGCTTACGGATCTTCTCCGTCACGATCTCGGTCCAGACATCTCGCTTGATCTCCTCCGACCAACCAATCTGCAGCTTGATTTTCATGCTGCTGTCATGGCTGCCATGACTGGGAAGCACCTCCCCCGACGGGTTATGGGCTTCATCACAGAAAATAATCTTTACCTTTTGGCGCAGCAATTCATTCAACAATGCCGTTGTCATGGACACCATGGTGGAATCGATAATCAGCGTATGGAGCTCGGATATGTGGATCTTGGTGGTGCGCTCCTTACGCACCACCAGAAATCCCATTTTTAAATCCAGTTTCGCTACACCTGTGATTTCAACCACACGCCAACTCATATGGAAAAACTCTCCTCATGGGAATAGAAACCGGTGACAGATTGATAGATGATCTTAAAATCAGCTCCAGTTTTCTTGCTGAATTTCATCGAACCTGCCGTTTTTGAGCCGCCAATCCCAGTTAGATCTGCCTGTCCGTTCCCTCGGAACAGCTGCACCAGATTCGACAGCGCAACACACTGCTCGGTCAGCGTCAGCGCAGCAAAGCACTCTCTGCCCGCAGAAACGGTCTGGACCTGACTGGCTGGTCTGGACCGGTAAATCGGAAGCTGCATTTTCTCCAGCAGCACATCATAAAGCGTTTTGTTCTCTTCTTTTGTCACCCGATCCGCCTTCTCCTCCAGTTCAATTTGTCCTTTGGCAGACATGACCTTCTGACAGCCCTTCAACACCTTTTTCAAGTAGCTTTCACTTGTCTCATCCAAGACCAGCTGGAATCCCTGAATTCCGAGAATTTGATCTCCTCCACGCCCGGTCAGCCAGAACCGGAAGCCGCTGCTCTCCATCAGCGTATAGAATTTGATCTCCGGCACAATGATGTTCGGATCCTTCAGCTTCAGCACTTCTGTGCAATAAATGGCTAAATCATCCGAATTATCCTGGATACGCTGTGCATAGCGGAGGTACATGGGTTCCATGCTGCGGATACGCTTGCCCGGTTCTCCATGCTCCACAAGGAACATATAGGCTCCGGTCTCCTTATCGTAGCCGCCATACCGCTTCGTGTCCTGCATTCTCGGGTCTCCCTTGAGCGGTATCGTGCCGCCACGGACAGGGTTCTGATCGAACAGTCCGCCACTCCGACCGCTGTTGCGCCGCACCGCCATTCTGGTCACCAAGATAGGATTGCGGCGGCAGGTTTTCTTCACCTCCGGCAGATAGTCCGGCGTCCATGCAAGCTGATTCCCCCGCCGGATCGTATGACCAAACAAAACATCTGTCTTCATGCTGTACGGCTCACCGCTGCGCAGAAAGCGTTTTGGATTGGCGGTAAACTTTACATCGTACACATTGCCCACCACAATATTCAGATAGGCATCCTTGGCATGATGCAGGTCGTTCAGATCACGGACTTTCACGATGTTGTTCTCTTGCCGGAAGGACGACACATTGCCCGCCTTGACATAGACGATCCGGCTTTCCGGCAGCGCCTTACTCAAAATCTCTGCCAGCAGCTTGGTGCTTTGTCTCGTTTCGACCAACTGCCGGCTGATAAAGCCGGCCAGCTCGTCCTCGCTGAATCCGGTGGAGCGTGTCAGTCGATCCAGCTTGATTTCGCTAATCAAGCCGCATTTCCGCAGATTCCGCCACCAGCTGGTCTGTGCCTGTCTGATTTCGCTCTGGATGGGATACTTGTCCCCTTTGTCCACATTGACGGTTTTCTTGACCAACACACGGTTATCCAGACTGTCATCCTTCACCTTACTTCTGGGATAGATGTGGTCGATGTCATAGATTTGATTTCCTGCATCGTTCAAAAGTGCATGGAGGTCAATGGGCTCCCCGGTATACATACATCTGCCCATCTGGGTAAAATACAGATAAAGCTTGTCCTGGCGCAGTCTGGAATCCTCATACTGATCCAATTTCTCGCACCATTCCGCTCCTTCTTCCCCCATCTTCTGATACAGGTCGCTAAGCTGCTTTTTGCGGGATACTTTTTGTTTGCTCCCATCCGAACCCCTGGCCATTTCCACAAAAATCTTTTTGGGTGCGCCTCCCATGATATGTGTGATCTCCTGTACGATCCGCAGGGTCTGCCACACGGTTCGACGGACGGCCGGAGGCGCAGACAGACCGGACACCGTTTGATAATCCAGCTTTACATCCCCCATCAATTCCCGATTGTGTGCCTCAATCAGCGCCTGATAGGGCATATCCCCAGACAACAGCTGCATTAAATTGCAATCGGTATTCCACAGCGCATCCAAGATGCTCCAATCAGAGCCTCCGTACTGAGGCACATCCGCCTTTAACCCAGTCAAAAATTCCCGTGAGAATCTGCCCCAGCCGCTGCAAGGAAGTTTGCACACCGATTTTAACTGGGACGGAGTAATGGACGGATACAGCCGTGTAATTCTGCTTTTCAGCATTTCCGGCTCCTGCTTGAGAAGTAAAACAGACAAAATCATTTGATCCATCTGCTCTGTATCCGGCAAATCCTCTCCAAAAATCGCTCTAAGCCGGTTCCACACCTTTAAGCTGGCTTTGAACTCTCCATCAAATCCGCCGACAGCTTCCTCCTCTCCCTTGTGGATGAGGCCCTCCTTCCGCAGGAATTCAAGGAAGGCTTTTCTGGTCACTCGATTCTTTCCGCAAAATAGCTCGAGGAAGACTTGTTGTTTCACATCCACCGACAGTCGATGTCCGTAAATGGTCACATTGTTGAGCTCGTTCAGCACCATAAACCGGGCATAGGCAACCGAATCTTTGGGCAGAACCGTTTCACCAATCAAGTAAGTACAAGTGTTGGTGAGCTGTTCCATAAACCTTTCCGCACTTTTCTCCAGATCAACGACTTCCTCAAAGTTCCATGGATAGACACGCTGTTCCGGATGCTTTTTGACCGCCCAATGCGTTCCTTCCTTGGCCATATGATGATCCAGAGGCCCCACATAGTAAGGAACTCGGAAGGTGAGCAGGCTTTCCACCTTTTCCCGGACCGTCAACCCCGCCTCATCCTTTTCATTCAGGAAGGGCAGATAACCGGCTGCCTGATCCAAAATCTTCTTCAGTTCCGCCAAATTCATCTGATATGGGATCACGCTGTTTTCATTGGTGCGCTGCATCGGCAGGAAGGTACCAATCTCAATCTCACTCATTATTTCCTTTGCATCGGCACTGGTGCTGGATTTCAGCAGCTTTTGCAGGTACTTATAGAACGCCTCCCGATTGCACCGATACCGTTCGTTTACTCCCTTACAATGTCCGGTGTAGGCGCTGTAATTATCCAGCTTCTTTTTGTTCTGCCGGAACACCTCTGCGTATTTTTCCCGATATTCCCGGCGAATCAGCCTCTGCAGCTTCTTCAAATCCGACTTGTGCTTTTCATAGGACTTAACCTTAGCTTCCGAAATCGAGGCAGAGCCATGCAGAATATGAACCAGGATTCCCCAATCATACAAAACCTTCAAATCTTCCAGAATCTGCAGTTTTTCTTCCAGATGCTTTTGATATGTCTCAATCTTCTCTTCATCTGACAAATCTTCGCCGGAAAGCGACACCTTCAACGCATTCTTCTCGTCCCCTTCCAGCATGATCCCAAAGGACTTCGACACATCGCAGGTCTTGCCGCTGAGCAGATCCGGAATGCAGGTGAAGGGTGGCATATCCGGAGCATCTGACACCGTGATTAATTTTTTCAGCTGTTTTTGTTTTTCCCGTACTGTCATTTTGTCACATAGCACCTGTTGCAGTTTGTCCAGATCGCAACAGGAAATGTGAACCCCCAGAATGGTCTCCAAATCTTCCACAAGGGCCGTCCACCCGTCTCCAAATTCCGGCTGAGATACATCTTCGTCCATTTGCAGGAAGAAATGCCCTCTGTGCTTGATCAGGTGTGACACAGCCAAGTAAACCAGACGGACATCATGTGGTGCATCACTTTTCATCAGTTCATCTCGGAGATGATAGATCGTCGGATACTGTCTATGGTAATCCCGGTCATTGAATTGCGGATCGGAAAACAGGCAATATTTTGTATCGACTTTCTTTTCCCAATATTTACTCTCATCCAAACGCAAATAAAAGGCCGGATCTACTTTTGATATTTCTTCTGCAAACAATTCTCTCAATAATTTGAGTCGAAACACCTTTCGATCCCTATTTCTTCTTGCACTTCTGGCCATCCGCCGTTTTTCCGCCGTAGCTGCTTCCTCAAACAGTCGGACACCCCAAAGTGCCGTTCCATGTTTCTTTATGACATGATAGGCCGGATCTGTCACCGCCCAACCAACAGAACTGGTACCTGCATCAATACCAATAAAATAATCCTTCTGCTCCACTTGACAATCCCTCTCTTCTGCCTTAAACTGAGCGTAGTTTGAAACCTGTTCAGACTACATCACGCGTTCAAATAACATTTTTTTCAACCGCCGGATTTCCGGCACCACAGTGTGTGGAATGAAAAGCCGCCTTGTGCGGCTTTTTCTTTTTGCTTTTTTCTTTCACCCTCACCTTTATTATCTCAAATATACAGCGAAACCAAAATTTAAGCAACACACGCAATCTGCATTGGCATTTTCTGTCCGATTTTCATCCGTTTAGGGACATGCTTTTTCATAATCAGGAGGATTTCCTTCTAAAAATTGCACACATCGTCTGTTCCCTTCCGCTCGGTGTTTGGGACAAGGCGTCCGTTTATCTTCATCGTCCTCATCCCCTGTATGCTTGTGCTGTTTTGTATTTCTGCTGTCATCCAACCAAATCAAAATAACAGATGACAAATAGTCCTGCGTATGCTATTATACAAAAGTTAGCCTACGCTAACAAACAGCTATACACACCACAAACGCCGGCTTGTCTCCGGCTAGAAAGGGTTTTTATGCGAATTGTCTTCTCCATTGTTGTTGCGGTCAGTCTTACTTTTGTATTGCGAAGTTCTTTGAGGCACCATCCATATCGTTATTACTTGGGGGCCGGTGCGATTTCCCTCCTGCTGGGATTTTGGACGGTTCCCTCTGCAACCACTTGGCTGGATACCTATATATTGGACCTCTTCCGGCGAGGGACCCTTGCCACCGCTCTTTGGTGTATTGTCATGTTTGCAGGTGCCTTGCCAAACGGAAAACTAAAACGCATATGGATGCCTCTGCGTGGAACTCTTTCGATTTTGGCCGCAATTTTGACCTTGTGCCACACCATCACATATATCCGAATCTATGCTTCTCCCGTCGCCCGCCCTTCTCTTCCCATGTCCGGTCTACAGATAGTTGCCATCCATTTGTCCGTATTCCTGCTGCTGATTATGATTCCCCTGACCATCCTTTCCTTTCCCACGATCCGCTCTAAAATCTCGCCGAAACGATGGATCGCCATTCAGCGTCTGGCTTATGTATTTTATCTCCTGCTCTATGTGCATATCATGCTTTTGCTGATGCCTTCGGCAACCACAGGGCATCTGGATGCGCAAATCAGCATTTTCACCTATTCCCTAATCTACCTCTCTTACTTCGTATTGCGCATCAAGAAAGCGGTGGCAAGCAGGCACGGTCGCTCTGGTTGTGCAGCATCGTTACTTGAGTCATAACCACCGCTGTTCTTCCGCCACCATACAGTTTCAGTCCCGAAGGTTCTCGCACATATTTTCCTGTGCAGGAGCGGAAGTTCTATGATATAATACACCCATCCATTCCGTTTGATTTGCGGAGCATCGCCCTTTGAGCGATCACCCGCACGGTCTCGAAGAAAGAGGTATATGCTATGAGTATTCGCATCGGTATTATGGGGTACGGCAACTTGGGCCGAGGCGTCGAGTGTGCCGTCCATCAGAATCCGGACATGGAGCTGACGGCCATTTTCACCCGCCGAGCTCCGTCCTCCCTTCACCCCTTGACTCCCAATGTTCCCGTGTATTCCGCCGGTGACGCCCAGCTGCACAAGGATGAGGTGGATGTTCTGATCCTGTGCGGCGGCTCTGCCACCGATCTGCCCGTCCAGACGCCCGAGTTTGCCCAGTGGTTTGCTGTGGTGGACAGCTTTGACAACCATGCCCACATCCCGGAGCACTTTGCTGCCGTGGATGCCGCCTGCCGCCGCTCCGGCACAGTGGCCGTTATTTCAGTGGGCTGGGATCCGGGCCTATTCTCTCTGGCCCGCACCTATGCCGCTTCCATTTTGCCCCACGGTAAGGGTTACACCTTCTGGGGCAAGGGCGTCAGCCAAGGGCACTCCGATGCCATCCGACGGGTGGAGGGTGTGCAGGACGCCCGTCAGTATACGGTTCCGGTTCCGGCCGCGATGGATGCCGTCCGCAGCGGCTCCGGGCCGGAGCTGACCACACGCCAGAAGCACACTCGTGAATGCTATGTGGTGCTGAAGGAAGGGGCCGACCCCGCCCGGGTGGAGCGAGAAATCAAAGAGATGCCCAATTATTTTGCCGACTATGACACCACCGTCCACTTTATCTCTGCCGAAGAAATGGCCCGAAACCACGCAGCCCTGCCCCATGGCGGCAGTGTGCTCCACAGCGGCCGCACCGGCTGGGAGGAAGAGCACGGGCAGGTGGTGGAGTTCAGCCTGCACTTGGACTCCAACCCGGAATTTACCAGCAGCGTACTGGTGGCCTATGCCCGTGCGGCTTACCGTATGAAACAAGCCGGAGAACAGGGCTGCCGCACGGTATTTGATGTGCCGGTCAGCCTGATTAGCTCCAAAACCCCCGAGGAATTGCGTGCTTCAATGCTCTAAGACCAAATGGAACGACCGCCGGCTGTGCCGGCGGTCGTTTTCTATGCTCCAGAAAATTCCTGTGCATCCCCCGTTTCCGCTGTCCTAAGCGCTGCTAAAACAGCGCTTTTCCTCCTCCCTGTTCCTCTGTTCTCTCAAACCGGCGGCCAAAATTGCTTGACAAACCTTCAAACCGGATGTAAAATAACATCGTTATTGATAACGATGTTATTTTATTAAGAACAATCGCCCGGCAACCTTGCTTCGGGCGTATGTGTCGCAGACAAACAACCCTGGCTGCGACTTTTTACAAGAAGCTGGTTAGCTTTCGCTAACCCATTAGAAAGGACAGAACCCGCCTATGGAGTATGACGAGAAGGAACGCATACGGTTTGATTTGACCTTTACTTATGATGGCGCCAAGCAAAAGGCACTCCAGAAGATGTGTGGCTCCATCGACTCTGGGCGCTGCATCGTTTTATGCGGGGCAAGTGGGTGCGGAAAATCCACGCTTCTTCGGTGCATCAATCGCCTGATTCCCGAGTTTTATGAAGGGACGTTTGAAGGCTGCTGCTATATTGACGGCCAAGACACTTCCGCCCGGTCCATTGGAGCTGTGGGGGAAGATGCGGCTTCGGTATTTCAAGACCCACGCAGTCAATTTTATACGACCAACAGCACCTCCGAGGTTGCGTTTGCACTGGAAAACTACGGCTTTTCTCAGGCGGAGATGGCAAGGCGTGTCGATGCGGCATTCTCCGAATTCGGATTGGAACAACTCAAGGGACGAAATGTGTTTGAACTTTCCAGCGGAGAACGACAGCTGGTCGCAATTTTGTCGGCGCAGGCACTTGATGCAAGCATTTTACTGTTGGATGAACCGACCGCAAATCTGGATGCCGCAGCGGTTTGGGAACTTGCACGTGTCCTTGCTGCGCTAAAACGGCGTGGAACAACACTGCTCATCAATGAGCATCGGCTCTATTATCTGCGGGAGATTGCGGATGAATACTGGGTGATGGAACACGGAGAGCGGACGGCACGCTATCCAAAGGAAGAAATGCTGCGGCTGTCCCAAGAGGATCTGCAAAAAATGGCCCTCCGTGTGTTGGATCTGAACCAGATTGACGCGGATCTCCCCGCAAAAATCAATCCAGAACCGCCGCTGCGGCTCAAGGCAGAAAACATTGCGTTTTCCTATCATAAGCACGGTTCACTTCTTTTGGATCACCTCTCCTTTGAAGCAAGGAGCGGAGAGGTCATTGGTCTCATTGGCTCCAATGGCAGCGGAAAAACAACGCTGGGCAAGCTGATTGCCGGACTTTATCGGCCCTGCGGCGGTACCTTTTACTGGAATGACCAACCCCAATCCTCGAAAATGCGGAGGCAAAAGAGTATTTTCATCCTGCAGGAGGCGGAATTTCAGTTCTTTACCAATTCTGTCTGGAATGAGCTGCTGTATGGCAGAACGGCAACACCGCAGTTAAACGCCGAAATAGAAGAAAAGCTCAAAGCCTTCTCCCTTTGGGAATGCAGAAACAGGCATCCTTTCTCGCTCTCTGGGGGGCAGATGCAAAAACTCGTCCTTTTGCTTGCTTACTTTTCGCCGAAGCCGATTGCGGTTCTGGATGAACCAACCGCAGGCTTGGATGAAGAAAGCCTGCAATGCTGCGTTGATTTGATCAACGAAATGCGACACAGCAAGCTTATCTTTCTGATTACTCATGATCTGGAGTTGATTTCCAAAGCCTGTGGGCGCTGTCTTTGCATTTCTGAAGGACAGGTGGTGCAAACCTTTGATTTCTACCAAACGGACACGATCCAGCAGCTTTCCCGGTATATGGAAACCGAATTCCGCCTTTCGGAACCCAAACAGTCCTTCCGGAAGAAAAAATGCAAGCGCCTTTGTGATCCTAGAGTGAAGTTCCTGTATCTGCTTGCAGCGCTTTTGGTCAGTCTTGCGACTGATCCGATACTCATTACAAGTGTTACTGTTTCCTGTCTGATCTTAACGCTGTACGAACAGCGGTATACCACAGCACTTTCATATTCTCTGCTTTACGCAGCCATTTTCCTGGGCTATTTTCTGGCTCCACAATCCATTTTCCTGTTTGTGGTCCATTATTTCCCACGCTTTTTTCCAGTCTGCCTTGCACTGACCGCAGTGGCCGAACACGGAGATACTGCCCGGTTGAGTGCGGCCTTGCGAACCTGTCATTGCCCGGAAAAAGCAATCATGATTACAAGTGTTGTGTTTCGCTTCTTTCCGGTGTTGTGCAAAGATCTTTCCATGATGAAGCAGTCCATTCAGACCAGAAATGGACCCGGCGGAGGGCGGCAAGCGGTGTCCCGCTTACCGCAGTATTTTGAACACATCCTTGTTCCCATGATGTTCCGTGTCATTCGAATTGCAGAAAGCCTTTCTGCATCCGCCGAAACCAGAGGGATTGCCTTGCATCGCAAAAGAGCTTCCTATGTAAAGCTGCATTTTTGCGGTTGGGATCTTGTCCTGACGGTCCTTCTTGTGGCATCAACCGTGTGTGGATTGGTCTTATCAAACCTATAAAACGATGGAGGAACCATTATGAAAAACCAAACGCTCAAACGAAAAGACATCATTACCATTACCCTATTGACCCTGATCAATGTAATCATTTTTATGGCGGGCTCCTTTTTCTACATCAGTCCGATTACGATTCTTGCGATGCCCGTGCTTTTCGCCCTCTTGGAAGGCGTTGTCTTTTATGTGATTTCGATGAAGGTCCCCAAACGGGGCGCATTCCTCATTTACTGCACCATCAGAGGCATCATGGGGTTCTACCTGCCGTACATTCTCTTTTATGTGCTGGCAGGCCTTCTTGCAGAAGGGATCATGGCCAAGTTCCGGTATGGAAATTCCAAGGGGGTCTGCATCAGCTATATCGTCACACAGGTACTCGGTGCCATTGGCGGAACCGTATATCCCTATGTGATTGCATATAAGAGCTTTTTTGCCGATGCGGAAGCAATGGCCGCCCAAGGCGCAAACCAGAATGTTCTGGCCGCCGCCAACATGATTCAGTCCTGGAAATGCCTTGTTTTGCTGCTTGCCGTCGCAGTGGCCGCCTGGATCGGTTCTCTGCTGGCCAAGGCAATCTTGAAAAAGCACTTTTTGGAAGAAACGCACGCATAAGCACTTCTCCGCCTCAACAGAATGGAACATCTCAAACGATGGTATCGCTCCTATCAGGGAACGATACCGTCGTTTTTTATGGACTGCGGCTTCACTGCCCTCTTGTCATATTCCCATTCCTATGCTATCTTATTGTTAGTATAAACTAACTAAAGGAGGTACTGACGATGGCACACAAACAACCGATGTCACAATACGGAATCGGCCCTTTCTATAGCGCAGCGATTATTGGCTTGACTGCCGCCGGACTGATTGCAAACCATATGGGTATGCTGCCGGTCATTCGTCTGCCGCTCCTCGTACTTCCGGCCAAGCTATTCGCCGGATTTTGCCTCATCTCCGCAGTCTTGCTTTGGTTTAACGCTGCGGTCACCATGAACATCCGCAAACACATCCGGGAAAATGAGTTGGTCACCACGGGTGCGTATGCTTGGGTCAGAAATCCGATTTATTCTGCATTTATGCTGGCCATGTGGGGGCTGCTCCTCTGGAGCGAAAATCTGCTGCTGTTGCTGTTGGCCCCAGTCTATCCTTTTTTAATGACGCTTCTGCTCAAACGCACGGAAGAAGTCTGGCTCGCTGAACGCTATGGATCGAAGTACCAAGACTACTGCCGGCAGGTGAACCGTTGTATCCCTTGTCCGCCTAGGAAGAAGGAGCCTTAATGCTATGCTTTTTGTAATCGAATGGTTGCTTTTGTGTCTGGTCTTTTGGGGGCTGTGTATCCTCGGAACCGGAACGGATGCAAAAAATCTAAAAAATTTATCCTCTTATCCGGAGCGTGTACAGCAGCAAATCAAAGCAAATCCCGCATTTGCCGCACATATCTCCCCCTCGTCCCCCCTGCGAACCTTTGGGTTGAATTTACTGCTTTACACCCCACTCTTTTTGATTCTTTGCAGCTTCTTGCGTACAGATTCCTTTTTCAGAAACTTTCTTACGGTGTTCCTTATGGGGGAACTCTTGAACTGCTTTGATTTGCTTGTGATCGACCTGCTTTGGTGGCGACATACCCCTCGCATCCGCTTTTCCGGTACAGAGCATCGCCCCGAGCTGTATCAGGACCCCAAAACTCATATTCATTCGTTTGTGCGAGGTGCGCTTCTCTTTTTGGTCGTTGCTCTGTTGGATGGTATGCTGCTTACATGGTTCTAAACAGCCGTTCCAATTTTATGCCACATTGCCCCTCAATCAAAAAGACCGTTTTGAGCAGCTGCTCAAAACGGTCTTTTTTCTCTCTTTATTCTGTCTGTGCCGTCGGGGTTTCCGCCTTTTTCTCGGAAAAACAGAGGCTCATCACCTTCTGAAATGCCACAAGAAACACAAGACCGAAGATCAGACCCACGAAGTTCTGCGCCAAACGCAGCACCACAGATCCCTGCACACCGTAGAGTCCGGCTGCCATAAACAGTGCCCCCAGGCAGTTACAGGCCGTCTGGTAACGGTACTTCGTACACAGACCCAGACACAGTCCTCCAATCGGGCCAAAAAGCGACTGGACAGACGCAGGCATCAGAGGATAGAACACAAAGAAAATGGCAGAGCCGATCAAAATGCCCACAAAGCGCTGCACTGCACGGGCTCTCGCTTCCGCCGCACCGGCAGAATAACAACCCACGATGGAGCCGCAGGCAAAGGCTGCCCACATCATGCGGGGCAGATTCAGCGCATTGCCCAGTGCCAGAATGATACCCACGCCCATCGCCAGTTGCAGCAGCCATTGCATCTTCCGGTCGGCCAAACGGAACTGCTTCACCTTATCCACAAACCGCACATTTTGATGGTTCTTGCGGTGCTTTGCAAACAGGATGGCTCCGCACAGCACATAACCCACAAAAGCCAGTGCCAGCCGCTTGCCCAGCAACGCTCCCGTCACAGGATTGCCGGACAGGTAAATGTACGCAAAGTTGTACAAGCCGGCATTGCCCAATTCAGGCCGATCACTGGTCATAAACAAAATGGTGAAGAACGCAGTAATGTGAATGAGCATAGACAGCACCACATTCACATTCGCTGCCGCCACCGGTGCAAACACCAGCAACAGCAGCACCACTGCAAAGTTGATCATGGAATCTTGAATCCGGTAGCCAAAGTCCACAAAGCGGATCCCCAGCAGAATGCAAAACAGCGCCACGCCCATCGGACTGTTCTCCGGCCCAAATACAGTTGCCACCGGCGAAATGATAAGAACCGCAAAGATCACAATCAAGATCGCGCGGACAATCATGGCTGCCGTCAGCTTATGCCGTTCCTTCGGCAGCTCAGCGGATCGGATCTTCTTTTTCAGCGTTCCGGGGTCCAGCTGCAACATATCATAAAAACGCAACAAAATTCCTCCATTCAACAACGGATCTGTTTCTCACTTTCGAGCCTGCTCCATGCGGTCATTGGCCTCGGCAATCAATCCGAACAGCCGGTCAAAGTCCTCCCCCATGGCACGCTGCAAATCATACAGCGGCTGGAGCAGCAACCCGTAATTGTCCCGCAGCGCACTTCTGCCCCGCTCCGTCAAAGAAAGGACATAGCTCCGTTCATCCTGCGGAGATCGTTCCTTTTCAATCAGGCCCTTTGCATACAGCTGCTTCAGGCTGCGGCTCACCGCTTCCTTTTTCATGCCGCTTTGCCGACTCAGTGCCAGCGGGGTGGACTCTTCGTCCTTCCGATACAATAGCGACAGCAGCTCCAGTTCACTGGCAGTCAGGGTTTGCTTTTGGCCCTGTGCAAGCATGGCCCGGGAAAATCGGTGCAGCTCCTGCTGACAGGCAAGCATGTGCAGCCACATTTGTTGCATCGCTTCCATCTCCTTCATCAATTAACAAAGTTAATTATATAAGTTTGACCTAAATTGTCAATCAAAAAAGCCCCCGAAATTGCTCCGCTTCCCGCCCGAAAAATTGGTTGTTTTTGCGCACAGAAGCCGCAGACTGGCTGCGGCTTCTGTGTTGGTTTGCTTCCTTTTTGCGTCATTCAACTAGGAATATCTCCGATGCTGTTCAGCACCAGTCTGGGGCGGTAAGGGAACTCCGTCAGGCTTTCCCGGGTGGAAACACCGGTCAGTACCAGCGCCGTATCCAGACCGGTTTCAATACCGGCAATGATGTCCGTATCCATGCGGTCCCCGATCATGACCGCCTCCTTGGAGTGGACCCCCAAAATTTCCAGACCGGTGCGCATCATCAGGGGATTGGGCTTTCCTACATAGTAGGCCTTCTTTCCGGTGGTCGCCTCAATGGGGGCCACCAAGGCCCGACAGGCCGGCGCAAAGCCGCCTTCCACCGGTCCGGTCATATCCGAATTGGTTGCAATCAATCGGGCGCCCCGATTGACCAGATTCATCGCTCGGCTGATGTGCTCATAGCAATATCCCGCCGTCTCTCCTACCACCACATAGTCCGGGTCCACTTCGTTGATGGTAATCCCGCAGTCATAGAGGGCATTGAACAGCCCGTGATCTCCGATCACATAGGCACTGCAGCCGGGCGCCTGGCTTTGCAGGAATTTTGCCGTGGCCAGCGCACTGGTGTAAAAGTGGTCTTCGCTGATGTCCAGCCCCATCCGGTGCAGTTTCAGCTGCAATTCTTTGGGGGAACGGCTGCAGGCGTTGGTCAGGAACAAAAACTGCTTATTTTCCCGATACAGCCATTCCACAAACTCCTTTGCTCCATCCAGAAGCTGGTTCCCATGGTAAATGACTCCGTCCATGTCGCAGATAAAGCCTTTTTTCGATCTTAATTCTTCCATTTTATATCAAACCTCACAGTTCATTGTTTTGAGTTGAGAAAGCGGACCACCACAGTGGTGCCCTCCCCCGGTGTGCTGTGCAGCGTCAATTCGGCGCCGTGGAGCCTTGCCGCATGCTTGACGATGGATAATCCCAAGCCGGTCCCTCCCATTTCCTTGGAGTGGCTCTTGTCCACCCGATAAAACCGCTCAAAAATCCGTTCCTGATGCTCCTCCGGAATTCCGATCCCCGTGTCGGACACCGTCAGGCACACGGTTTCGTCCTCTGACATCACCGTAACACAGACCTGCCCGCCGGAGCGATTGTAGCGAATGGCATTGTCGCAGAGATTGTACACAATTCCTTGCAGCAACTGTGGAATCCCCAACAGCACCGCCTTGCCGCCCTCCACGGAAAGGGATACCTTCCGCTTTGCCGCCACCGGTTCCAAGCGGTGCACGGTATCCCGAGCCACGCCATAGAGGTCCACCGGCTCCCACTCCATGTCTGCGGCTCCTTCGTCCAAGCGGGACAGCTTGATGATGTCCTCTACCAAATGAATCATCCGCTGGGCCTCGGTGTAAATACGGTCGGAAAAGGTATCCATATCCTCCGGCTTCACCATACCATGGCTCATCAGTTCTGCACAGCCGGAAATGGTGTGCAGCGGTGTTTTCAACTCGTGCGAAACATTGGCCGTGAACTCCCGGCGCATCTGCTCTACCCGCTCCTTTTCGGTCACATCCAACAGCAGCAGCACCGTGCCGGACACTTCTCCGTCAAATCGAATCGGACTGGCCTCCAGCTGATAGCTTCGCCCGGCTAAGGGCAGCACAGTTTCTCCGTGGTGTCCCTGATCTGCTTGGTTCAGCAGTTCCTGCAGCTCCGGACTGCGGTTCACAGACTGAATTGGCTTGCCCACGCAGGAGTCATCGGCAGCAAAGAGTCGTCGGGCAGCGGCATTCAGGCTCAGCACCGTATGCTGACGATTGAGCAGCACAATGCCTTCCGCCATACCGGTGGTCACCACCTCAAACTCCCGCTGCTTCTGCC